>CAYWXI010000003.1:0-177214 GCA_964462015.1 uncultured Bacteroidales bacterium | reverse complement strand
GTGGATACCAAAAAAAAGACTCACGATAACACATATAACACCTATAAATATTGTAAAATATCAATCATTTTAATGGTTTAATATTTAAAAGATCAGTAAAGCTGAATTATCTTTATTTTTTGAATTCTTTAAAGTAATCAGAGATTGAGTTAATATAGGTTTCGTAGGCATTAATTCCCGTCTCAGTAATTTCGCATGTAGTAAGCGGGTAATTACCCCGAAAGGATTTTTTTATCTTAATATACTCAGATTCTCTTAGTTTATTTAACTGGAAACTAAGATTTCCTTTTGTTGTTTTTATGTTTTCGAGGAGATAGCTAAATTCAGCTGATTTAACACCAATTAAAATTGACATTATTGCCAATCTGACTTGTGAATGCAATAATGGATCTAAATCCTTGAACATGATTATTTATCCCTTTTTAGATATATTATATGGCCGGGAATCACTAAAGCAATAAACCAGGCAATAGCAACCAATAGCATTTGATCTCTTAAAACCAAATACGAACATACCCAAGCTATTGCCCCGAAAGCAATACCCCCGATTATAATGGGCTTGTATCTTAGAATTATTCCTGTTATCACAATTGCAAAAGCTATAATCACCATAAACAACGGATGTTGAAGTGTGAAGTTTACTTCACCAAGCACATTAAAAATGATTAGATTGGTTAATACCAAACTGATAAATAGTGCTATCCAAACATAACGCAATGACAAACCAATATAGGTGGTAACTTTTTTCTTCTGCCTGATAATATAGAAAATAGTGAAGCCAAGTGCTAAAATTGGTAGTAAAGGATTAGCAAATTGTAATATACCGTGAATTCGATTCGGTAAAAATAAAACCTCATTTAAATAATTGCATAAACAACTAAGCGACATTGCATAACCCCAAACCAAGATAAGTATCCCATCATTTTTCAGCTTCTTTTGTGATACCTGAATCATTTCCCTGATCAACTTAAGTGATTGACTTTCATTGAAAGGTTCGGGATTTGTTTTTGTTGTATTCATAATTGTTAAATTTAATTAACTAAAAGTAAGTTTGAAATGCAAATCTAATTAAGTTTGAAAAACAAACCAAATTTTTTTTGTTTTATTTACATTAAATATTCAAAGTTTTATTGAAATATTTAAATGCCCTCCAAGTCCTTGTTTAATTATTACGTATAATGTTCAAAAGTGAACATCTTTAAAATCTAATAAGGAGAGCGTTTTTACTCATTTTGAAAAACATTAATAGGTTTAGAGGTTCCATTTATGGATAAAACCACAACACCATGTCCTGAAACATCAAAACTTAATTTATCTTTTTTTGAATTTTCGAAATCCTTTTTCTTCCATAAGTCACGCATTGTGTATCCTTTTTTTGCATCTATCCCTACCGAACCTAAGTTAAAAGTAACCGTTTTCTTTTTGTTTGATCTGTTAAGTAATACAACTGCAACCTTGCCACTCTTAGTAGAAATTAGTGGTTTTGCCCATACTTCAAGGTCTCCATTATCAATTAAACGACGTGCCTGATAACCAAATGGATCTTGATTAAGAGCAATAATTTCTTCATTAGTTAAAATTTCAATAGTTACTTTTGACATATTTCTTAAATCATTACCTGCCAAGAGTGGAGAGTTCATAATGCACCACATAGTGAAATGTGTTTTATCTTCTTCGTAACTCATACCCCTGCCAACCTGAAGCATATCCATATCATTTATATGCCCGGGAGAAGAGTACTTCCATAGGTCAGCGTTCAAATCAATAATTTTTAGAACAGACTCAAAGTTATTAGTAATATCTCCTGATATTCTCCAGGAATCAGCTATATGAATAGCCCATTTACCCGGAAATTTCCATCTGCAAATATTGTAAACTACGTCAGGCCGGATTTCTCTGATCATTTTGCCTATTTCAGAATATCTGGTTTGTTCGTTCAGCCCCAGCCATTCACCACCGCACCAATCAACTTTAATGAAATCATAATTCCATTCATTTAACATTAGTTTAAGGTCCTGTTTATCATATCCGAAAAGTCCTACACCAACACCTTTAGTATCATTGTCCCAGTATGAGGCACATGTATTGATCCCGGCGTCTGTATAAATACCGGCCTTTAATCCTTTGGAATGTATGTAAACAGCTAAAGATTTCATTCCACCTGGAAATTTTTCGGGATGAGAAAATAAATTTCCCTGCTTATCTCTTCCCCCAAAATAACCATCATCAATATTGATATAGATGTATCCGGCATCCTTCATTCCGGTTGAAACCATAAAATCAGCTTGTGATTTAATAATGTCTTCATTTATGTTAACACGAAAATTATTCCAGCTTGACCAACCCATAATTGGTTTTTTAGGCGATTTATTTGCTTCTGCTACCTTGCTTTTGACTTGTAATGAATTCGCTGATTTTCTTTCTTGATTTTGGCAGGAAATGAAAATAATAATAAGTAGGAAAATGATTAATTTATTCATTGTGTAATTGTCATTTAAGTGTTGTTTGTCTTATAATATTTATAGCTATGATGCAGCTCGTATTTAACGTATTTTTCTATTTTAAAACATACAACTAAAATCATAATAATCATAATAAATCAGTGTTCTATTTTTGTTTGCAGCGAAACCGCGGTATTCATTATGAGTTTTTGTTGCACTTAATACTTATTCAATTTCTTGTTCTTTTTAAAGATATTAACCATTTTTCCGAATTCTTTATCCTTTTTTCGTTTCTCTAACAAAGTTGATTCGAAATGAATTCTTTCTTTTACCATTTTTAAGTAGTTTTCATACGAATCCTTGTCTATTTCTCCATTATCAACTGCTTCTAATATTGCGCAAGCATTTTCATGAATATGTGTACAATCTTTGAATTTGCAATCTTTAGATAGTTTTAAAATTGTATCAAATGTACTCTCAATCCCACTTGTTGAATCTGCAATTCCGACCTCTCTCATTCCCGGATTGTCAATTAAAATACCACCATTTTCAAGTATAATTAATTCCCGATGGCTTGTAACATGTTTCCCCTTATTAGTGCTTAAACTTATTGAATTTGTTTTCATTATTTCTTTACCTGAAACATTGTTCAAAAGGGTTGATTTTCCTGCTCCCGATGATCCAAGTAAACAATAGGTTTTTCCTTTTATAATGAATTTGAGTAATTTTTCATACCCCTTTTGGGTTTTATTACTTATTGCAATTATTGGTAAATGTTTGATTCTTGCTTTTACAGTAGCAAGCAGGTTTGATAATTTCAAATCATTTATTAGATCAATTTTGTTGAGAATGATAATTGGATTAACGTTAGAAGTATTACAGATAGTTAAGTATCTCTCTATTCTGTTTATATTAAAATCCCTGTCAACTGCCTGAACAATGAAAGCATAATCAATATTTGTTGCAATAATTTGCTTTTCTCCGAACTTTCCAACAGCTTGTCTTTCAATTGTTGTATCTCTTGGAAAAATAGCATGAATAAGCACTTTGTTATCATCATATTCTGAAATGGCAACCCAATCTCCGACAGCAGGATAGTCAGACCTGTTTTTGGCAGAGAATCTTAAATTCCCAACTATCTCAGCGTCATATTCGTTTTCGACAGATTTGACAATATACCTTTCTTTGTGTTCTGATATTACTCGTCCAACACCAAATGAATCAAGATTTTGTTCTTTTCGGAAGTTCTCCAGGTATAAGTTATATCCTAAATCTTCAAGTTTCATTTTTTCTGTTTAAAAATATATTTTGTTTTCTACAAAGTTCGACAAAAGTTAAACTAAAATCATACCTCTAATTTTAGTTCCTTGAATTTCTTATAATGGGAACTTCCAGACTCCTCCGGCATTCACTCCTGCATACAAGTAATCGCCAAAAGTATATAGCGACAAAACAGGTGCTCCAATCAAACCGTTGCTTATATTAATCCAGTTATTACCATAATCGTTGCTTACAAATACTTCTCCATTGCCGGTACCCGCAAACAATGCAGTTTCATAAATATGAAGACAACGAATATTGGATTGTAAAGGCAAACCACTTGATGCCGGGCTCCAGCTTGTTCCATTATCGATTGAGACAAATACTCCATCCGATTTAGTACCTGCAAACAAATAAGCGTTTACATATTGAATTGTTGTTATGTTACTTGAGGTTAATCCGTTATTAATGGGACTCCAGTTTTCACCTAAATTAGCGGAAATATAAACTCCGGCATCAGCTGTACCAGCATAAATATTGACGCCATCAGATGCAAGGGCCTGAATGTTATCACTTCCAAGTCCGGAGTTAACAGCATTCCAACTACCTCCGGCATTACTTGAAACAAAAACCCCTTCTTCGCCGCTTCCTGCAAACAATTTGCCACTACAAATAGTAAAGGCCTGAATCCATGCACTGGTAAGGCCGGTATTTGACATTGAGAAAGAACCTCCATTATTAGATGACTTGAAAACACCCAACATATCAGTTCCTGCAAATACATAAGGGCTGGATGAAATAATTGCTCTCGTTTCAACGGTCCAAATCGAAGTAATTTTTGTCCAGCTTGCACCACTATTAGTTGAGGCAAAAAAACCTGAACCATGTGTCCCTGCAAGTAAATTTGAACCACTGGCGGACAAAGATCCGGCACAAGCATAAAATTCGGTGTTGCAGCTAAGTGTCCAGTTTCCTCCTGAAATATTTCTTTTATAAATATGTCCACTTTTAACACCGACAAATATTCTTGAATCGCTTGTGGTAATTGCCCAGATGTTTGTTTCACTTAAACCTGAATTTATTGTTGTCCATGTTTGCCCTGAATCCAATGACATGTAAACACCTCCTCCATGAGAGGCTGCATAAATTACACCGTTATGATGAGTGAATCCTTTTACTGAAGGAATATTAGTACCCAAAGGCTCCCAATTGTTGCCATTGTTTGAAGAAACAAAAACACCGGATGACAATGTGCTTGCAAACACTTTGCCCTCAAAACATATAATAGCCATGATGTTTGCTTCAGTCAGCCCGTTATTGATTGGTATCCATGTTTCACCAAGGTCTGTTGATCTGTACATGCCGTCAAGATAAGTTCCGGCGTATATATTGTTTCCGTCCGTCGCAAAGTAATAAACATATTTTGCCGGAAGGCCATTGTTCACGGCTGTCCATGTATTCCCCATATCAGTCGAACGGAAAATACCCCTTAAATAAGTTCCGGCAAATAGTACATTATTACATACAACAAGTGTTTTGACATACTTTCCATTCATTTCTTCACCGGCCGGTTCCCATGTCATTCCCTGGTCATTCGATCGAAATACATTCTCATCTGTTGAAACAAATATATATTCACCTAATTTAGTTAAAGATTTTGTATCACAACTTTCTAAGCCATTGTTATGAAACGACCAGGAATTACCATTGTCGTTGCTTGCTAAAACACCACCACCGCTTGCTGCATAGATTGTATTACCATCAAAAAGAATACTCCTGATATATCCTCCTGCAGGCCCGCTGGTTTGTTCCCATTGATTTGTTGATGGATAAATTAAAACATCAGCAGCAAACATTTTAACCAAATAACCCTCACCGGAGTTACAATCGCCAATACCATTAACCCAATTCGGGCCGATTTTATGTAATGTTTGTCCTTGTGAGTTTCTAATAAATTTAAGATTGTCTCCTATTATAGTTTCAAATGCAATCAGAGCATCCATAGGAATTTCCGGAAGATAGCTAATAAACTGAAATCCTGCTTCTAATTGAATCGGAGTTTCCGGGTCGACTACATCGCCGGTAATATTAAATGAATCATCAGCAAACATTTTTACAAGATAACCTTCCGTAATAATCCAGTCACCAATACCATTAATCCAATTTGGGCCGATTTTACGTAAGGCCTGGCCTTGAGAATTTCTAACAAAATCAAGATTTTCGTTTAGCACCGAATCCATAACAACCAACATATCAGGGTTTTCAGGTATAATTCTGGAGGAAATAAAACTATAACCCTGTGAAAGTTCAATTTGTTGTTCGCTTCTTATATGTTCTTTTGTGTTTTCCTTTTGTGGAAAAGCTTTTTGTGAAATGATTAAAGCTGAAAAAAGTATTAATCCTGTTTTGAATAATTCTTTCATTATGAAATATTTTTTGGGAAACAACAGTTATTCCCTCTTCATAAAAAATAATTTTGTTTTAAGTAAATCATCCTTCTCTAAGACCAATTCATCCTCTGATACACTTATAATAATATAATCATGTGTTATAGAATCATCAGCATAAAATAATCTTTGTTTTATTTCTAATCCTTGATTATTATTTTCTAATTCCCAAATTCCATTGTTCTCCCTTAGAAATATATAATTTTCATACAATTCAAAACAGCTATCCTGAGATGCTTGCAAATCGTGTTCCCAATTGTTATAACTTAGTTTTTCTTCAAAATCACCATCAAGCTCAAATTCCCATATAGTTTCCCATTGAATAATTTCTCTAAACTCCAATTTTTCAGGGCAATTATATATATTAATACTATATTCATTTGTATCTGTTTGAACCGTTTGACCTTTTTCAGAAGTCCAAATCCATGAACCAATAATTTTTTCTTTAAACACTTTTGAATTTGTAGAATCATTACCAGATTCTTTTTCACATGAGCCAATAAATAACCCAAAAACAATCACTACTGTAAATAAATAAATTTTTTTCATTTTTTAATAAACTTTATTTTTAATCCAATAAAACTAAATTGTATAACAGTGAAATATTTATATTTTACAAATTTATACAATTTCTAATGAAAACATACATAACTACATGAAAAAAATAAAATAAAAAAAGCCCTGCAAGCAGAACTTACAGGGCCTAAACTAATTATTTAATTTGAATTAAATTACACCTTGAGCAAGCATTGCATCGGCAACTTTAACAAAACCACCAATATTAGCTCCTTTTACATAGTCGATATATTTATCATCAACAGTACCATATTTTACACAAGTTTCGTGTATGTCTTTCATAATGGTTTGTAATCTTCCGTCAACTTCTTCTCTAGTCCATGAAAGCCTTAATGAATTTTGCGACATTTCAAGACCTGAAACAGCAACACCACCTGCATTTGCAGCTTTACCAGGTCCGTAAAGAATTTTAGCTTCTTGATAAACAGCAACTGCCTCAGGAGTTGATGGCATATTTGCACCTTCCGAAATGCAATAACATCCGTTATCAACTAACATTTTAGCTTCATCTTCGTTGATTTCGTTTTGTGTAGCATTTGGCATAGCAACATCACATTTAACACCCCATGGCCTTAAACCTGCATGAAATTCGCATCCGTATTTTTCGGCATATTCTTTAATCCTGCCTCTTTTTACGTTTTTAAGCTCCATAACATAAGCTAATTTTTCTGCATCAATTCCATCAGGGTCGTAAATGTATCCTGATGAATCAGATAAAGTAACAACTTTTCCACCTAAATCATTAACTTTTTCGGTAGCGAATTGAGCAACATTTCCAGAACCGGAAATAGCAACAACTTTTCCTTCTAAAGAATCACCTCTTGTTTTTAACATTTCGGCAGCGAAATATGTGGCACCATAACCTGTAGCTTCCGGACGAATTAAGCTTCCGCCCCATTCACGGCCTTTACCGGTTAAAACACCTGTAAATTCATTTCTGATCCTTTTATATTGTCCGAACATAAAACCGATTTCACGTCCGCCAACTCCGATATCACCTGCAGGTACATCAGTATTCGGGCCAATATGTCTGCATAATTCTGTCATAAAACTTTGACAAAATTTCATAACTTCATTGTCTGATTTTCCTTTAGGATCGAAATCAGAGCCACCTTTACCGCCACCCATTGGGAGTGTAGTCAAACTGTTTTTATAAACTTGTTCGTATGCTAAGAATTTTAAAATTCCAAGGTTTACTGTCGGGTGAAAACGTAATCCGCCTTTGTAAGGCCCAATTGCGCTATTCATTTCAATTCTAAAACCTTTGTTGATTTGTACTTCTCCTTTATCATCAACCCAGGGGACTCTAAAAAGAATTACTCTTTCCGGTTCAGCAATTCTTTCCAGAATTTTTGCTACTTTGTATTGAGGGTTTTCTTCAATAAACGGAATTAAACTTTCAACAACTTCCTGAACAGCTTGATGAAATTCGGTTTCACCAGCATTTTTTGCAATAATTTTAGCCATAAAATCATTGACTAATTGGTCATAAGCATTGTTTGTCATAATTTTCTTTGCCTTTGTATTTTAGATTATTAATAATTTAATTTTACAGCAATATTAGAAAATATTTTTCAAATACAAGAAAAAATTTTTTTTTTAAATAAATTGTTACTCTTTTTTCGCATAATATCTGTTAATTTTGTAACAAATAAATTAATGAATTAATACTTAGGGTGGATAATTTCCTAATGTTTTAGGGAAAATACCTGAAGTTTTTTTTGGAATTGTAAATATGCAACCAATTAATGACATGAAGAAGTTCGATAAAATACCGGAAAATATAAAAAAATTCCGAAAAGAAAGTTTAGAACGATTAAAGGAATTATCGGCAATTAATAAAACAACAAATATTATAAAGCAAGGTAAATCTTTAGATGAAACACTTCAGCATATTTGTCATATTTTGCCTGAAGCCTATCAATATCCTGAATATTCAACAGCAAGAATTAAATTTGATAATAAGGAATATCATTCACCGAATTTTGTTTTGTCACAGTGGAAACAAGAACAAAGTTTTGATACAATTGATAAAAAAGAAGGTGTTATAGAAATTTTTTATCTAAAGGATTTTCCAAAATTTGATGAAGGGCCTTTTTTAAGCGAAGAAAGAGACCTGCTAATTAATATCGCTAATTTGATTTCAGGTTATCTTAATCAAATCACCGGCAAAGCGGTTTTAAAACAAAGTATTAAAAAAGAAAAAATAATAACAGAACATACACATAAAGATACTCAGATTACCAGTCGAAGATTATTGCAAAAATTTCTCAATAAAAGTAATTCCGATCGCGATATTTATCACGATTTGATGCCATTTAAAGTAAGGGAAATTCTTCTTATCGCCAATTTATACGATGCTTATAGTATTGAGAAAGAAGGGCGGTTCTCAGAACATGTATTAGGTGAATATCAGCAATTAAATTTAACTTCCATCCCTCGAATTACAGGTGTTTCATCCTCTGAAGAAGCTTTTGAGCAATTACGCTCAAAACATTTCGATTTGATAATAATGATGGCAGGTGTTGACAGAAAAACTCCGGTTAAAATAAGTAAAAAAATAAAAAAAGAATTTCAGTATATTCCGATTTTCCTGTTATTAAATAGTAGTGGTGATATTGATTTTTATGAAACAGTATCGAAAAAAGAAACAAGCATCGACAGAACTTTTGTTTGGAATGGCGAATCGAGGATTTTCTTTGCAATGATTAAATTGGTTGAAGACAAAATAAATGTTGAAAACGATACAAAAATCGGAATGGTCAGGGTAATTCTTTTAGTTGAAGATTCACCTAAATATTACTCAAGGTATTTGCCTTTATTGTATAAAATTGTAATGGAACAAACTAAACGTCTTATCGACGATGTCAGCACCGATGAACTATATAAGGTCCTCCGGCTGCGAGCAAGGCCAAAAATAATTCTTACATCAAGCTACGAAGGTGCAGCTAAAATATTGGATAGATATAGAGATTATATGTTATGTTTGATTACTGATGTGAAATATGAAAAAGCGGGAAAAATTAATAGTAAGGCAGGATTTGAACTCGTGAAACATACAAGAAAAAGCATTAAAGAAATTCCTACAATAATTCAATCATCAGAAGATTCAAATGCCGAGATAGCTCATAAACTGAAGACAACTTTTATTAATAAAAACTCGGAAACTTTGATACAGGATTTTGAAAGCTTTATAGTTCATTATCTCGGTTTCGGGAATTTTATTTACAGGGATGATTCGGGACGGCAAATAGGTATGGCAAAAACTTTAAAGGAATTCGAGAATCAATTAAAAACCATACCCGACGAGTCTTTATTATATCATGCCCGAAAAAATCATTTTTCGCTATGGTTGATGGCAAGAGGTGAAATTCAGGCTGCAAAAATTCTTAGTCCTCATAAAGTTAGCGATTTTAAAAACTCTCAAAAAATCAGAGAAGTTCTGATTGATGTAATTCAAAAATTTCGAAACGAACAAAATAAAGGAAAAATTATTCCATTTGAAGAATCTGCAATTTTAGACGAAACCAATATTGTAAATCTCTCCGACGGATCGCTGGGAGGGAAAGGAAGAGGCCTCGCTTTTATAAATTCTTTAATTTATAATTATGATTTCTCAAAACATGTTACCAACATAAATATTCGTACACCGAAAACTTCTGTAATAGGCACGAACGAGTTTGATTTATTTCTTGATAACAACAAACTACACAGCAAAATTCATGATATTAAAGATTATAACCATATAAAAAATATTTTCCTTAAGGCAAAACTCACCGATACACTTTCAAGACGAATAAAAATAATACTTCGAAAAATCAAAAAACCTTTGGCAATCAGGTCATCCGGGCTTTTTGAGGATTCATTAAACCAGCCGTTCGCAGGAATTTTTGAAACATATTTATTACCAAATAATCATCCCGATATTAATGTGAGGTTGAAACAAACCCTTGACGCAATAAAATTGGTTTTTGCCTCAATATATTCAAATATTGCTCGCGGATATATTGAAGCAGTTAATTTTAAAATCGAAGATGAAAAAATGGCAGTTATTATTCAGGAAGTAGTTGGAAATAAATTCGAGAACACTTATTACCCACATATTAGCGGAGTTGCACAATCATATAATTATTATCCATTTGCACACATGAAACCCGAAGAAGGTTTTGCCATTGCTGCCGTCGGCCTCGGGAAATATGTTGTTGAAGGAGATAAAGCTTATCGTTTCTCACCAAAATATCCGTCAACGGAAATAAACACTCCAAAAACTCAATTTAAAAATTCGCAGGTGAAATTTTTTGCAGTCGATTTGAAAAAGGAAAACGTTAACCTGCTTGAAGGAGACACTGCAGGGCTTACATTGCTTGACATTGATGAGGCCGAAAGACATGGAAATCTGAAACATAGTGCTTCGGTATATGATATTGATAATGATACTATCTATCCGGGAATTAATAAATCCGGCCCAAGAATTATAAACTTTGCAAATATTTTAAAATATAATTACACTCCTTTGGCAAAAACCATTGAGGTTGTTTTGGATGTTGTTAAAGAAGCATTAGGCTCACCGGTTGAGATTGAATTTGCGGTCGATCTTACAAAAGACAATGACAATAAAGCTTCATTTTATTTATTGCAAATTAAACCTTTAATAGGTTCAGCTCAGGATTATGAAATTGATTTAAATAAAATTAATAAAGAAAGCATAATTCTTTTAACGGAGAAAGGAATGGGAAATGGAATTCTGAAAACAATTCAGGATGTTATTTATATTGACAATTCTCGTTTCGATAAATCACAAACCGAAGAAATGGCGAAAGAAATTGATATTTTGAATAAAAAAATGATAGAAGAAAATCGTCAATATATTTTGTTTGGCCCGGGAAGATGGGGAACACGGGATAAATGGATAGGAATTCCGGTAAATTGGCCTCAAATTTCTAATGCAAAAATTATTGTAGAAACAAGTTTGGAAGATTATCCGTTAGATGCTTCCTCAGGTTCTCATTTCTTTCATAATGTTACTTCAATGAATGTAGGTTACTTTTCAGTGCAAAACGGCAACTCGAAAAGTTATATTTCTTATAATATCCTTGATGAACAAAAGTTGATTGAAAAAACAAAGTTTTTCAGGCATGTTCGATTTGAGAAACCCGTTAAGGTACGTATGGATGGTAAAAAAAGAATTTCTGTGATTACGGTTGATTAAATTATTTAAAACAACTTTAAATTACATTATTTTTTTCTTTTTTATTGTTCTGTATCAGGTAATTATATCAGCAATTGAATGCATTTTAAGTTTTTTTTATTTCTGTAATTCATTAACGTTTGGGTTTTTTTTCTAATATTGTGCATAATTTAAAAATTAAAAAAAACACACATGTACGATTTTGTTTCATTAAATTTGAAGTGTCCGGTTTGCGGTAAATCACTTATGGATGAAGACCATAAGGTGGACAATGAACCAAGTATCAAATTAAATATTGAAATTTCCGGAAAAAAAGGAGTAATAAGATTAAGCTCAATCTACGGAAGCTATAATTTTATATCGGATATTGATTTACCTAAAGGAGGAGTTGCAAGTTTTTCGTGTCCGGAATGTGAAGCCAAAATAATTTCTGAACAGGAATGTCTGACTTGTGGAGCACCTATGGTACCTTTATATTTAGACATGGGTGGAAAAGTAAGCATTTGCTCACGAAGTGGATGTAAAAACCATAAAATTGAGTTCGATGATCTTTCGGTGGCTTTAAAAAAACTTTATCAGGAGTATGGTTATAGTGGTTCGCATCATTCAAAAAAATCTTCACAAGAAGGTGAAAAAAAGGAAACTAAACCCAAAATTGTAAGTGATTTTAAAGAAACAATTGAATCGGGAGCATTCCTTCAGGCATATTGCCCACATTGCAAAAAAAGCCTCATTGAAAATGATCTGCTTAAGCTAAAAATCAAAAATGGTGAAACCGGATTTTTAATGCTAAGCCCTTATTTAAATGTCTTTACTTCTAAATCAACAATATTTTTATCCGAGGATAAAACTGTGGGTGATGTACAGTGCCCCCATTGTGACAAAAGTTTGATAGTAGATAATATAAAATGCGGTAGTTGTGACTCGCCTGTTGCCAAAATCTCAATCTCTGCACGTACTAAATTATTGGATTTTTATCTTTGTACTAAAAAAGGTTGCAGATGGCATGGTTTAAGCGAAGACGATCTGTACGATATTAGGCTGGAAGATAGCGATGAATGGTAAGAGTTTAGTTTATTCATAAAAATTGATTAATTTTGTAGAGATCAATAGTAGTTTTGTAAAATGCAATAAACATATACTTTTTAAAAATCAATTGTTATGAACCTGCAATATATTTCGGATAGCACAGGACAAACAACGGGTGTTTTCATTCCAATTAAAGAATGGAATGCTCTTAAAAGCAAATATAAAGGTATTGAACGGGAGGAAATTGATCTTCCTGCCTGGCATATGGATGTAGTAAGAAAACGTCTTGATGAATACAAAAACAATCCTGAAAAAGCTTTGGATTTTGATATTGCTATGGATGATATTGAAAAAGAACTATAATGTATAAATCTATTATTCTTTTTCTTGCCAAAGAAGATATTAGAGAAGTTGCCATTTGGTACAATGAAAAACAAAAAGGCCTTGGAAAAAAGTTTACAGTTCAGGTTCGTGATACTATCTATTTGATAAAACAAAATCCAAAAGCATATAATGTACGCTATGATGATGTTAGAACTGCTGTTTTAAGCGTATTTCCTTTTATGCTTCATTACACAATTGATGAAAAGAATAAAACCATAATTATATCTGCTATTCTGCATACAAGCCGTAATCCGGATATTTGGAAAAGCCGATAAATTAATGAGTTCAGAATTCCTGGCTTATAGGAAGTTTTTATTGACCTCTTTATTATTTGTGCAACATAGTGGGTACTTTGAGTAACTCAGTGTAATAGCTGTTTCATAAAGAAACACAAAGCGGTCGTAAGTATCCCTCATTAGCTTCCATAAACAAGATAATCATGTATTCCTCGTGCTGCAATTTTTCCGGCTCCCATGGCAAGAATAACTGTTGCCGCACCTGTCGCAACATCTCCACCGGCAAAAACACCTTTTTTTGAGGTTTTTCCTGTTTTGGGATCAGTTATAATGTTTCCCCATTTCCCGATTTTAATATCGGGTGTTGTTGAAGGAATTAGTGGATTTGGATTATTTCCAATTGCAATAACCGCAACATCAATAGGCATTGTAAAGTTAGCTCCCTCAATTGGAACCGGCCTTCTTCTTCCCGAATCATCAGGCTCGCCCAGTTCCATGCTTATGCATTCAACTTCTTTTAAACAATAATTTTTATCACCACGAAATTCTGCGGGATTAGAAAGCAATTTAAATATTACGCCTTCTTGCTCTGCATGATGAATTTCCTCATTACGGGCCGGCATCTCAGGCCTTGATCTTCTGTAAATTAATATAGACTCTTCGGCGCCTAAACGTAAAGCGGTTCTGGCACAATCCATTGCAACATTCCCTCCTCCGACAGTAGCAACTCTTTTGCCTTTTATAACCGGCGTTTTGTATTTCGGAAACAAATACGCTTTCATCAGGTTTGAACGGGTAAGATACTCATTAGCCGAATAAATACCATTTAAGTTTTCGCCCGGAACATTTAAAAACCACGGCAAACCTGCACCTGTTCCTAAAAAAACAGCATTATATTCCTCCAGTAATTCATCAATACTTTTTATCATTCCAATAACAAAATCGGTATATAAATTTACTCCAAGAGTTTTTAAATAATCTATTTCTTTAAAAACAATTGCTTTTGGTAATCTGAATTCAGGAATTCCGTAAACCAACACTCCTCCAGGTTGATGAAGAGCCTCAAAAATATCAACTTTATGGCCCAGTTTTGCCAAATCGGCAGCTGCTGTAATACCTGCCGGCCCGGCACCTACAACAGCAACCTTTTTACCACTAAATTTTGGCCTGGTAGGAATGTCACTCTTTTCCTGATTTCTTTCCCAATCAGCTAAAAAACGTTCAAGCCTTCCGATGGCTACCGGTTCGTTTTTCTTTCCTACAATACATTTTATTTCGCATTGTTCTTCCTGGGGACATACCCTGCCACAAATAGCCGGTAGAATGTTTTTTTCTTTTAAACGGTTAATTCCCGGCCGGAATTCATTTTTTGCAATAAATCCGATAAAACCCGGGATATCAATTTCAACAGGACAACCCTCGACACATTTCGGTTTTTTACATTGCAGACATCGTTGAGCCTCGGTAATTGCTTCTTCAGGAGAATATCCATAAGGTACTTCATCATAGTTTTTAATTCTTTCCATGGGAGGCTGCTCCCGCATTGGAGTTTTTTTTGGACTTATCTTTGCCATAATTACAACCTTTCTTTTGAAATGATTTCTTCTTCGAGATAGGCTTTTCGCCTTGACCTGATTATATCCCAATTAATTTTATGAGCATCAAAATGAGGGCCGTCAACACAAGCAAATTTTGTTACACCATCTACTTCCAACCGACATGCACCACACATTCCCGTACCGTCGATCATTACCGGATTCATGCTAACAATTGTTTTTATTCCAAAAGGGCGCGTTGTTTCTGCAACACGAAAGATCAAATATGTGCAACCGATAGCTATGATAATATCAGGTTTTTCACCGGATTGCAACTCACTTTCCATGCGGTCGTAAGAATGTCCCTTTGTCCCCAGAGAATCATCAACGGTTGAGTATCTTACTTCATCCGAAACTTCTTCAAGTTTTTCATTCCAGTAAAGTAAAAATTTACTGCGGGCTTCTGAAAAACAAATAACTGTATTATTCTTTTCTTTCATGGCTTTTGCAAGCGGATAAATTCCTCCAATTCCATAACATCCGCCTATAAGCCAAACGGTTCCGAATTTTTTAATTTCGAAAGCTTTACCAAGAGGGCCTGTAAATGAATAAATATTATCGCCTGAATTTAGTTCGGCAAGCCTTTGTGTTGATGCCCCGATTTCTAAAAATATGAAAGTTACACTTCCTTTTTCGATATTGCAATCGGCAATAGTAATTGGAATTCGTTCGCAATATTCATCGGGAATAATAATTACGAAATGGCCCGGAAGTGCTTTTTTTGCTATTTCGGGAGCAAAAACAGTACATGAATGTACGTTGGGAGCAATATGTTCTTTTTCTAATATTTTTACCATGGGTTTTACTCTTTTCTTAATTATTTATCAGTTTTATTCGGTTAAGATCTTTTTAAGATCAGGGATTAATTTTGTAAGGTCATTTCCGAGGTAATTAAAATATTTGTTTCTTAGATTATTATAAATGAATTTTTTCTTTTTGGCTGGGAATTTTCTTTTTAAATCTAACAAAATGTCCTGTTTTGGATCATTTTTAATATTAAATGATAAATCCATTAATTCTTTAATTTCATCGAAAACATTCTCGGTATTCTCAAAATCAAAACCTTTTTCCTGCATTGCACGTGCAATGCAAGAAATTGTTTCACCACTTGATTTCACATTTTCTTCGGGAACAATAACTTTATTGAGTTCAATGATTTTTTGCTCAATATTAATAATATGCCCATGAGTTTCGGAAAAAGATGATATTGGGAAAAACACATTTGCATATTTAGAGGATTCAGTTAAAAACATATTTTGCTGAATCATGTATTTAAGTTTATTTAATTCAGAAAATGGCGGAATATCTCCAACAACAAATAATGATTCTATACCATTTTCGCCAATATTATTGATCATTTCACTAAAAGAAAAACCGGGAATTTTATTTAATTCAGTACGCCAGTTCTCTGACCATTTTTTAATATTTTTTTCTACTGTAATATCTTTAAAACCCGGTAACAAATCAGGATGTATTCCCATTAATGTTCCACCGTAAAAATTAGTTTCGTTTAGTAAGCAAATAATATCACAGGATATGTGTGTTTTCAGGAGTTTTTTCAGATTTAAAAGTATGTTAAAAATAAAAATACTATCGTTTTTTGAGAAAAGTTCATCGCCTGCAACAATTACCAGGTTTTTTGAATTGATCAATAATTCGGCAATTTTTTCAAAATCCTTTTTAGAAACATTACATTTTTTTAAGGTTTTATTTATATCATAATCCTCGAGGCCTTTCTGAAACCGGTTTCTAAATCTACCCAAATCCATCTCTTTAAAAGCTAATAATAAAGAAATTAAAAATGTGTTTTCTTCTCCTTGTTTATAAATAATATTGTGTCCGGCAAAATAAGAAGTTCTTGTTTCATGCGAATTGGCAACAATTATTGTTTTGTGGTTTTTGGCTGCTTCTCTTATTCGGTTTTCAATTATCGGGTGAGAAAAATTTGTTTGTGCACCAATAACAAAAATAGTATCGGCTTTTGGTAAATCGTCAATTTCAATAGCTTTATTATAAGTAAAATAATTATGAATATTTTTGATTAAATTCTTATCAGGCAAAGATGATTGCAAGTCAATATTATTGGATTTCATAACCTGTCGCGAAAACTTTTGTAATAAGTAGTTGCTCTCCAAGGTTTCGTGGGCTGAGCCAATAATTCCAAACTGATTTCCCGTATATTTTTTCAAATTTGTTACCGTAAAGTCAATAGCCTCCTGCATGCTAACTTCTATCCATTTATTTCCTTTTTTAATTAGCGGATTAAGAATTCTTTCCGGATTATGAACTATATCGCCTGGAACAAATTTCCCACGTAAACAAAGTTGAAAAGGTTTTGTTCTCTCATTATATTTAGGGCCAACATTTATAATTCGATTATCTTTTTTATTTATGTTCATTTTGCAGGCAATGGAACAAAGAACGCAATTAGTTATTACTGACTCCTTGGGTACTCCGCGCCATTTTCCAATTTTCTCAGATAAAGATCCGGTTGGACAAACATCGATGCAGGCACCACAAAATTCACATCCTGCTTCTAATTGTGTTTCGTCGAAAGCTGTTCCGACTATCATTGAATTTCCCCGCTGACTAAAATCAAGAACACCGCTGTTTCGTATTTCGTTACAAACTCTCACACACCGGCCACATAATACACACAGATTGTAATCAATATCAAAAAACGGATTGTTTTTCTGAGGTTCAATTTCTTTGTATTTCCATGGAAAATTAATTTCTTCAAGATTTAAATATTCGACCAAATCCTGCAATTCGCACATTGAATTATTTGTACAAAAATTACAACCCGTAGTTACACTGACTTTTCGTGTTGTACTCATAAATTCATGGCAATTATTTTTATCCTTACAAACCAAACAGGTGAAAGGATGTTCGGAAAGTATAAGCTCAAATACTTCACGTCTGAGTTTCTGCAATTCAGGGCTATTGGTTTTTATCTCCATATCCCTCTCAACCGGAGTTGTACAAGCGGTAAAAATTGATCGTGCATTTTTTATTACAACGATACATAACCGGCAGGCTCCGTAGGGTTTAATATTTTCGAGATAACACAAATGCGGAATATATATACCGGCCTTTCTCGCAACTTCTAATATTGTCGTTCCGGGCTTAGTGAAAATTGTTTTTCCATCAATTTTTATGGGAATATTTTGAGTTTCGGTATCATTCATAATATTTATTCTATTACGGTTTTTGTAACTGTTGAGTTTTTTTAATCAATTCCTGTTTTCTTCATAGTTAGTGTTGGGGTATATGGGAAATAATGGTTTAAAGGTTGAATTACCCTTAATGCCCATATTTCCCTTATTTCCTGTAGTCTCCATATTTCCAAATTAGGCAATTACTATTGCGTCCCCGGCAATTGCATCAAAGCGACAAATTTCATAGCAGGCACGGCATTTAATACATTTATCGGGATCAAGATTATGAGGTTCGCTACGCGGTCCTGTTATGGCTCCTGTCGGACAAACATTTACACATCTCTGACAACCCGTACACTTTTCTTTAATAACACTATATTCGACCAAATCGCGGCAAACTGCTGCCGGGCAACGTTTTTCGTTTACATGTGCAAGGTATTCATCCTTAAAATATTTTAATGTCGTAAGAACCGGATTAGGGGCGGTTTGTCCAAGCCCGCACAATGAAGTTTTCTTTATAGTATTTGAAAGTTTTTCTAAAACTTCAATATCCCCGACTACTGCTTTGCCTTCTGTTATTTCATTGAGTATTTCTACCATTTTATGTGTTCCAACGCGGCAGGGGGCACATTTTCCGCAACTTTCCTGACTTGTGAAATTCAGAAAATATTTTGCCACATCTACCATGCACGTATTCTGATCCATCACAATAAGTCCACCCGAACCAATTATTGAGCCTGCTTGTGCAAGCGATTCATAGTCAACAGGCTGATCAAGGAAATTCTCAGAAAGACAACCACCTGAAGGGCCACCGGTTTGAACTGCCTTAAAAGGTTTAATGGTTCCTCCACCGATATAAAAAATTATGTTTCGTAAAGTTGTGCCCATAGGTACTTCGATTAATCCTGTTCTGCGGACCTTCCCGACAAGTGCAAATGTTTTAGTTCCTTTACTTTTTTGGGTACCAAAATTTGAATACCATTCTCCTCCCTTGCGAAGAATATTTGGAATAGTAGCAAGAGTTTCAACATTATTAATATTTGTCGGATTTCCGTTCAGGCCTGAAACTGCCGGAAATGGGGGCCTGCTTCGCGGCATTCCTCTGAGCCCTTCAATTGAGGCAATTAATGCAGTTTCTTCACCGCACACAAAAGCTCCCGCACCTTCTTTTATTTTTATTTCAAAATTAAAACCCGTGTCTAAAATATTATTCCCGATCAACCCGAGTTTTTGCATTTCATTTATTGCATTTTTTAATCTTTCAATTGCTAAGGGATACTCGGCCCGTATATAAATATATCCAAAATTGGCCCCAATTGCATATGCTGCAATCAGCATTCCTTCTAATAAAGAAAACGGATCGCCTTCCATTAATGAGCGGTTCATAAATGCACCGGGATCGCCTTCATCAGCATTACAAATTAGATATTTTGGAAATCCTTTTGCATCACGGCAAAACTGCCACTTTTTGTAAGTTGGAAAACCTGCACCACCCCTGCCTCTTAAACCCGACAGTTTTATTTCTTCAATAACTCCCTCATAACCTTTATTAAATGAATTAATTAACCCTGTAAATCCGCCTTTGGCGATGTAATGATTAATGTTTTCGGGATCAATAATTCCGCAATTTCTTAAAACAACCCTTTTCTGGTGCTTCAGCATTGCCTGATCCCAAAATGATCTTACCCCTTCAAAATCTTCTTTTGGTTTACCAAGATGCCCGAGTGGTTTTTGTTTTGTTTCACCATTAATTAAATATTCTGAAATTAGTTTTTTTGCTTTAGATTCATCTACATTATTAAAACTCATGCGTAAAGAATCCGGTTTTTGGATGTCGAGAAAAGGTTCTAAATAACAAGGCCCGATACATCCGACTTTAATAAGTTTTGCTTTAAGCTTTTTTTCATTTATTAAGTTGTGCACATTATTCCAAACTTCACCTGCTCCTGAAGCCAGGCCACAACTTCCCATCCCGATGAAAATAAGCGGATAAGAACTGTTTTGCAAATCAAACCATTCTTTTTTAGCTTCTTTTTGGATTTTTTCAAATAAATTATTCATAATTATTTAATAATTCTTTTAATTTTATTACCGAAATGCGACTATGAATTTTATTATTAATCATAACAACCGGAGCTAAGGCACAACATCCGAGGCAGGCTATTCTTTCAAGATCATACCGTCTGTCTTCTGTTGTTTCTCCGGGTGATATTCCAATTTCAGATTGAAGAGCTTTTAAAATGAAATCTCCGCCCTGAACATGACAGGCTGTTCCGAGGCATATTTTTATTGAATTCCTTCCGGGCGGATTAAACCTGAATTGTGAATAAAAAGTTGCAACTCCATAGATCCGACTCTTGGAAATTTTAAAATATTTAGAGATTTTTTCAAGCGATTCTCTTGAAATGTATCCCTCTTTTTTTTGAACCGATTGAAGAACCGGTATCAAACTTCCCGGATCTTTTGAAATATATCGGAATAAAATTGTCTCAATCGTATCGTTCATAAATTATATCTTTATTATTCTCAGCTTTTTTTCAACATAGCTATATAAATAGACTAAGTGATTTTTCTCCAAATATATTGATTTTTCTTCACTTATCAAAAATTTGAAATTATTTTTGTTTAAATAAGTATGTTAGAAACATTTTTTATTATTATTGCAATTAAAACTTAAAACTTATTATATATGGATGAAATACTGTATGATTTTATTTCTTTAAAAGTAAAATGCCCTAATTGCAAAACATCATTAATTGATAAAAAAACACTCATTGATGGTAATCCAAGTATCAAAGTAAATATTGAAACCCGGAAAGAAAAGGGAACACTCCATCTGAGTTCGATTTATGAAAGTTATAATATCAGATGTAATATTGAGTTACCTGATAATGATATTGTAAAAATTTATTGTCCACATTGTTTAGCAGAAATTTTAAGTAACATTGAATGTGAAGATTGTCAGGCTGAGATGATACCATTTTTATTAGATGTTGGAGGGAAAGTAAGCATTTGTTCACGAGTTGGATGTAAAAATCATTTCCTTGAGATAGATAATTTATCAGAAACATTATCAAAATTTTACCATCTTGGTGATTTCTTGGACCATATACCGGAAGGAATTAAGGAAAGCGGAGAATCGAAAGAAATTATTGAGTCGGGAACTTACCTTCATACATATTGTCCTCACTGTAATAAGTCGTTGATTGAGAAAGGTTTGGTAAAGTTAAAAATTATTAAGGAAAACAAAGAAACAGGTTTCATATTTTTAAGCCCTTATTTGAATGTGTTTAGTTCAAAATCAACAGTCAGGTTACCTGAAGATGCCGTAGTTAACGGTCTTGAATGTTTCCACTGCAATAACAGTTTGATTGATAATAAAGAGAGATGCAAACAATGTGGTTCTCCTGCAGCTAAAATTGCTGTTAGCGCCAGAACAAAATTCATTGATTTCTATTTATGCTCAAAGAAGGGATGCAGATGGCATGGACTTGATGAAGACGATCTTCACGATATTGAATTAGAAGATAGCCTTGAATGGTAGATGTATTAAATCTTTTGCATTAGAGAACTATTAAAAAAATTTGCAAACAATAAGGATTTTCAGCAAACAAATACCAGTCAAACATTCGTTTGAAACAAATGATAGAATGAAATTCCTTTAAATAAAGTAATATTTCATAAAAATAAGTTAAACGAATTAATAAAAAACAATTACTAAGATATGTTTCAAATTGTAAGAAAACAGGAAATGGCTAAAGGAACGATAATTCGTTTTGATATTAGCGCCCCAAAAATTGCCAAAAAAATTAAATCCGGACAATTCATAATATTAAGAGTTAATGAAACGGGTGAGCGTATTCCGCTTACTGTAGCTGATAAAGATGAATTTGCCGGTATCATTACAATAATTTTTCAGGTTGTTGGTAAAACCACAGCATTAATGCGGTCATTAAATGAAGGTGATCTTGTTCTTGATGTTGTAGGCCCACTTGGAAAACCTGCTGAAATTGAGAAAAAGGGTACTGTCGTAATGGTCGGTGGCGGTACTGGTGTAGCTATTCTTCATCATGTTGCCAAAGCCTTTAAAGAAGCAGGAAATTATGTAATTGGAATTATTGGAGCACAGGAAAAAGAAATGTTGATTCTTGAAAACGAGATGCGCACAATTTGTGATGAACTTGTTGTAACAACGGATGATGGAAGTTATGGCGAAAGAGGTTTTGTTACAACACCATTAGGAAAGTATCTTGACGAAAGATACGATATAAAATTAGTTTATGCTATCGGCCCGATTGTTATGATGAAAAACGTATGTAAACTAACAAAAAAATATGACTTACCCACAATGGTAAGCCTAAATCCTATTATGATTGATGGTACGGGAATGTGTGGTGGCTGTAGAGTTAAAGTAGAAGGAGAAACCAAATTTTGTTGTGTTGATGGACCAGATTTTAACGGACATGAAGTAGATTTTGAAGAAATTGAAAACAGAAATTCATTGTATATAAAAGATGAAAAAGATTCCTTGCTATATTCTATCAGATAATATTTTGCCTTAATATAATTTAATCACGTTTTTATTTAATACCTAAATGCTATGTTTGAACAAGATGTAAGATATCTAAAATATAAAACCTACTTAAGTTTTTACTGCCCACATTGTAGAAACACATTTAATGTAGAGAAGAAAAATGAAAAGTCATTAATATTCAATGGCAAGTACAAAAATGAAGATCTTATACTAAAATTAAGCCCTTTCCTTGATGTTTTTGATATAAAGGCATCCGTTCCCATCAAAGAGGGAGACCTTTTGGATGACCTACTTTGCCCTCAATGCAATAAAAGTTTGGTAAACCATAAAGTACATTGTCATGAATGTGGTTCTAAAGTGGGAGAATCAATAGTGTCGGCTTATGCCAAACTAATACCATTTTATTTTTGCTTAAAACATGGATGCGAATGGCATGGTATTACTAAAGCTGATGAGAGAAAGATTAAATTAAAAATACCACGGCAACCTATGCCTGAGCAGGATCAAAAATTAAGGGTTAATAATTTTCAGGAAGTACCCTTTGGTTATACTTCTGAGTTAGCTCTTCTCGAAGCCGGTAGATGTTTGCAATGTAAAAAACCCAAATGTGTTGAAGGATGTCCGGTTAATATTGATATTCCGGCATTTATTGCACTTATAGCTGAAGAGAAATTTGACGCAGCTGCTAAAAAAATAAAAGAGCGAAATATTTTACCTGCTTTATGCGGGCGTGTTTGTCCGCAGGAAAGTCAGTGTGAAGAAAAATGTATTCTCGGAATTAGAGACGAACCTGTTGCGATCGGACGCCTTGAAAGATTCGCAGCAGATTACGAAAGAAAAATGGACCTGGTAGAAATTCCTGTAATAAAAAAGGATACCGGAAAAAAAATAGCTGTTGTGGGTTCAGGCCCCGGTGGGTTGACCGTAGCCGCAGATATGCGTTTATTAGGTTATTCTGTAACAATTTTTGAAGCTTTGCACACTCCGGGAGGTGTTTTAACTTATGGAATCCCTGAATTCAGATTACCAAAATCAATTGTTCAATTTGAAATAGACTATTTGAAAAAATTAGGTTGCAGAGTCGAATTAAATCATGTTATCGGGAATGTGATTACAGTCGATGAATTGCTTGAACATTTTGATGCCGTTTATATCGGCGTTGGTGCCGGACTACCATGGTTTATGGGAATTGATGGCGAAAGTCTTGGAAATGTTTTTTCTGCAAATGAGTTCCTCACCAGAATGAATCTGATGAAAGCCTACAAATTTCCTGAGTACGACACTCCAATGCCAAAAGGAAGTAAAGTTGCTGTTATTGGAGGAGGAAATGTTGCAATGGATTGTGCCAGGACCGCTATCAGAACAGGTGCAACTGAAGTAACTATTGTTTATCGTAGATCACGTCACGAATTACCGGCACGGGCCGAGGAAGTACACCATGCAGAAGAGGAAGGAATCAAGTTTAAGTTATTAACAAGTCCTGTAAAATATATTGGAACCGATAATAACATTATCAAAGCAATGGAATGTATTAAAATGGAATTAGGTGAACCGGATGCTTCAGGAAGAAGAAGACCAGTTCCAATTAAGGATTCTAACTTTATTTTGGATTGCGATTTAGCGATAGTAGCTATCGGAAACGGCCCTAATCCCATAATTTTCGAATCATCACCCGATATTAAAAGAAATAAACGGGGATATATTGATGTTAATGAAGAAACTAACGAAACAGCAAAGGAATTTGTTTATGCAGGTGGTGATATTGTAACAGGTGCTGCAACGGTAATACTTGCAATGGGTGCCGGAAGAATAGCAGCAAATGCTATGCATAAAAAAATAGCTGCAACTGAGAAAAAAAAGTAATTCTTTCTCACTAAAATTATTTGAAAACTGCTCTTAGAATAAGGGCAGTTTTTTTGTTTTTTGATATTTGTTATTTCCAATTTATTTGTGTTAGTTTCCTCCTTAAATCTACTATCATTATGACAAAAATTTATCCGGATTCAGGAATAGAACTTAGTAATTTCACTGCTAAGCATTACGATAATTTGATGAATATTGCTTCCTTCGGAAAATATAAAGGATTTATCAGAAGAGCCATTAAAAGCATGAATATCAATAAAAATGATAGTATAATTGATTTTGGTTGTGGAACAGGAAGAAATATTTGCATAATGAACGAATATGTTTCCGAAAATTCTTTAATAACCAGCCTGGATATTTCAAAACAGATGGAAAACCAATTCCAGAAGAATTGCCTAAGATACACAAACATAAGATTCCTAAACCAAAGAATAGATCAGCCTTTTGATTTAAATCAGAAATACAATAAAGTTTTTATTAGTTTTGTTCTACACGGTTTTCCACAAAATATCAGGGAAATAATAATAAAAAATGCCTTTAACCATCTGAAACCCGGTGGAATATTAAATATCCTTGATTATGCAGAATTTGATTTAAAGAAAATTCCTCTTTCTCATCGCATTATTTTTAATACTATTGAATGTAAATATGCTTTTGATTTTATTGAGAAAAACTGGAAACAAATATTAACACAAAATGGTTTTGATAATTATGATGAAAAGGTTTTTTTAAAAAATTATATTCGATTATTGAAAGCTAAGAGGCTTTAAATATTTTTTTTGATTCAAAGTGATAATTTATATTATTATCCAAATATTTTTCTGTTAATTAATTCACAAAACACATATATATTACAGATAAACAGATATATACCCGTAATAAAATGTTTATTTAGAATTTATCTAAATTACTGTTTGGAAATATAATCGAAAAACATTTTTTACTTTTGCCCCTTCTTATTTAAAAAATAAATGATATGCGATTAGCAAGGATAAAAATCGAAAATGAAGCAACAAAACAGGAAGCTGTTGATATTAAACTAATAGATCCTTTAATTGAAAAATATAAAGAAAAAAGAGGGAACTTAATCCCTCTATTACAAGGTACACAAGATGTTTTTGGATATATTCCACACGAAGCATTTCAAAAAATATCGGATGAAACAGGATTAGAGCTAAGCGATATGTATGGAGTTGCTACTTTTTATGCTCAATTTCGTTTAAATCCTGTTGGAAAGCATATTATAAAAGTATGTCATGGTACTGCCTGCCACGTACAAAATGCAAATGCTATCACCGATGCATTACAGGAACACCTGGAGATAAATGATGGCGAGACAACCGAAAATGGTTTATTCACCCTTGAATCTGTTGCTTGTCTCGGTTGTTGTTCATTAGCACCTGTTATGATGATAGGTGATGAAACTTACGGCAAATTAACAGGAAACCAGGCTGTAAAAATTTTACGGGGAATTAAGCGACAGGAATCAAATTAGATTGAAATTATAAACCTGAAATCAGTACCCGTTAATCTGAAACCTGAAACAAGAAACAAAAAACAAGAAACAAGTAACCTGAAAATATGGAAAATACAAAAGTTATAGTAGGCCTTGGAAGTTGTGGTATTGCAGCCGGAGCAAGTAAAGTTTTTGATAAGATAAAATTAGTTAAAGAAGCAGAAAATCTTGGTTTTAATCTAAAGAAAACAAGCTGCATAGGAATGTGTTATCGTGAACCTTTAGTGGAAATTATCGACAAAAAAGGTTCATATCTTTATGGGGATATTGATGAGAAAAAAGTAGAAGAAATCATTGAAGAACACATAAAAAAAGCAAAACCAATAAAAGATTACGTCGTTTATACAGACCTGTTCGATACCCCTGAAGATGATTTTGTGCAGGATCAGGTAAAAATCACACTTCGTGATTGTGGCTTTATTGACCCTGAATCTATTGAGGAATATGAAGAAAGAAAGGGTTATCGTGCCATAAAAAAAATTGCCGGACAAAGAGTTTCCCGACTCGATGTAATCCAAACAATTTTAAAGTCAGGTTTAAGAGGTAGAGGTGGGGGAGGTTTCCCGACCGGTTTAAAATGGAAATTTGCAAACGATAATAAAGCAAGTGAAAAGTTTATCATTTGCAATGCTGATGAAGGCGACCCCGGAGCGTTTATGGACAGATCTGTTTTAGAAGGCGACCCTCACGCAGTTATCGAAGGTATGATAATAGGTGCTTACGCTATTGAAGCTACAGCGGGAGTAATTTATTGTCGGGCGGAATATCCTCTTGCAATTAAACGATTGAATATTGCAATTGACCAGGCCAGAGCAAAAGGCTATCTCGGTAAAAATATTTTAGGCCTAAATGGATTCAATTTCGATTTATACATTAAAGAAGGAGCCGGTGCTTTTGTTTGTGGTGAGGAAACTGCATTAATTGCATCAGTGGAAGGTGAACGTGGTATGCCTCGTAAAAGGCCTCCGTTTCCAGCTGCTTCAGGTCTTTGGAAAAAACCTACCAACATTAATAATGTTGAAACTTTTGCAAATATTCCATGGATAATACTCAATGGTGCCGAAGAATATGCTAAATATGGAACCGAAAAAAGTAAAGGAACAAAAGTATTTGCCCTTGCCGGAAAAATTAAACGTTCGGGTTTGGTTGAGGTTCCGATGGGAATGAGTATCCGCGACGTTATTTTCAAACTTGGCGGTGGGATACAGGATGATAAAAAATTTAAGGCCGTTCAAATGGGCGGGCCGTCAGGAGGCTGTATTCCCGAGCATCTTGCCGATACTATAGTTGATTACGATTCTGTTAATGCAACCGGTGCCATTATGGGTTCGGGAGGAATGGTTGTAATGGACGAAACAACCTGCATGATAGATGTTGCGAAATTTTTCCTTGATTTTACTCAAAAAGAATCTTGCGGAAAATGTACATTTTGCAGAGTTGGAACAAAACGTATGCTAGAAATCCTGACCAGAATTACCGATGGAAAAGGCGAAGAAGGTGATATTGAAAAGCTTGAAGAACTTTCTTACCAGATTAAAGATAATTCTCTTTGTGGTTTAGGTCAAACAGCACCAAATCCTGTACTTACAACTATCAAGTATTTTAAAGACGAATATGAGGCCCATATTTTTGATAAAAAATGCCCGGCCAAAGTATGTAAACCATTATTAACTTACGAAGTCGATACTGAAACATGTACAGGTTGCACTGTTTGTGCAAAAAATTGTCCTTCAGATGCTATTGACGGAGCAAGAAAAGAAACACATTTTATTCGTCAGGAAGATTGTATTAAATGTGGAATGTGTTTTACAAAATGTAAATTTGATGCTATTCGTATTTCATAATGAAATTGGAAATTAGAAATTAGAAATTGGGGAGAAGACCCAGTCTTTTCCCGATTGCTCGGAACTAATTTCCACATCTTGAACTAATAAAATGTAGTTTATTAAAAATGAGAAAAATCAGGAACAAGAAACAAGGAACAAGGAACAAGAAACATGAAACAACCATGTCAATGCAAATTTGAAACACGAGAGTATGATTATTTAATGAAACTTGAAATTCAGGAGAAGACCAAATTTCTAATTTCTAATTTCCAATTTCTATAATAAGTAATCAGCAAATCTATGCTAACTACAAAAATATAAACATATAAAATTTTTTTCATCACAATTTAAATTTCGGAAATGAGCGAAAAAATAAATGTAAGATTAGACGGCAAAATAGTAGAAGGAATCAGAGAAGAAACCATTTTAGAACTTGCTAGAAGAAATAATATAGAAATTCCGACACTTTGTAACGATCCGAGAATTGAACCTTATACTTCATGTTTCGTTTGTGTTGTTGAGGTTGAAGGATTCAGAGGTTTACAACCCTCTTGTTCTACAAAAATTTCAGAAGGTATGACAATTCATACCGGTAATGATAGAATTAAAATGGCCAGAAAAACAGCTTTGGATCTGCTTCTAAGCAATCATTATGCCGATTGTGTCGGGCCATGTAAGCAAACCTGTCCGGCCGGTGTTGATGTTCAAGGATATATTTCGCTCATCGACAAAGGTATGTATCACGAAGCTGTTGCTTTAATAAAGGAAACAAATCCTCTTCCTGCTATTTGCGGAAGAGTTTGCGTTCGTCCTTGTGAAACAGCTTGCCGTCGTAATCTTCTTGATGAAGAAACAGGTGTTGGAATTGATTATATGAAACGGTTTGCTTCCGATTATGACCTTGAATCAGAAAATAAATATGTACCGAAAATAAAAGAATCTACCGGTAAAAAAGTAGCTGTGATTGGTGGAGGCCCGGGTGGATTATCCGCAGCATTTTTCCTTCAAAAAGAAGGACATCAGGTTGATATTTACGAAGCTGCTCCAAAAGCCGGCGGTTGGTTACGCTATGGAATTCCTGAATATCGTTTACCGAATGACCTGCTTCAAAAAGAAGTTGATAATATTACCGAAATGGGTGCTAATATCTTTTTCAATAAAAAATTGGGTGAAAACCTTGATTTTGCTGAAATAAAAACAAATTATGATGCAAGTGTCTTAGCAATTGGTTCTCAAATTGGTACTTTAATTGGTTGTGAAGGTGATGATGCTGAAAATGTTTTTCCGGGAATTTATTTTCTGAAAGACATGGAAGTAAGTGGGAAACGCTATGATTTCAGTGGAAAAAGAGTTGCAGTTATCGGAGGTGGAAATACAGCCATGGATTGTTGTCGTACGGCAAAACGTTGTGGTGCTGAAGAGGTATTTGTTATTTATCGTCGTACCGAAAATGAAATGCCTGCCAATCCCATCGAAATTCACGAATCGAAACTCGAAGGCGTTGAATATATGCTTCTTACTAATCCCAGAAAAGTAAATAAAGACGAAGAAGGGAAAGTAAAATCAATTTCTTGCATTAAAATGAAATTAGGCGAACCGGATGCATCAGGACGAAGAAGGCCAATTCCTGTCGATGGTTCGGAATTCGATCTGCCGGTTGATTATATTTTGGCGGCTATCGGACAAAAAACCAATGTTAATTTTCTTGAAAATGTAAATAAAAATTATTCTGACGAAGAACTTAAAACAAATCGTTGGGGTGATATTGATGCAAATCCCGAATCTTTACAAACAGGGATTAAATCAATATTTGCTGCCGGTGACGGAGTTACAGGACCCGCAACCCTGATCGAAGCAATTGCCCAGGCAAAGATTGCATCGCATTCTTGTAATCAATTTTTATTGGGACAGGAAATAGAACCTCCCCAAAAAGAATTTATCAGCAAAAAAGATGACTTTAAAAAGCAGGTTTCAGAAGATTATCTTGGTCATTTTGAAAAACAATTACGTGACGAAATGCCTACTCTCGATCCGGATGACAGAGTTAATTTTAAGGAAGTTGAACTTGGTTACGACAGCGAAGATGTTGCAAAACATGAAGCACAAAGATGTTTGGAATGTGGTTGTACGGAATATTTTACATGCGACCTGAAAAAATATGCGACCGAATATAATGCTGAGCAAAGCAGACTTGGTGGTGAATTTAATGAATATCAGGTTGATTTCAGACATCCATATATCGAAATTGACAACAATAAATGTGTTTTATGCTCAAGATGTGTAAGAATTTGTAATGAAGTTGTTGGCGCAAATGCATTAGGATTAGTAAACAGGGGTTACGATACTTATGTCGCTCCAAGTATGGGTAATTCGCTTTCGGATACTACCTGCGAATCATGCGGACTTTGTATTTCAACATGCCCCACAGGTGCAATTACCGAAAACGTAAATTTCAAACCGGGGCCGGTTAAATTGCAACAAGCCGAAACAATTTGTAATTATTGTTCTATCGGTTGTGATATTTCACTTAATCACAAAAAAGACTTTGTTATGAAAGTCACAGGCAACGAAGGCCTTGTAAACAATGATGGAAATCTTTGTAAATATCCTAAATTCGGCTACCAATATCTTAACGATGTTTCAAGAATAACAAAACCTTTGCTGAAAGTTAATGGAAGATTTGAGGAAATTTCTTTCAAAAAAGCATATGAGATTATTGCTGATAAAATTAAAAGTGTCGAACCTGATGATAATGTTTTCTTTACAGGAGCAAGGCTTTCAAATGAAGAAATGTATCTTGTACAAAAATTAGCCCGAACCGGTGCAAAAACCAATAATGTTACAAGTTTTCATTATTTAAACAGAGGCTTTGGCTACGTTAATAATTCAATAGCAAACGTTCCTTTTGAACAATTAAACGAGGCTAGTAAAATTTATTTGATTGGTTCTGAAATCAATAAAGACAATGCAGTGGCAGGTTTTATAATAAATAATGCCCGACAAAAAAATAATATCCCAATTGAATTGATCTCAACCGATAAAAAAAGTAGCCTGAAGCATAAAGTTGATGATGCTATTTTTATTAAATCTTATTATTATTTCATTAAAGCCGTTAATTACTATCTTATCGCCAATCACTTTGAAAACGCATTTTTTATAAAAGATAATTGTTCGGATTTTGAAGAATATAAAAAAGAAGTTTTAAAAGAAAATTTTGTAGAATTAGTAAAACTTTCGGGAGTAAAATATATGGATAATATTATTGAATTTGCTAAAGAATTCAATAATCAAATGAATGCTATTATCGTATTTTCCGAAAAAGAAGTCTCTTCAAATGCTTCTCTCGAATTATTCAATCTTGCAATGATAACCGGAAAACTCGGGAAAACTTCAAGCGGATTGATTTCTCTGAAAGAAAAAAACAATTCGCAAGGATTATTCGATATGGGAATTTGCCCTACTTTAGGTGTTGGTTCGCAAGCAATTCTTGAAAAGAAACTTCAGCAGAAAATGAGAAAATTGTGGCATACACGAAGCCTTCCAAAAACAGTAAACATTAGCCAGTATGAATCTTTAGAGAGTGGTGTACTTAAAAACATTTTTATTTTCGGTGAAGATCCGATGGGATGTGCAGTAAACAAGGTTCAGGTTGCCGGGTGGCTCTCAATTGTTGATTATGTTGTTGTTCAGGATTATTTCCTCACCGAAACCGCTCAGATGGCTGATTTGGTATTACCGGCTTCTTTCCCGATTGAAACAGGTGGCAGTTACACAAATACTCAAAAAGTTATCCAGAAATTTGAAAAGCAATTTGACAAAAAGGTCAAAAAATCATCTTACAGGCAAATGATTGATCTTTTGAAAAAGCTTGGTTCAAAAGAAGAATCCAAATCAATCGAAGATGTTATGACTGAAGCAATTTCGTTATTACCATTAAAGAATACCGGTAAAAAATTCAAATTCAATTATTCGTCTGAAGATAATAATAATAGGATATTTCATCATGGTTGCGATTATATTAATAAACGCTTCGATGAGGAGTTTGAGCAGGCTTTTGAGGGATAGTACGCAGATTTATCCATACAGACCCATACGGGCAGGCTTTGCTTCGTTTCATTAGATTTTTATGATTGGTTAAGATTATTAGTATTTACTCATCCCAATCAGTTCAATCAGTCTGAACAGTCCAATCAGTGTGCTATTTGTTAATTGTTTGTTAAAAGGCAATTTTAAAGGTTACCTTTTGCATAGAAATAGAATTAATAAGCATTATTTATCGGTTGTATATTAATTGAAAAATAACAAACTTTTGATTCATCCAAATTTCGTATTTTTCATCTTTAGAAAGTTCTTTTTTTTGTTTGATATCATTTTTGTAAAAACAATTAAACAAAATTCAAAATATTCAATATAATGATTAATTATAAAAATAAAATTTAAATCATGCGAAACATCTTTTTATTATTACTAATATCCTTTTCTCTGACTTCTTATGCTCAATTCAGATTTGACTACCCTATTACAGATATTGAACCGGCTGAATTAATTATTACATACTCCTTAGATTATCAACAAGATTCATTAAACCCTGATTTTATCAAACATAGCTATATGAAACTCTTTTTGGGACAAAATGTCAGCAAATTTATAAGCACTAACTTATACAAATCTGATACCATTATGAAAAAAATTACTTGTATGTCTGAATTTCAGGAATTCTTAATGGACAGAAGTGTAGCTACCCCTCTAGTTAGATATAGGATATACAAAAACTATCCGAAAGATAAACTTACTTATATAGAACACATACCTTCAAGTACATTCAAATTTGAGGAAAACCTTGAACTTTTTAACTGGAAGTTATGTGATGAAACAGATTCAATAAAAGGTTACAAGGCACAGAAAGCAACATGCGATTTTGGTGGTAGAAGCTGGGTTGCCTGGTTTAGCCCTGAAATCCCATATAACGATGGCCCTTATAAATTTAATGGCCTGCCGGGTTTGATTTTCAATGTTGCCGATACCCGCAATCATTATGTGTTCGAATTGGAATCCATTGAGAAGCCTTCAAAAAAAGTAATGATTGATCTTAGAGAAAAGAACTTTGTTGAAACAAGCAAACAGGATTTTTTCCGTGCTAAAGATGCTTTTTACAATAACATTGCTGGCAGAGGAAAGGATGCCGGCCTTAGTAGCAAATCAATACAATATGCTGTAACAAATGCAGCGATTCGTAATAATCCAATTGAATTGAAGAGAAAATGAAATATAGTACACTGGTTTTTATGATTTTGATTTATCATAAAAAAATCAGTTTAATCAGTCAAATCAGTGTACTATAAAAAAATGATTAATTTTTAAAAAATAAGCTTAAAATTATGCGAAACATCTTTTTATTAATACTAATATCATTTTCCTTGTTTTCATTTGCCCAATTCTTTCCATCTGAATTTCCTCTTACAGAAATTGAACCGGTGGAATTAATTGTAACCTATTCCTTAAAATATCAACAAGATTCCTTAAACCCTGACTTAATCAGGCAGAGTGATATGCTACTCTTTCTGGGAAATAATGTCAGCATATTTCAAAGTAATAATAACTACCGCTGTGATACAATTACGGATAAAATTACTTGTATCTCTGAATTTCAGGAATTTTTAATGGATCGAAATAGGCCAAGGTCTGCTATTCATTATAGAATTTACAAAAACTATCCGAAAGATAAACTAACTTATATAGAGCACATCCCCTCAAGTACATTCAAATTTGAGGAAGATCTAGAACTATTTAACTGGCAATTAACCGGAGATACTTCTACAATAAAAGGTTACAAGGCACAAAAGGCCACAAGCGATTTTGGTGGCAGAACTTGGATTGCATGGTTTTGTCCTGAAATCCCATATAACGATGGCCCCTATAAATTTAATGGCCTGCCCGGTTTGATTTTTAATGTTCACGACACACGCAATCACTATGTGTTTGTACTGGAATCCATTGAAAAACCAATACAAAAATTAATGATTGATCTTAGAGAAAAAAACTTTGTTGAAACCAGTAAATACGATTTTTTCCGTGCCAAAGATAGTTTTTACAATAATATTGCAAGCAGAGGAAAGGATGCAGGCCTTAGTAGCAAATCAATACAATATGTTGTAACAAATGCACCGATTCGTAATAATCCAATTGAACTTAAGCGAAAATAGTACGGTATATTTTAGTTTACTCTTTTATTAGATTTTATAAAAACCTTATTTTTATGCTTTTAACCTTAGTAGAAAATTTTGTAACCTCTTGCCCCAAAACCTTATTACCTTATTATCAGCCGTATAATAAGCTAATAAGGTTATGAATCAGTAATTAATTTCATCATCTACTAAGGTTTAAAATTTAAAAAATAATGTTTTCTTTCAAAAAAAATTGTAAACTAATAAATGAAAAATGCCCTTTATTTTTAAATCAATTTATACTTGCTTTATGGACAAATACTATTTAGTTTCCGGCGTATGAGATTTTTAACAATATTTTTTTTTACTTTGCTGTTTTGGCAAAATGTTATGGGACAACAAACCATTGATGGTAAGGTAATAAATACTAAAGGTGAAACATTATCAAAAATCAACATATTGGTGTATTTGCCGGACACTGAAACTCTGATTGCTTATGCTGTGAGTGATAGTAAAGGGCATTTCAAAGCTGTTGTAACCGGTACTTCTGACAGCCTTGATATTAAACTTAGCGCCATTCATTACAAAAGTGAATTCCGCAGAATTGCAAATATTTCGCAAAGCCTTGATTTCGTAATGGAGAATAAAATTATGGAATTAGATGCTTTTACGGTTAAAGCACCGTCCATCGAAAAACGTGGTGACACCATCAGTTATCTTGTCAGTTCGTTTGCCCGAAAAGAGGATAGAAGCATTGATGATGTTTTACGCCGTATGCCCGGCATCGAAGTAGAACCTAACGGACGTATTCTTTACCAGGGAATGCCTCTTCAAAAGTTTTATGTGGAAAACCTCGACCTGATGGATGGCCGTTATGTCGTTGTAAGCAAAAACCTTCCCCACTCTTCGGTCAGCACAATAGAAGTCTTAGAAAACCACCAACCTATCAGAATTTTAGAAGACAGGATTGCTTCGCAACAAGCCTCATTAAATCTTAATCTGAAAAAGGATGTCGCCATCACAGGCACTGCCCAATTGGGAGGAGGATTAACTCCTTTTCTTTGGGACATAAATGTCACTCCCATGATTTTTACAAAAAACTTTCAGGTGTTAACATCCTATCAGACCAACAATACCGGAAATGATGTATCACAACAACTTAATGTGATGACATTTGAAAATTTACTTCAAAATATTAATAAGCCGGTTGAAGACCCCGGCATTTTAAATATAAAAACTGTAAATCCCCTGGAAATTGCCCAAAACCGTTACCTGGATAATAAAATTCACCTGCTTAATTTCAACGGACTGCTGCGTATTAATCACGACTTTCAACTTAGAACCAACCTTTATTACATAAACGATAATCAACGACAGCAAGCAAGTCAACATCGCAGCCTTTATAACCTGACCGACACACTTGTTTTTGAAGAAAACATCAATAATCACTTTCATAACAATTACTTTTATAGTGAGTTCACATTAAGTCGGAATGTTAAAAAAAACTATCTTAATAATGAGTTGAAAATAAAATCGCGATGGGATAAACAGATGGGTGTGGTTTTTACAGATGGCAAAGAAATTACACAATCATTGAAAAATCCTTTAAAATCCATTTCAAACGAATTACATTCGGTTAATTCCATAGGCAAACATCTAATAGATTTTCGATCAAATATTAGTTACGACCATAGTCCGCATAATTTAGTAATACGACCCGGACAGTTTGAAGACGTTTTAAATCACAACGAGCCTTATGATAAGGTAAACCAGCAAATAGATTTGAAACGCTTTTATGCCGATCATTCAGCCGGTTTCATCTTTAGTTGGAAAAAGATGAGTTTTTCCCCAAAATTAGGCATATCGTACCGTAGTCAGATGCTTGAAAGTAATATTGTAATCACTCAACAAGAAAAAGAAAACGTAGCTGGACCCGGCTTTACCAATAAACTGGACAGCTACCATACTCACACTTATTTCCAAATGGGAGTAGAATATCAAAAAAAGAAAATTAAGATAAAAGCAAACCTGCCGATAAGCTGGCAAGAAGTAAATATAAACGATTTAGGATCAGAACAAGGGCAAAAACTAAACCGTATTCTGTTCGATCCGGGTTTATCAATCAACTATGAGATTGGCGGATTTTGGCGAATCAAAGGCTCATGGAAATATACCAACAGTTTGGGTGACATAGACAGAGTACACTACGGCTACATCCTAAGAAATTATCGTAAGCTTTATAAAAACGGAGCTCCACTTTCAGAAACTTCCCGTAATGATTTTTCATCCTATCTTTCGTATCGCAATCCCATAACTTCTTTTTTCAATTCTTTGAGGTATATCTATTCCATCAGTAATAATAATCTGGTATATAGTAGTGTGATTCAATCTGACGGAACCACTATTCTTCAAGCATTTCATATGCCCTACACAGCTTATTCTCATTATTTTCAAGGAAAAACAAGCAAGTATCTTTCTGCAATAAAAACAACAATAAGTTTTAAAGCCGGCTTCAATCAACGGCAGCGAAAGTCGATTATGAACGATGAATTGTTTAATTCTAAAATCCTTTTTTACAATTTCGTCCCGGAGATAAATGTTCGCATAAACAAATGGATAAATTCAGAATACAGTCTGAATGCAAGCTGTTTTCAAACTTTTATTGAAGATGACAAAAAAAGCAACATTTCCATGCTAAGGCACAAGATTAATGTTTTTGCTTTTCCAACCAAAACACAACTTATCAGTCTTTCATCCGAGTATTACAATCAACATGGAAACAACAATGTTTTTGTTGACCTGCAATACCGTTACTCTTTTAAAAAGCCAAATATCGACATTGATTTCCAATGGAACAATATCTTCAACATCAAAACCTATACAATATATCAGGCAACTACCTTTACAGTTTGGGAATCCAACTATGTTTTGCGTCCTTCTCAGGTATTCTTGTCGATTAAGTTTGGTTTTTAATTACATTAGATAGTACACTGATTATTATGATCTTTATGATAGTTATGATTTAAAAAAATTATTACTTTTACCATAATAATCAGTTAAATCAGTCAAATCAGTGTACCATTAATACCTTTCAATATTTCTTCTTTCTTATTCATACTTCAAAGCATCAACCGGATTTGAATTAGCAACTTTTGAAGTCTGGATGTAAATTATTATTATTGAAATTAATATTGAAATTATCAGAGACCAAACAAAGGGCAACAATGAAATATTAATTGAGTAAGCAAAGTTTTCTAACCATCGTGTCATCCAAAACCAAACAATTGGCCATGCAATTAAATTTGCTATCAAAACAAGGATTAAATAATTTTTTGATAAAAGCCTAAATATTAATCCTTCTGAAGCACCTAGTATTTTCCTGATTCCAATTTCTTTAGTTCTTTGTTCAGCCATATAGGCAGATAAACCCAATAATCCGAGGCATGCAATAAATATTGCAAGAAATGTAAAACTAATGAAAATTGTTCCAAATCTGGCTTCAGCTATATAAATGTGTTCAAATCGTTTATCTAAAAAAGAATAAGATAAAGTTTGATCAGGTAAAATTGTATCCCAAATTTTTTGAATCGCTTCGAGAGTTTGTGAAACATTTTCCGAATTTACTCTTATTGACATCACATAAACTTCATTTTCGGGAATCAGGGAAATGATCAAGGGAGCAATTTCTAAATGTAATGATCTGAAATGAAAATCCTTTACTACTCCAATGACTTTATGTATTGTGTCTCTTCTGATAGTCTTTCCTACAGCTTTGTCCCACCCGATTATTTTTGCAGCGGTTTCATTAATTAAAAATGCATTCTTGTCTGTTTTAAACTTTTCTGAAAAATTTCGTCCGTCGATAATTTCCATTTTATAGGCATCAAGAAAATCCTCATCCGCCTCTAACAAATGAAGCATCATTGGCTTATCCATACTTTCGGGTAAATACCCGTTTTGTGTTAAACCTCCGACCGGCAAAGCAGATGATCCTGTCACATTTTCTACTCCGTTTAAATTCAACAATTCGTTTTTTAGTACTTTGAATGCTCTCATCTGGGCTTTATTGGCTAAGTGCACATACAATAAACCATCTCTGTTGTACCCGATGTTTTTATTATTAAGGAAATTATTTTGTTGATAAATAATTATAGTACTTACAATTAATGCTACCGAAATTATAAACTGAAAAACAACAAGAATATTTCTGAAATTGAATTTATTGTTAGCTTTTTCAATATTTCCTTTTAACACTTTGACAGGTTTAAAAGCCGACATAAAGAAAGCCGGATAACTGCCTGCAATAATTCCAACCAAAATAACTGCAAAAGGTAAAGCAAATAACAATGGCCAATTTGAATTATGGTAGAGACTCAAATTCAAACCCGTGAAATGATTAAAATATGGTTGAAATATTTCGATGAAAATGAGTGTAAAAACAATTGCAATAAAACAAAGTAAAACTGATTCTCCGAGAAATTGTCCTATAATTTTTGAACGATATGAACCAAGCACTTTTCTTATCCCGATTTCTTTAGCACGCTTTACCGACCTTGCAGTTGAAAGATTCATAAAATTTATACAGGCAATTATCAAAATAAAAAAAGCTATGGCTGAAAAAATATATATATTTGAAAGATTTCCACCGGGTTTGAGTTCATAAGGCGTATTTGAATGTAAATGAATGTCTTTAATGTTTCGAATATGTAGATCGGTTATTGAACCAAATTGCCTTCCCTTTTTATTTACGTGCTCCTCCATCAGTTCGGGGAACTTTGAGGTTAATGAAACAAGATCGGCGGATCTGCTCAACAAAATATATGTGTAAAAACTAAAATTCCCATCCCACCCCTTAAATGATCCAGGGTCGGAAAGAATATTTTCCATAGGTAAAAGGGCTTCAAATTCTAAATGCGATTTATCGGGAAAATCTTCAACAACGGCTGTAACCATCAAGTTTTGCGAATTATCTAAGCGAATAGTTTTCTCGATTGGATTTTCATTTTCAAATAGTTTTTCAGCAAGAGTCTTAGTAAGAACAAGTGAGTTGCTTGCCTCAAGAGCAGTTTCAATATTTCCAGAAACCGGTTTTATTGAAAATATTTTCATAAATGAAGTATCGGCATACAAAAAACTTACCCTCGGAATTTCTTTTTCCTTATTTGAAAATGTTCCACCTTGCATTGAGCTGATTCTTGCCATATTTATTACTTCGGGAAAATCCTCAACGAGTGTCGGCCCATAGGGTAAACTGGTAATAGGATCATCCATAACATTTCCGTTTAGCTCATTATGCAACCAAAGTCGATAGATTGAGCCCGAATTTTCAATAAATTTATCATAGCTGAGTTCATGCTTAACATATAAAAAAAGCAATAAACAACAACACAAACCTATCGAAAGCCCTAAAACATTGATTGCTGTAAATATTTTATTATTCAGGATGTTTCTAATTGCGATTTTAAAATAGTTTCTAGTCATCTATTATTCATATTTTAATGATTCAACAGGATTGATTCTTATTGCCTTAATAGTCTGAAAACTTATTGTAGACAAAGCAAGAATTATAGAAATCACAAAAGCAATAATCAGAACATACCACGGAAAACTGATCCTAAATGCAAATTGAGCCAGCCATTTTTCAATAAAATACCATGAAACAGGCCAGGCTATTAAATTTGAAACTATTATTAATTTAATATATTCATTTGAAATTTGAGCAAACAAATTCTTATAATTTGCCCCCAACACTTTTCTTATTCCAATTTCTGGTGTTTTCTGAACTACGACATATGATATCAAGCCAAACAACCCAAGGCATGCTAGAATAATTGCAATAACTGAGAAAAACCTTATGATTTGCGATATTTGCTTATCCTTATTATACAAACCTTCAAGATAATTATCTAAGATTTCATAATTAAAAAATTGTTCGGGAAATAATTCATTCCAAACGCTTTCGATGTGCCGGATTGATTGTTGCATATTTTGTGGATTTACTTTTGCATAAGCCAAGCCAAAAAACCTAGGATAATAAAAGAAAACTACCGGCTCCATAGTTTCGTGAAACGACTCAGTATGAAAATCTTCTACCACACCAACAATTCTACCGTAATTAATTCTAACTCCAACGGCATCCAAATTTGTTTCAAAACCAAGCATTTTGCAAAGAGTTTCGTTAACAACAATTTTTCGAAGTGAGTCGGCAGTCCTGTCCAAAATATCCCATTCGCCAGCTACCATTTTCATTTTAAAAGTTTTCAAATAATCTTCATCGCAGGTTTTTAAATCACAATCAATTGAGTTTTCTCTGCCCATCTCTCTTGTATAAAGCCCCGATGTAAACCTTTCATCCTCACCTGCCATTGGGCTTGAAATACCCTGAGTAAAGCTTGAAATATTTGGGTTTTCAAGTAATTTGCTTTTGAGTACATCTGCTTTTTCCTGATCAGGAACCGCAAATTTTATTATTGAATCACTTTCAAAACCAAGGTCTTTTTTCTGAATAAAATTCATTTGAAGGCTGATAATTATTGTTCCAATAATTAATACCTGACTAACAACAAACTGTATAACAATTAAGGAGTTTCGCAAATATTTTACCGAGCGTTTGTGTGAGCCGATTTTACTTTTAATTGCTTCCAAAGGTTTATACGAAGATAAAACAAATGCGGGGTACAATCCTGTTGACAAACCAGTTACAAACAGTAAAATTAATACAAACAAAATATTATCGTAATTAGAGTAAAGATTGAATTGAGCACTATTTCCCAAAAAGCGGTTTAAGAACGGCATGCTTATCTCGGCAAGAATAATAGCGATAATAACAGCTATGGAAGTGATTAAATACGCCTCAATTAAAAACCTTTTAATAAGAAGTGAACGTTGTGCTCCAATGATTTTTCTTATTCCAACCTCCTTTGATTTTTTTATTGATTGTGCAATCGAAAGATTTATAAAATTAATATTTGCAATTATTAATATAAAAATGCCAACTAATGCGAAAACCCAAATTATTTTTTTACTACTTGTGTAAACACGGCCATAGTATTGAGTATCGAAATGAATATCAGATAATGATTGCAAATGGTAGGAATAAACATCATTTTCGTCAGGCTCTAAATGAGTTCTTACTTTTTCGGTTATTTGGTTTTCAAGATTAGTAACATCATAATAATCATTCAGGAGTAAATAAAGGTAAAAATCGGAAAGTATAATCGTCCACCGGTCATAATTCACACCAAGAAACTCTTCGTTTAGAGCATCAATATTAATAATCAATGAATACGGCAAATGAGTGTTTGGCGGAGCATCCTCGACAATTCCGCTGACTTTTAAATCCACTCCGTTTTCAAGAGTAATTATTTTTCCAATTGGTGATGCATCATTAAAAAACTTTTCCGCAAGGCTTTGTGTTAAAACTACCGAATGTTTATCATTTAATGCGTTTTCCTTGTTTCCTTCTATCCAATCGAAATCAAAAACCTTAAAAATATCAGGTTCGGCAAATAACAAATTTTCCTCCTGATATGATTCATCCTCAGCTTTTATTATACTTTTTTCAGCATTCTGAGTTCTTACTACAGTTTCTATTTCAGGAAACGATAATCTGATGAATTCTCCAAGAGGGAATTCGGTTTCGGCGTTAAACTCTTCTCCGTCATTTCCCATAGTGTGTTTAACAATTCTGTAAACATTATTTTTATTTGAATGATATTTGTCGAAACTTAATTCATACGAAATATATACAAAAATTAAAATGCAAGATGCCAATCCGACCGATAAACCGAAAATATTTATTAATGAAGAAACTTTGTTTTTTAAAAAGAATCTGTAGGAAGATATTAAAAGATTTCTAAACATAATTATTTTTTTTGATTTTTATTATTTCCAAGAAATGTACCATGTTTCTTAAGCTTCTTGTAATCTGATTTTAATCATAATATTTTTATAAAAATTAAATTAATATTTGTTTCACTTCGGAACAATAATATTGTTCCATAACGAAACATTTTTTATATTTGTAAAAATTCTTAAAATTAGATGAATCAAAAAAGAAAAGACAAGATTTTAATTATTGATGATGATAAAGATATTCTTTTAACATCAAAAGTAGTTCTTAAGCATCAGTTTGATTTTATTCGTACCGAAAGTGATCCTTTTAAACTTCAACAAATACTGAGGGAAGATGATTACGATGTAATGCTTTTGGATATGAATTTTTCAACGGGGGCAACAAGTGGAAAAGAAGGGATTTATTGGCTGAAAGAAATTCTGAAAATCAATCCTCACAGCAATGTTATTATGATAACTGCTTATGCTGATCTAAATCTTGCTGTGGAAGCAATGAAAATCGGAGCGATAGATTTTGTTATTAAACCCTGGGATAACGAAAAATTAATTGCAACTCTTAGTTCGGCACTTCGGCTCAGTAAATCGAAAAAAGAGATAAGAGAATTAAAATCAAAACAAAAGTCTTTGAAAGATGAAATTGATAAATCTTATTCCGAAATGATAGGGGAGTCGGAAGCTATGAAATCAATTCTTTCAACAATAAAAAAGATATCAGGAACAAATGCCAATGTTTTAATTCTTGGTGAAAACGGGACGGGAAAAGAATTAGTAGCACGGGCAATTCATAAAAATTCATTACGCTCGGATCAGATTTTTGTTAATGTTGATCTTGGTGCTATTTCCGAAACTTTATTCGAATCAGAACTTTTTGGACATAAAAAAGGATCGTTCACTGATGCTTCACGTGACAGAGCTGGAAGATTTGAAATAGCCTCGGGAGGTACTATTTTTTTAGATGAAATCGGAAACCTTAGCTATCCTTTACAATCAAAATTGCTTTCGGTTCTCGAAAACAGAAAGATAAACAGATTGGGTGATAATAAAGAAATCCATATTGATATTAGATTAATTTCGGCAACAAATATGCCTTTATATAAAATGATTGAAGAAAATTCTTTCCGCCGGGATTTGCTTTACCGAATAAATACTGTTGAAATTACCCTGCCACCTCTTCGTGATCGAAAGGAAGATATTCCACTTTTGGTTGATTTTTTTGTTAAAAAATACTCCGAAAAATATCATAAAAAGGGAATTAGAATAACTAAAGATGCAATCAGAAAATTTATCAGATACCAATGGCCCGGAAATATCAGGGAGCTTAAACACCTGATCGAACGAGCAGTGATTATGTGTGAAGATAGTAAAATTAATAGTAATGATTTTCTTTTAAATAATGATAGAAATGAAAACTCAATCAAATCAAATCTGAATATTGAGGAACTTGAAAAAAATGCCGTAAAAACCGCTTTAAAAAAACATAATGGAAATTTGAGTAAAGCTGCAAAAGAACTTGGTTTGGGAAGGACCACACTTTATCGTAAAATGAATAAATATGATCTTTAAAAACTTCAGAATAAGGGTAATTCTGCGAATATTTTTATTAGCATTTTTAATGTTTGCCTTTCTTTTTGCAATTCGACAGGATAAATGGTATGTAACAAGTAGTGTTTTAATTCTTTTAGTAATTGTTTTTCTGATCGAACTATTATATTTTGTCGAAACTACAAGCCGGGAACTCGGAAAATTTTTACTTTCAATAAAACATAAGGATTTTACAAACAGATGGTCGAATCCAAAAAACACAAAAGCTCCTTTTTACGAACTTAAGCAGGCATTTAATGAAATTATCGCTGAATTTCAAAATGTAAGAATCCAAAAAGAGTTACAATACCAATATTTACAAATGGTTTTTGAGCATACCAGGACGGCGATATTGTGTTATGAACCTGAAGGAAATATACATTTGATTAATACTGCTACCAACCGATTGCTCGAACTTAAACAAATAAATAAACTTTCTGATATCGAATCTGTTGATACCGGCCTTTATAATTCTATTCTCACAATTAAGCCTGATTCTGAGGAATTGATAAAGGTCAGGATTAAAAAAAATCTTCTTCAATTAAACCTGCAATGTTCGGTATTTAAACTTCAGGACAAAGTTTATAAAATGGTTTCGCTGCATGATATTAAGAATGCCCTTGATGAACAGGAGTTGGATTCGTGGAAAAAACTTATCAGGGTTTTGAACCATGAAATTATGAATTCCGTTACACCGATTTCTTCATTAAGTACGGCTTTGAATAAAATGTTAATTAATGAAAACGGAGAAAAGATTGATTTCTGTGAATTAAATCCTGATGACGAAAGCGATATGTTTGAAAGCCTTAAAACCATTGAAAACAGAAGTAAAGGGCTGCTAAATTTTGTAACAACATACAAACAACTTACGCGATTACCCGATCCTAAATTCACAAAAGTTAAAATTAAAGGACTTCTTAAACATATTGCAACTTTAATGAAACCGGAATTTGAAAAACAAAATATAATCCTGAATGTTGGCGAAATAAGCAACTCATTAACAATTAATGTTGATCACGAAATGATAGAACAGGTTTTTATTAATTTGTTATTGAATTCAATTGATGCTTTGAAACACACAAACACTAAAATTATTAACATTGAGTTGTTTCCCGAAGATTACTCGACAATAATTGAATTATCAGATAACGGAAGCGGAATCGAAAAGGATGTTATGGAGAACATTTTTGTCCCGTTTTTTACCACAAAGAAAAGCGGATCGGGGATAGGTTTAAGCCTTTCTCGGCAAATTATGAGGCTTCATAAAGGAAGTATTTCGGTTGTTTCAAAAGTTGGTGAGGGAACGACTTTTGTTTTGAAGTTTGGTGCTAACTCAGATTGAGAGAATAGTATACTGATTTTCCATACGGACCCATACGGGCTAACTTTGTGTCGCTTGCTTCGCTTCGTTAGATATTTATGATTGATTAAGATTTTGTTTTATCATAAAATCATCAGTTTAATCAGTCTAATCAGCCTACTAAAAAAAACATATCCGGTATATGAGATTTTTCACAGTATTTATTATTGCTTTGATGTTTTGGCAAAATCTTTTGGGACAGCAAAGCATTCAGGGCAGGATAATAAATACAAAAGGTGAAGCATTATCAAAATTCAATAATTATCTTTTTGTTGAAAATTGAATTTTCACTTTCAATTCTAATAAAATAAATTCCGTTTTCAAAACTTTCGGTATTAATATTTATTAATGAATTTTTATGTGAACCTTTATACATTACTTGTCCAACAGAATTTGTTATCACAACGCCTATTATTTCATTTGTTGACTGAATAGTGATTTTATTTGTTGCAGGATTAGGATAGACATTTATTATTTCCTCTGCTTCGGAAAGCCTTCCTTTTGTAATATTTACGATACTATATTTCCCATCTCCTTCGGGATAAACATCAGACACATAAGAATCGTAAATTGTTTCCATAGTAAAATCAGCAGAAACAATATTATTGTCAGACAATACTTTTAAAGTAATTTGATTACCTGCTTTATAGCCTTGTCCTTCAATTCGAGAGCTAAAAACCGCTAATTCGTTTTCAAAAACATCTTCCGAATTAATTCTTGTTGAGCCAACTATTTTATCTCCATCAAAAGCAGCAACTTCATCGCCAATTTCCAGGCCTTTTATATAAATAGAATAGACTGCCTCTGCCGGGTTTCCACCTTTAAAAATAAAATTAATTGGATGAATTGTTGTTTTATTACTTGATTTTGCTGAAGCAGGATATATAATTTCCCCGTCAGCAAACATCTTAACAAGATATCCTTCCCCGGGCTGACAATCTCCAATTCCATTAATCCAATTAGGTCCGATCTTTCGCAATGTCTGGCCTTGTGAATTTCTAATAAAATCAAGATCATCGCCAATGATTGTTGCAAAAGCGTCCAAAGCATCCATCGGATTTTCAGGGAAATAACTTACAAACTGGAATCCAAATGCAACAGGAACCGGAGTTGAAGGATTAACCAGACTACCAGTGATTGTAAATGAATCATCGGCAAACATTTTAAAAAGGTAACCTTCATCAACAATCCATTCACCAATTCCATTTACCCAATTAGGTCCAATTTTCCTTAAAACTTCACCATTTGAATTTCGAACATAAGCAAGATTTTCGTTTAAAATATCTTCTAAAACAATAAGCATATCAGGATTTTCAACATCAATTCTTGAAGAAACAAATTGAAAGCCGGTGTTTAATGGAATAGTCTGTGCGATCTCCTGCGAGTATCGGATAGTGATGAAGTCACTGCTGGTTCCCGGATTCCACGACTGCCCTGTTACAAATACATTTGCATTTTCATCTACCGCGATCGCCTTCGGATAGTCTGATTGATCGGGTTCGGAGCCGGCATAGATCTGTGTCCAGAGCAGGTCGCCGTCAGGTGAGTACATCATTGTAATTATGTCTTCCCAATAACTGTAATTAAAGCCGTAGCCCGTGATGTATATATTGCCTTCTGTGTCGAGGGCCACATCATCGCCGCTGGCATGAGCATACCCGGCTTTCTCGAGCTGTTGCCACAGCTTTGTACCATCTGCAGCATAGCGTATTGTTACTATACTGTTGTAGGAGGAATCGGGGTGGGGCTTTTCAAAACTCTGACCTGTAACCACCACGCCGCCATCGGGCATAATGGCCAGATTGCCGGTGTAACAGGATTCGTATCCAGTCCCGATATAGTTATCTTCCCATATGATGTTACCATCGGGATCGTACTTGGTCGCCCAAAGGTTATTTGACTCGCCTGGCGGGGATATCTCCCCAAGCACATAGATATTGCCGACCGAGTCAGTTTCGACCCGTTTCCATTCGTCATTGGTCGAATAGCCCACGTGTTCGTCCTGCCAGAGCAGGTCGCCGCTGGAATTGTATTTCACAAGATAAGCTTTCGGTTCGGACAACCCAGCGATAATCACGTTGCCGTATGGACCGATGTTCAACTCATAGCCGGTATCCAGTTGACCATCCCCATTGTCGAGGGTGCGATCCCATAGCAATTCGCCATCGGTATTGTACTTAAGCAGGAGCAGGTCAAAGTCATCTTGCGCTGTAACCCACGAAGCACCGGTGATGTAGATATTTCCCGAAGCGTCGATCTCAATGTCATTCGGTTGGTTGTTACCACCGGGGCTGGCATAAAGCTGCTTCCACAGCATATCGCCGTCCGGGCTGTATTTCACTGTCGCCACCTCGCCGCCGGCACCAAATTGTTTTTGGTAGCCGCATACATAAACGTTGCCGGCCTCGTCAACCACCAGCGCCTCGGCGGTCTGTGACTGACCGTCTGTCAATCTCTGAACCCAAATTTCCTGTCCGGAATAGTTGTATTTAACAGTGGCCCAGTAAGCGGTAGCGGCTGCCTCATATCCGGTAACATAGATATAGCCATCACGTACTACCATATCGTTTACCCAGTCTGTAGTTTCCCAGCCCGGGATGGGGGCCTGGCCGTTGTAAGTAGCTACCCAGTCCTGCTGATACTGGGCTCTGGCTGTAGGTATCGTCAGGCAAAGTGCAATGAGCCCTAAAGCAAGAGTCTGAATAGTTCGTGTAATCCTGTTTTTTTTCATAATGTATTCCTTTCTTAATTTGTTAATAATAGATATAGTTCTTTGTTTGTAATAGTAAGTTTCTCTGTAATTTAACGAATAAATGCTTGAATTACCCATATCTTATAGTGTCTTTTTAATTGTGTAATTATCTTTCTGCTCCTCACTTTGTTTGTTTATTTGTGTAAGGATTTTTTTCAATAGCTTTGTTTGTGTATTTGATTTTTTAATCACGCTATCGAGTTTGGTCTTTAATTCACTGTTTTTATCATTTTGATCCATAATTGAAATTGCCAATTAACTTAATTAAATATTGATTTGCAAAGGAAATACAGCGAAAGGAAAATATCAAATTATCAGTGTAACAATAAGTCGTCAGGAAGGAAAATGGAGGTAATAAAAAGTGGACAATTACAATTTTGTGAGAAATGCGACCAAATTATCTTCACGATCAAGGTTTAGTTTTTTGCGTAAACGATAACGTGCAGTTTTAATACTGTCAGTGGATTGGAGAGTGATGTCAGCAATTTCTTTGGAAGTCATATTTAACCGAAGGAATGCACAAAGGCGAAGTTCATTGGGAGTAAGTGTGGGGAATTCTTTACTTAGATGATTATAGAATCCAACATGTACCTCCTGGAAACGCACTTCAAAATCTTCCCAGTTATCATTGGATATACTTCTATCAAGTTCCGAAACAATTCGGTCAATGGTATGTTCATTTTTGTCAAAAGAGTCGAAATTGATATTTTTTAATTTATTTGAGATACCGGATATAAATTCATTCTTTTTTAAAAGGTATAATACGTTTGTAGTTAATTCCTTGTTTTTGTATTCCAGGTCTTTTGAAAGTTTTTCTTTTTCAAGTAATGTGTTTTTCTGTTCAAGGGTTTTTCTTCGTATTCTATAACGTTGATTAATAAAGAGGAAAATAAGTGTAAATATTATCAATCCGGCTCCGGAGATTATTAAAACATAAGTTAGTTCATTGCGATAAAGTTTGGCTTCAAGCAATGCTGTTTCCAATTCCTGCTCATTTCGTTCTTCTTCATATTTGTAACGCATTTCAAGCAGGTCGAGTTCCTTTAATCGCTTATGTTTGTTTATTGAGTCTTTTACTGTAATTATCTCTTCGAGGTATTGGTATGCTTTATTAATTTCTGACATCTTCAAATACTCCTCTTTCAAATTAATTAAAGCTTCAAGCTCCTGTAATTTATTGTCGTTGTCCCGGGCAGATTGAAGTGCTTTATTCGCAAAATTAATTGCTTCCTGCTCATTACCAATTAAACTATAATAGGAGCTGTAGTAATTGTAGAGCCATGGATATAATCGATTGAAACCGTGATCTTCTGCAATTGTCATACCCTGTTGTAAATAACCAAAACCCTCCTCTGGTTTACCATTCTTCATTAGATAAGAACCAATATTTATATAATTGATGGTCATCCACGAATAATTCTTTGTTTTGCGATTTATTTCAAGCGCCTTCCGGTAATACTGTAATGACAAACTATCACCATGGATCTCGCTATGCAGAACTCCCAGATTACTATATATTGCTGCAGCTACAGAGTCCTGGTTATGTCTAAGGTAAATGTTCAGTGACTGATTATAATAATACAAGGCATCTTTGTCAAGCTTAAGATGTTTTTTTAAGATTCCCAAATTATTATAAACCTTTGCCATCAGGATGCTATCATCCATTTCTTTTGCATGTTCTAAAGCTTGAAGAGCCAGGTTTTCGGCAAAGTCAAATTCAAAATGTATAAACACATTGGAAAGCCTGAAATTAGCGTAGGCTATTCCTTTTTTATAATTGATTTGTTGTGATAATTCTAATGCCTGCCTGGCGTATGCTTCTGACGAATTGATTTCGGAATAACTGCATTCCTGCGCTAATTTCAATAGGATATTTACCCTGGTAGTATCATGCCGGGCATTAGAAAGATTTTCAAGTAAAACTTCTGTTTTAGTATTTTCTGAACTATATAGGTAATGGGGTATGCCTAAATTAAAAAGTAAGATGAAAAAAGAGAATATTGAATGGTGTAAAATTTTCATTAATGCAAATATACAAAATACCCCTTTGAATAAATAAGTATTCAACATTCATCATTCCTTGTTCGATATTCGATATTATTTCAATAATGAGTCCAGTCTAATAGGGATTAAAAAAGGTTCACGCAAAGTTCGCAGACGAATCACAAAGAACGCAAAATAATTACACAAATATTGCAGCCTTTGCATTAAAACTTCCCGATCTTTGCGTGAAATGAATTATTAGACCGGACTTGGAAATATCAAACTATCAAAATTTCAATCTCACCCGCCACTTCGGTATTCTTATTTGTTATTAAAATATAATCATTATCCGCATTTCCGAGCTCGCTTGCAAGACATGATTTTTCGCTGTCGGCTTCAATGATAATTGCATTTTCGGGACAGGATGCATCGGGCGAGGCAGCCGAAAAAGCATATAATGTAACATCACCGAAATTATTAAACCTGAAAACATCATTTTCATCAAAATCAATTCCTGAGTCGATTGTTGAATTAGGTTCAATGCTTATTACATAAGGCTCGGGACCGGTTTTCTTCTCATGCCTGCGAATTTTTTCCAATTCAAAAAATTCCTCAACCGTTTCGGGATTCTGATAATATATATTCATAAGGTATCCGAGATTAGCATACATAATTTCGCCTGCTGCAATTCGTGCCTGGTCCAATTCTCCCGAAGTCGAAGACGTAAGCTGCTCTTTTTGTTGCTGAACATCGCGTGCGGCCAATAGCTCCTTATAATATGTATCTACCTCACCCTGTGTAGTTGCCAGTAAATCGTAATTTAAAAGTGTTTCGGCCAGTGCACCTACTTTTGCTATACGCGTTTCGTAATTACCAACCCTAAATGCTGTCCGTCCATCGGGAAAAATAATTTTAAAATCAGCCGATCTATCAGGATACTCAATTCTTACCATTGCTTCCCCAAACGTTTAGAGACGCAATCTGCAACAAGAGATAGCTTCCCCAAACATTTAGAGACACAATCTGCAGCAAGAGATAGCTTCTCCAAACATTTAGAGACGCAATCTGCAACAAGAGATAGCTTCTCCAAACATTTAACGACACAATCTGCAACAAGAGATAGCTTCCCCAAACATTTAGAGACGCAATCTGCAACAAGAGACAGCTTCCCCAAACGTTTAGTAACGCAATCTGCAGCAAGAGATAGCTTCTCAAAACGTTTAATGACCCAATCTGCCTCAGCAGATTACCTTTATCAAAAAGAAAATTACCTTTTATTAGCACTTTGCAATCGGTTTATAACTTGAAATAATTTCTCTATTATGTTCAAGTATTTCTATCAAAAACAAAGAAACCCTTAATGTTCAAACAATTATTCTGGAAAAACGTTTTATCGATTTTTTGTTTTCGATTTTGCGTAGAAATATTACAAAAAAAATATTTAATATTACAAGAAACTGAAATTAAAATATAATTGTTTTAAAATATTTGGCAATTATTTATGTGGTTAAATATCAGATTATGTGAGTTTTCACGCAATTCCGATAATTATCGGAACGCAGACGAATCGCAAAGCACTCAAAGAATTGATTATAAACACAAATAATTTGCGGCCTTTGCGTTAAAGCTTTCCGGCTTTTGCGTGAAATAAGTTTTTAACCGGACATATTACCATTCGATCCACTTCTTTAAATCCTGCGGTAGCGGAGGCACCTAAAATAATAATTTGTTGTTACTAAATTAATTTGTTTACTTTTGCCGCTTAATTCTTAAAAAAATAAATTGGCGACAATCAACAAATCGTCGTCAGGCAAATTTCAATTTACAAAAAACAGACTAAAAAAATTACTAAATGGATACATTTAATGAAACCGGACTTAATAAGGAAATATTAGCTGCAGTGAACGATTTAGGATTTATAAATCCAACTTCTGTTCAACAAAAAGCAATTCCTCACTTAATGACTTCCAATGACGACCTGATTGCCTGTGCTCAAACAGGAACAGGAAAAACTGCAGCTTTTGGCTTACCTTTACTCCATCAAACCGACATAAACTCAAATAAAATACAAACCATTATACTTTGCCCTACCAGAGAATTATGTTTGCAAATAACCAAAGACATCGAGAGTTATGCTAAACACCTGAAAGGCTTTAGGGTTATACCTGTTTATGGCGGAGCAAGTATTGAAACTCAAATTAGTGCACTTAATAAGGGTGGACAATTCGTTGTCGGAACACCCGGCCGTACCTTAGATTTAATTAAACGCAAAAGACTCCGTCTGGCAAATGTCAAATGGCTTGTTTTGGATGAAGCAGATGAAATGCTTTCAATGGGTTTTAAAGACGATTTAGACGCTATTTTGTCAACAATACCTGACAATAAACAAACATTATTGTTTTCGGCAACTATGCCTGCTGAAATTGTTAGGATGGCAAAAAAATACATGAAAAACCCTGTCGAAATATCGGTTGGCAATAAAAATGTAAGTACTGAAAACGTGAGTCATGCATATTACATGGCTCAGGCAAAAGACAGATATATTGCATTAAAACGTATTGTTGACATCCATCCTAATATTTATGCAATAGTTTTTTGTCGTACACGAAGAGAAACTAAGGAGGTGGCTGATAAACTTTCAAACGACGGTTATAATTCAGATGCTTTACATGGGGATTTATCGCAAGCACAACGTGATCATGTTATGAGCCGTTTCAGAAACAAGCAGTTGCAGCTTTTAGTGGCAACCGATGTTGCAGCGAGAGGGCTTGATGTGCATGACTTAAGCCACATTATTAATTACAACCTACCCGATGAAACCGATGTTTACACTCATAGAAGCGGTAGAACCGGAAGAGCAGAGAAAAAAGGTGTTTCGTTGTCAATTGTTCATACCAGGGAAATGAATAAAATTTCTATGATTGAGAAAAAAATCGGGAAAAAGATGGAAAGAAGAATGATCCCTCTTGGAAAGGATATTTGCAAAAAACAGCTCTTTAAGCTAATTGATAAAGTTGAGAAAGTTGAAGTTAACGAATCGCAGATTGAGGCTTTTTTGCCATCAATTTATAGTAAACTTGAATGGTTAAGTCGTGAAGATCTTGTTAAACATTTTGTTTCAGTTGAATTTAATCGTTTTTTATCATATTATAAAGATGCACCCGATATTAATGTTAGTACCAAAAAGTCAGATTTCAAAAGGTCTGAGAGCAGAAAATCCGGAAGAAACAGGGTTTCTTTTGCAAGGTTTTTTATAAATATAGGCTCAAAAAATAAATTAACACCAAAGCTTTTATTAACTATTATAAATCAAAATATTAATGAAAGAAATGCCGAAATTGGGAAAATCGAAATTTTAAAATCGTTTTCATTTTTTGAAACTGATGAAGCTTACAAGGAATTAGTTTTGAAATCATTTGCAAATGCGCGATATGAAGGTGTGAAATTGGTTGTTGAAGAATCTAACAAAAAGAAGCATGGTGGTGGAAGAGAGGACAACCGGGGAAGAGATAATAATAGGGGAAGAGAAGATAAAAAAGAAACAAGGTTTAAAAGATCAAGAGTAAAAAGGTCAAAATTCTAATTGAATTTTAATTGTTTTCAATAGGTAGAGTGAAATAGAAAAGGCTACCTTTCTCATCCGAATTGCTGTTGGAGTTTTCGGGATGACTTTCAACCCCAACATTTCCGCCTAATTTTTCAATTATTCGGCGAACTATTGAAAGGCCCAATCCATGTCCCTCGATTTTTACCTGGTCGAGGCGTTCAAATTGTTTGAACAAACGTTTTTGGTTTTCCTTTGATATTCCTTTGCCATTATCCCGAATCCAAAAACGTATCATTTTTACGTTAGTATTATTTGATTTTTCAATATCGTATCCAAGTTCAATATAGGGAGGTTTGCCTCCATATTTAATAGCATTGGTAATGTAATTTACCCATACTTCTTCTATCCAGGGAGCATATCCCAACACTTTCGGCCAGTTATCGGGAAAAGAAACTTTAGCGTTATTTTTTTTAATCATTTGAAAATTGCGATCAATAGCTTCTTCAACAATTTCATTCATATCCAAAATTTCAGTTTTAATCTCAGTTTTTCGCAGATTGGATAATAAAAGCAAACTATTAATTATATTACTCATTTTATTACCGCTCTTATGTATTTGTTGAATAAACAACTTTGTTTGATCTTCAGGAGATTCTGAAAAATTATCCTTTAATAATTCTGAAAAACCCAATATTGATCCAAGTGGATTCTTAAGGTCATGGGCAACAGTGTGTGCAAATGCATCTAATTCTTCATTACGTTCTTTTAATTCAATTGTTTGTTTCTTCAATTTTTCCTCAGCTTGTTTGCGTATGCTAATGTCATGAAAAAACACCATATCTGCCGGCTTTTTATGCCATTCTGTTTTTGTCGCCAAAACCTCAATAGGAATTATTTTCCCGTTCTTACAGAGTAAATTTGATTCAAAGTATTTTAAGGCTGATTTGTCTTCAATCCTGTCCCTTACTCTTTTCATTACGATTTCAATATCTTGCTGTGGAGTGAGATCTTTGACCTTTAGTTTTTGTAATTCATTATTACTATATCCTGTTAATTCTGATGTTTTTGTATTTGTATAAAGATAATTTCCTTGTTTATCATTAATTGCAATACATTCAAATGAATTTTCCGCTAAAGCTTTAAAATTTTGTTCGCTTTGTTGCAATTCTGCCGCTGCTGATTTAATTTGTGAAATATCTCGGATTATTCCTAATGCATTCCATTTTCCTTTTAGCTTGACTGCCGAAAGAGATAATGAAATAGGGAATTCAATTCCATCTTTTTTTAATGCGGTTAATTCTAGTGTTTTGCCAACAGCATTTCCTTTGCCTGATCTTCTAAATTCCTGAAAACCTTTTTGAAATTCCTGAAAGTTTTGATTGGGAGTTATAAATTTATGTAAATATTTTCCAATTGCTTCCTGATAAGAATAGTCAAACATTTTTTCGGCTGCTTTGTTCCAAAACGAAATATTTCCATCATTATCCATCATAATAATAGCATCCTGAGCTAATAGACTTATACTGCGAAATTTTTCTTCATTTTCTCGCAACCTGGCTTCAGTTTCTTTACGTTTCGTAATATCCCTAAATGATCCAATACGGCCTGTTATATTTCCATTGTGATCATAAAGCGATGAAACATTTAACTCAATCGAAACTCTTCCTTTTTCTTTATGAATAAGATCAATGGAGTAAATAGGAATTTTTTTTCCTAAAATTGATTGCCGAAATTTTTCAAGTGTTGACTCTATATATTCGGGGGCTACAATTTTAGAAAAATTTTTACCTATAAAATCATCAATAGAATATCCTGTGATTTTTTCACAGGCATGATTCAAATAAGTGAAATTCCCTTTTAAATCAATTGTGAAAACACCATCGGTTAATGTTTCAGTTAGTTTACGATATTTTTCTTCACTACTAATAAGTTTTATGGTACGGTCATTAATTAGTTTCTCAAGATTGCTTTTATAATTATGCAATTCGTTTTCTATATTTCTGCGATCAGTAATATCAGAAACCATAACAAAAGAACCTATTTGGTTTTCGTTATTATCGAAATGTGGTGTTGCATGAAAAATACAGAAAGCAGCAGTAAGATTAGGAAGCAATAGTTCAATCTCATAAACACTGCTATTACCATCTTTTCGTTTATTTAATTCATTAACAATAATTTTTTTATTCTTATCATCAACAAAATCAATTAATTGTTTGCCAAGAATTTTTTCTTTGGGTCTGGCCAAAATTCTACACATTGTATCATTAACTTCAACAATTTTTGCATTATTATTAATAATAAAAAATCCTTCACTTGAGGTTGATAGAATTCTTTCCAGAATTTTTTTTGATTCTGAGATTTGTTTTATTGTATTGTTCAGGTGTTTAATTTCATGCGATTCAGTCTTGTATAATTTGTTTTGATCAAGCTGTTTTGGAAGTGGTGGTTCAATTTCTTCATGCGAGAACATTAAATAGTTTTGAGTTTTATTGTAATTAGAAGGAATAAGGCTAATACTAAATTTTTGCTTGAAATTTTTTGATAAAGTTAAAGGGAAAAACTCATCACTATTCTCGAAAGTTACCTCTCTTGGATTTTCCTCGTGAAATATATCTTTTATTTTATTTTTAAAAAATTCATTATTAAAATCCTGGAATTGCTCAATCAAGGAATTTCCAACAATTTCCGAACTTAATAAACCGGTTTTTTCTTCTAAATAATTATTCCAGAAAAGGATAATAAACTTATGATCTGTAATAAATATACCTTTATCAACATAGTTTAATAGTTCAAACCTATTGTTGATCCTTTCTTTTCTATTCATTTTCTTTGCAGGTTGAGAATTTCAAATATTTTGAAATTAATCCATTTCTTATACAAGAATATATCATAAACGTTTCATTTCATATGAAATTGTTTTATACCGGGATAATTGTTAATTATTTGTTAATTTGTGTTTGTCAGAATACATCAATTTCTTTGTTTTGCTCATTCATAAAACCGGTCATTCTGATCGCTATAAGGGCTTCTTGACCCCTGAATATTGCATCCCCGATAATTATCGGGTAGAACTTGACGCTTTCTGACTAAGCACTACAAAATATAGAGTTTTCGTGGAGGCACTAATTAAGAAAATTGGTGTTTTGCGAATTTTTAATAAAAATATCTTTTAAAATCAAAGAAAAATAATTCTTAATTAAGAATTCTGAAATGAATCAGATTAAGTAATCAAAAAAAACTAAGTTTATAATAATTATTTATCTTTGTCCACTTAAAGTAAAAAAAATAACATGATAAAAGGGGAAATTGCTCAAATTATTGGAGCGGTCATAGATGTTTCTTTTGACCAGGTCGAAAACCTTCCTAATATATATGATGCTTTGGAAGTAAAAAAAGATGATGGTCAAATTATTGTACTTGAGTGCCAACAAGATATTGGCGAAAACACAATGCGTACAATTGCAATGGATTCAACCGATGGATTGCGTCGTGGAATGGAAGTAATTTCAACCGGCGGGCCAATTTCAATGCCGGTTGGAGATGATATTAAAGGCCGATTGTTTAATGTTATCGGGAAACCGATTGACGGCTTAGGTGATGTTTCTGAAAAAGAAACATATCCAATTCATCGTGATCCCCCAAAATTTGAAAACCTGACAACGACAAAAGAAATTTTATATACAGGGATAAAGGTAATTGATTTAGTAGAGCCTTACTCAAAAGGAGGTAAAATCGGTCTTTTTGGAGGAGCCGGAGTTGGTAAAACAGTAATTATCATGGAGCTGATTAATAATATTGCTAAAAGTTACTCCGGGATGTCGGTCTTTGCCGGTGTTGGAGAAAGAACACGTGAAGGAAACGACTTGCTTAGAGAAATGATTGAATCAAAGGTTATTAAATACGGCGATGAATTTATAAAAAGCATGGAAGAAGGAGGCTGGGACCTTTCAAAAGTTAATCGAAAAGAATTGGAAAAATCACAAGCTACTTTGGTTTTCGGACAAATGAATGAGCCACCGGGAGCTCGTGCAAGAGTTGCCCTTTCGGGTTTAACCCTGGCAGAATATTTCCGCGATGGAGATGAAAAAACCGGAGGTCGTGATATTTTATTTTTCATGGATAATATTTTCCGTTTTACTCAGGCAGGTTCAGAAGTATCAGCCTTATTAGGACGTATGCCTTCTGCTGTTGGTTATCAACCAACTCTTGCAACCGAAATGGGAATAATGCAGGAAAGAATTACTTCTACAAAGCGTGGGTCGATAACTTCTGTTCAAGCTGTTTATGTTCCTGCCGATGACTTAACGGATCCGGCACCTGCCACAACCTTTGCCCACCTGGATGCTACAACTGTTTTAAGTAGAAAAATTTCCGAGCTTGGAATTTATCCGGCAGTTGATCCACTTGATTCGACTTCAAGAATATTATCACCCGATGTTGTTGGTGATGAGCATTATAATACTGCTCAAAGAGTAAAAGAAATTCTTCAGCGTTATAAGGAACTTCAGGATATTATTGCAATTCTCGGTATGGATGAGCTTTCGGAAGAAGATAAATTAGTTGTTCACCGGGCAAGGAGAGTGCAGCGTTTCTTATCGCAACCATTCCATGTTGCAGAGCAATTTACGGGATTAAAAGGAACTATTGTTCCAATTGAAGATACTATCAAAGGTTTTAAAATGATACTCGAAGGTGAAGTTGATGAATATCCAGAAGCTGCTTTTAATCTTGTCGGTACAATTGAAGAAGCCATTGAGAACGGTAAAAAAATACTTGCAGAAAGTAAAAAATCAGCATAAATAGAAATCGATCAACATGAACCTTGAAATAACAACTCCGGACAAAACAATTTTTGAAGGTGAAGTTAGTTTAGTCCAACTTCCCGGAATTGACGGCTCGTTTGAATTACTAAACAATCACGCTCCAATGATTTCGGCTTTGAAAAAAGGAAAAATTAAAATTAAAGAAAAAGGAAATAATATCCGGTTTTTTGAAATCAATGGGGGAATTATTGAAGTATTAAAAAATAAAGTTCTTGTATTGGCTGAATAAACGGCTTTTTAAAAATAATTTTATTCAATTACAATTTTTTGAGTTGAAATTCCTTTTCCGGTTTCAATTTGAATGAAGTATATCCCTGAATCATAAGATGAGGTGTTGATACTAATTTCATTGCCGGTACCATTGATATTATCAATGGTTTGTCCGAGATAATTTATTACTTTAATATTTGAAACTTCAGATTCGGAATTGATATTTAAAGTATTGGTTGCAGGATTTGGATATATGGATATTTTAATTGAGTTTTCTTTAATACCATCCGGGCCTACAAAAGTTACTAAACTGTAAGGCTCTCCTTCCGGGAATACATCCCCTACATAAGCATCTCCATAAGGATTAGTAAAATAGTAAAATAAACCAAATTCATAATTTCCATACTGGATCCATGCTTTAAAGGAAATTGGATTTCCAACTGTATAACCCTGTCCTGAAAATAACTGCGAAAATGCATTAAGAACATTTTCTAATTGATTCTCAGGAGTACAAATCTGAGTTAAAACAAAAACACCAACCAATAAATCTCCATCAAAAATTGCTATTTCGTCTCCTGCTACGAGATTATCCCAAGCATTTAAAAAAGCGTCTCCAATGTACAAAGCCCATATAGCTTCCGCAGGATTTCCTCCTTCAAAATTGAAATGGCCATCCATTTTTTCGTATGAAGAAACATTTGCAGGAGTTCCATCGGTAGGATAAATCAATTCAGCATCTGCTGTCATTTTAACCAAATAACCTTCGGTTGGGATACAAACATCAATACCATTCAACCAGTTTGATCCTATTTTTCGGATCATATTCCCATCAGAATCTCTGATATAAACAAGATCATCACCAATAATTGAAGCAAAAGCTTCCATTGCATTCATTATCTGACCTGGCAAATAGCTTACAAATTGAAAACCTGCATTAATTTGTATCGGAGTTGAAGGATCAATCATTGAACCAATAATCATGAAATGCCCATTTGCATTGGTTTTGATCAGATATCCTTCTGTATCAACCCAATCCCCGATTCCATTCACCCAGTTAGGGCCTATTTTTCGTAACATGGCTCCTGTTGAACTTCTTACATATTCAAGGTCATCATTCATGATGTCTGCTACAACATCAGTCAATTCAGGATCATCAGGTAAAATATGAGAGGATACAAATTGGAACCCGGGTTCAACATAAATATGTTGAATGTACGGAGGTGGAAAAAAGCCAGGTTTTTCTATTGTTCCATAACATTCGATGTTTTCAATATATTCATGATTCTCATATAATGCTAAACCCGGAATTTGATCAAGTTGATAAAAATAATGAATATTATCATCTGTATTACTTGTTAATTGAGGGTAAATACATTCATCAACTATATGAAAAATACTTGAAGAAAGGTCATGAAACGCTCCCCAATCTCCATCAGGTTTACATCCTCTGGCCCATATATGTTTATAATTATAATCCATATAAACATAGGTTTCGGTAGTTGAAGAATAAAGAACAAAGATATAACCGTCATCATCAACAGTTATCGTCGGCATTGTTGAAACTCCAAATTGAGGGTATGAAAATATATCTTCATTAAAAGTAATAACACCATCACCATCTACATCCTGTGACCAGCCGATATAATTATAATCTTCTATCATTTCTGTATTCGGGTATCCCCAATCAGGTGGTGATAAAGCGTGAATATTGTTTGAAAATACATCCATATCTTCATTCCAATATCCAATGCCATCACAATACGGCCAGTAGTTATAGTATGTTCCTATTTCAAAGTGGCCAACTCTCGTAATACCAAAAACTACATGAGCTTTACAGTTTGCATCGAGAGCAATACTCGCTGAATTATCGACACAGAAAAAAGTATCGGTTATTGTTGTATTCCAGTCAAAGAAAGGATAAGGATGCTCCCATATTACAGTTTTTTGCCATGTATTACCGTTATCCTCAGATTTCATCATAAACATATCATGCCACATATCAGCAACTATAAATGCAATTGTTCCGTTTCTTTCATCTGCCCAAATATATTCATTCATACCAATTCCTGAATAATAATTTATTCCGGTTCCCTCAAGAACAACATTTTGAATATCCCATGTTTGGCCTGCATCCATTGATCTTGAATACAGCAAAGCGGAATTCTGCCCCAAATATGGTATATATGAATTGGCAAGAATATGAATTATATTTCTATCAGGCCCGCTTGTTTGAACACAGGGAAAGACTATTGAGCCCGGCCCTGGAGTACCTGTATAAATTGTTTCATTCCAGTCGCCTACTCCCTTTTCTTCACGAGTTAAAATAAATAAAACATCTGTCCCATTATCGAAGCCTTGGCTTACAACAATTTCACCATTTGGTCCGAGAGGGCCATAACTCGGAAAAGCTGTTCTATCGCTTTCAAGACGACTATATGGTGCCGTACCCCATGTTGTACCGTCAAAAAAATTATATCCGGTTCCTCTGTCGAGGAAACTTGGTGGCTGTTCCAGGCTTTGTGTCCAAACGGCTCCAATGCATCCACCCTCCCAACGATAAATTCTGTTTTGCAATAACTTGTTTGATTGAAGATCGTAATATGTCATACCAATACATTCTTCATCCGAACCAACCAAAGTAGCTTCGGTGTTTGATCTTTGTAATTTGTTGGAATTAACTACAATATCGTTAGGAGCTTGATAAATTGCATTTTTCATAATTTTTCGTGCTTCTATTAAAGTGATTCCTTTTTTTTGGGAAAATGCTCCAAATCCCATTAGGAAAATTAGCGAGAAAAGAAATAAATTTTTCATAAGCCTTGAATTTAAATTATTTAAGGATTTATTAATGTTTTTTATTTTCACGATAAAAACTATTTTTAGAATAAATCTATTCAATCACAATTTTTTGAGTAGAAATTCCTTTTTCGGTTTCGATTTGAATAAAGTAAATACCGGAATCATAAGTTGAAGTGTTTATTGTAACTTCATTGCCGGAAACATTGAACATATTAATTGTTTGTCCGATATAATTTAATACTTTAATATTTGTAACTTCAGTATCTGCATTGATATTTAGCGTATTAGTTGCAGGATTTGGATAAATTGAAACATTAATCTCATTTTCTTTAATACCATCCGGGCCTTCAAAAGTTACTAAACTGTAAGGCTCTCCTTCAGGAAATTCATCCCCAACATATGCATCTCCAAAAGGGTTAGTAAAATAATAAAATAATCCAAATTCAAAATTTACATTCTGTATCCATGCTTTAAAGGAAATTGGATTTCCAACAGTAAATCCAGGTCCATCAAATAATTGGGAGAAAGCATTCAGAAAATTATCGAATTGGTTTTCCGGATTGCAAACCTGAGTTAAAGTAAAACAGCCAACTACTAAATCACCATCAAAAATTGCGATTTCATCACCTTCTACAAGATCACCGGAAATATAATTTTCTGCTCCTCCAATGTATAAAGCCCATATAGCTTCAGCAGGATTTCCTTGTACATTCCAATGTTCTCCTAACTTTTCAGCCAAAGTAACACTTGAAGGAGCTCCATCAGTTGGATAAACCAATTCACCGTCAGCGTTCATTTTAATCAGATAACCTTCGGTTGGAATACAATCGCCAATTCCATTAACCCAGTTTGGGCCGATTTTTCGTAGCATATTACCTGCTGAATTTCTAACATAAACCAGATCATCACCAATAATTGAAGCAAAAGCTTCAAGTGCATCCATTGGAGTACCAAGCAAATAGCTTATAAATTGAAAACCTGCAGTTATTTGTATCGGAGTTGAAGGATCAATCAATGAACCAGAAAGTATAAATGTACCGTTTGCGGAAGTTTTAATCAGGTATCCCTCAGTACCAATCCAGTCACCGATTCCGTTAACCCAGTTTGGGCCAATTTTTCGTAACATTGCACCTTCCGAGTTTCTGATATACTCAAGGTCATCATTTATGATATCGGCAGCAACATCTTCTAAATCCGGATTTTCGGGAGAGATATAACTTGAAACAAATTGGAATCCCGGATTTACAAAAATAATTTGATATGGGTCAAAATTCCAAAAAAATTCCATTTTGTCTATTGTTCCATAAACTTCAGTATTATCAACATATTCATGATCTTCATCTAAAGCCAAACCCGGAATCTGATCAAGTTGATAGAAATAATGAATATTATCATCCGAATTACTTGTTAATTGAGGATAGATACATTCATCAACCAAATGAAATATGCTATGAGTCAGGTCATGGAATTCTGACCATTCGCCATTATAGCCGGCTCTTGCCCAAATATGTTTGTAATTATAATCCAAATAAACATAGGTTTCGGTTGTTGATGCAAAGAGAATCCAAACATAACCGGCATCATCAACCGAAATTGTCGGCATTGTTGAAACCCCAAGTTCGCGGTAAGTCATTATTTCATTACCGAAAGTAATTACATCATCACCATCAACATCCTGTGTCCAGCCGATATAATTATAATCTTCGACCATTTCTGTGTTTGAATACCCCCAATCAGGTGGTGACAGAGCATGAATATCATCAGAAAATTCATCCATATCTTCATTCCAATATCCGATACCATCACAATATGGCCAATAGTTATAACTTCCTCCGGCTTCGAAGACACCTACACGAGAAATACCAAAAACAACATGAGCTTTACCGTTTGCATCAAGTGCAATACTTGCCGAATTATCTACACAGAAAAAAGTATCGGTTATTGTTGTATTCCAGTCAAAGAAAGGATAAGGATGTTCCCATATTATGGTTTTTTCCCATGATTCACCATCATTGTCAGATTTCATCATAAACATATCATGCCAGGGACTTGCACAAAGAAATGCAATTTCCCCGTTTCTCATATCTGACCAAACATAATCATCCATTCTGATCTCGGAATAATAATTAATTCCTGTTCCTTCAAGAACCACATTTTGTATATCCCAGGTTTGGCCTGCATCCATAGAACGTGAATACAGCAAAGCAAAATTTTGTCCTAAATATTCAAACATTGAATTAGCAAGAATATGTATTATATTTCTCTCAGGCCCGCTTGTTTGGATCCTTGGAAATGAAATTGAGCCCGGCCCGGGAGTACCTGTATAAGTTGTTTCGTTCCAGCCGCCTGTTCCCTTTTCTTCGCGGGTTGAAATAAATAAAGAAAAGTTCCCCATGCTAATCTTATGACTTACAACAATTTCACCATTAGGCCCAAGAGGTGCATAACTCGGCCAACCTGTTTTTTCGCTTTCAATACGGGTTGTTGGAACCGGCCCCCATGTTGTTCCATCAAAATAGTTATACCCTGTTCCTCTGTCGGGGAAAGTTGGTGCTTGTTCTACCCCGCGTGTCCAAACAGCTCCAATTGAACCATCCTCCCAACGATATATTCTGTTTTGTAATAGGGAATTTGATTGCAGATCGTAATACGTATTACCGATAGTTTCCTCTTCCGGATCTAGTAAAGTGACATCAGTATTAATTTTAGTCGCTTGCCCGGAATTAACTACAATATTGTTAGGAGCTTGATAAATTGCAGTTTTCATAATTTTTCTCGCTTCTTTTATTGTGATTCCTTGATTTTGGGAAAATGCTTCAATTCCCATTAGGAAAATTAGCGAAAAGATAAATAAATTTTTCATAAGCCTTGAATTTAAATTAATTAAGGATTGATTAATGTTTTTTATTTTCTGGGAAAAAGCATTACATTATTTTTTCGCTAAAGATACAAAAAAACAACATAAATATCAAGAAAAAAAATTCAATTAAAAAATTGTATGTGAGGATTCAATATATATTTCCAATAAAACAGGAAGGCCGAAGAAACGTCAAACTTGCGTTTTACGCCTTCGGCCTTCTGTTTTTTTCTCTCAATAAATTCTTAGTAGAATCTTTTAAGAGCTATGTTTTTATTCAATTACAATTTTCTGAGTGGAGATTCCTTTTTCAGTTTCAATTTGGATGAAGTATATTCCAGCATCATAAGTTGAAGTATTAATAGTGACTTCCATACCGGTAACATTGATATTATCAATAGTTTGTCCAATATAATTTAATACTTTAACATTTGAAACATTAGTATTTGAATTAATATTTAAAATATCAGTTGCAGGATTTGGATAAATATGCAATTCTTCTATTAGTGTAACGCCTTTTGTTATGCTAATAACACTGAATTCACCATCATTGTCGGGATAAACATTTGATACGTACGAGTTGTAAACTGACTTCATTTCGAAATTTGCTGAAACAACATTACCATTAGACCAAATTTTCAACGAAATCGGTTCGCCTGCAACATATCCTTGTCCATTAAACAATTGACTGAATATTGGAAGATCATTGTCAAAAATATTGTTTGAAATTACTGTCATTGATCCTAAAATTGCATTTCCGTTATAAGCAGCTATTTCATCACCAATTTCTAAACCGTCAACATAAATTGTATAAACTGCTTCAGCGGCATTACCACCTTCAAAGATTAAATGATAAGGTTCTACTTTAGTCAATCCACTTGATTTTGCCTTGGCTGGATAAACCAATTCAGCATCTGCATTCATTTTTATCAGGTAGCCTTCGGTTGGAATACAGTCGCCAATACCGTTAACCCAGTTAGGGCCAATTTTACGTACCATGTTTCCGCTTGAATTTCTAACATAAACCAAATCGTCTCCTAAAATAGAAGCAAAAGCTTCAAGGGCATCCATAGGCATTTCAGGTAGGAAACTTACAAATTGGAAACCTGCCATTAAGTTAATAGTTGTACCGGCTGGAATTACTGATCCTGAAACAGTAAATTCACCTGTACCATTAGTTTTGATCAGATAACCTTCGGTTCCAATCCAGTCACCGATACCATTAACCCAGTTAGGGCCAATTTTTCTTACCATAGCTCCGGTTGAATTTCTTATATATTCAAGATCGTCATTTATGATACCGGCAGCAACTTCCATCATATCAGCATTGTCAGGTAATATTCTGGAAGAAGCAAATTGGAATCCCGGCTCGACATAAATAGTCTGAGTATTTGAAGGATTATATTCAATTAGTTCTGATTTTGCTATTGTTCCATAAACTTCAGTATTGTCAACATATTCATGATCTTCATCTAGAGCCAAACCCGGAATCTGATCAAGTTGATAGAAATAATGAATATTATCATCTGTATTACTTGCTAATTGCGGATAAATACATTCGTCGACCAAATGGAAAATACTTGAGGTCATGTCATGGAATTCTGCCCATTCACCATTATATCCTGCCCTGGCCCAAACATGTTTATAATTATAATCCATATAAACAAAAGTTTCGGTAGTTGAAGCATAAAGAACAAAAATGTATCCATTTTCATCAATAGTAATTGTCGGCATTGTTGAGAGTCCAAGTTCCCGATAAGCCATAATGTCAGCAGCCAAAGTAACAACTCCGTCACCATCTACATCTTGTGTCCATCCTATTAAATTATAATCTTCTTCCATTTCCGTATTCGAATATCCCCATTCAGGTGGTGATAAAGCATGAATATCATTCGAAAATTCATCCATATCTTCATTCCAATATCCAATGCCATCACAACCTGGCCAGTAGTTATAAGTTGTACCAACTTCGAAGTGGCCGACACGGCTAATACCAAACACAACATGAGCTTTCCCACTTTCATCAAGTGCTATGCTTGCTGAATTATCGCAGCAGAAAAAAGTATCGGTTATTGTTGTATTCCAATCAAAAAACGGGTAAGGATGCTCCCAGATTACAGTTTTCTCCCATGTTTCACCATTATCATCCGATTTCATCATAAACATATCATGCCAGACATCAGCACATAAAAATGCGATATATCCATTTCTTGTATCGGCCCAAATATATTCATCGGCATTTATCTCAGTGTAATAATCTTCTCCTGTACCATCAAGAACAACATTCTGAATATCCCAGGTTTGACCGGCATCCAATGATCTTGAATATACAATAGCGGTGGTCTGTCCAAGATATTCTTCATATGTGTTTGCAAGAAGGTGAATTGTATTTCTGTCAGTCCCGGCGGTTGTAACTCTTCCCCAAGCTAATTGGCCTGGCCCTGGTGTACCTGTGTACATTGTTTGAGTCCAGTCACCTACTCCCTTTTCTTCACGGGTTAAAATAAAAAGTTCCAAAGCACCAAAATCATGACTAACAACAATCTCGCCATTAAGCCCAAGCGGTGCATAACTTGGCCATCCGGCCCTTACACTCTCGAGGCGAGACTGTGGTGCAGCCCCCCAAGCTGTACCGTCAAAGAAATTATACCCTGTTCCTCTGTCGGGGAAACTGGGAGGAGATTCACTACCTTGTGTCCAAACAGCACCAATTGACCCATCATCATAACGATAAATTCTGTTTTGTAATAATGTATTTGATTGTAGATCATAAAATGTATTACCAATATTTGTTTCAGCCGGATCAACTAAAGTAACATCAGTGTTTGAACTTTGTGCTTTGTTTGAATTAACTACAATATCGTTTGGAGCATGATAAATTGCAGTTTTCATAATTTTTTGTGCTTCTTTTATTGTAATTCCTTGTTTTTGGGAGTATGCTCCGTATCCAATAAGGAAGATAAAAGAAAATAATAGAAAGTTTTTCATAAGCTTTGAATTTAAATTAATTATGGATTTATTAATATTTTTTTCAAGTGTAAAACATTTAAAATTTCAGGCTAATTTAATAAAATTACACTACCTAAATTGCTTATTGTTAAAAAATATTTTTTATGATAATAACTTTTTATTTTTCTAAATTCATAGCTAAATCAATTATTTCTAATGATTTAAAATAATTATTTAAAGTAAAATAATGAAAAAAATATTATTAGCTAGTAAAGGGAAATGGGAAATAAGGAAATAGGAGAAATTGGGAACAATAAATAACTTATACCGTTATTTCCTTATTCCCAATTTAACATTCCATATACCTTTCCATGAAGCCAAGGAATTGGAACTGACATGTATAAAAAATTATTCTTCTTTGCGTAATAAAATATCTCCGCTGATTGTCTCAAGGTCAATAGAAATTCCACCACCATTAATTTGGGCAGAAATGTCAACACCTCCAATTCTATGAAGTGATTTATCATTTCCTAAATTCAGATCCATATTGGAGTAAATGTCACCTGAAATTGTACTCATTTCAATATCAGCTTGAATTTTTTGATTTAAGGTCAGGTCAACATCACCACTAATTGTCTCCAGATTCATATCACTTTGTATGCCGGTAACTTCAATGTTTCCGCTAATTGTTTTTACTTCGAGGGTTGTTCTATGTGGTAGATATACTTCAAAATGCAAATCCATTTGTGTACAATTTCCATGGTAATGATATTCGCCGGTTTTTTCGTCTTTTCGCAAAGTAATTGTATTTTCATTCTTTTTTCCCAGGTTTTTAATTTCTGATTTTATTTCAATTTCTGATTTTTCATCAATAATATTAATTGTAAAATCATCATTGTCATTATTATCATTAATGTTCACGGTAACCTTAACAAAGACTTCATTTCTGTTCCATGATTTTATGATAATATTATCGGCAAACTGGAAATCTAACTCAACATTCTGGTTCTTATTAATTTTAATTGTTTTTTCAACAATGCGTTGGGCATACATTGAAGCAAAACTTAATAATATGATTATTAGTAATAGTGTCTTTTTCATTTGTTTATATTTTAATAGCCGATTTATGTTTAATTGTTTGTGTTTTTTAGAAATTAGAAATTGGTCCCGAGTGCTCGGGACCAATTTCTAATTTCGAATTTCTTTAATTAGCTTTTCGCAAATAAATATTATCATTAATCGTATTAAGCAAAATATCAACACCACCGCCATTTAGTTTGCCTTTAATTTTATTTCCTCCGATGATTGATAAACCTTCTTTTGATTTCTTATCAAACTCAATATCGATATCTGTAAAAATATCTCCGGAGAAAGATGATAATACCAAATCTGCCTTAGTGTTCGATGGAATTGAAATATCTAATTCACCATTCACGCTTGAAATTGATATTGGTGCCTGTTGATTTACTTCACTAAATGTGCAATTAATATCACCGTTAATAGATGAAATAGCAGTAGGACCGGTAATATCGAAAAGATCAATATCTCCATTTAAAGTTTTGATCTCTACTTCTCCAATCAAATTTTTTACAACAACATCTTCGGCAAAGGGGCCTGAATAATCTATTTTTACAATTAAATCTTTTGGAATGAGAATTGTGTATTCAGCGTCCTCCGAACTTCGTGTTGCAGGTTCAATTTCAATAATTCCATCAACTTCGCTAATTGACAATCCTATCCCCGTATTATCCTCTTTTGTATTATATAATGACCTTAATCCTTCTGCTTTTTTGGGTTTTTCATAGCTGTGATGCCCATCTGTTTTTACTATTAATTCAGGACTATTGTGTCCTTGAATTATTATGTCGCCCTGCATTTTTTCAATTACTAATTTTTTTGCATTTTTCAGAGGAAAATTAAATTCTTGTGCAGATAACCCTATAGTAAATAATGTACTTACAATAATTACTAATGATATTTTTCCAAGTGTTTTCATTGTTTTCATTTTTATTATTTTTAATTGTTTATAAATAAGTGTTTTTAAGTTCATTGATATATTAAATTATTACTTCCAATCCTTTTTTAGCTTGCTGTTTAACAGCATCAAGAGTATTCTCACTATTATAGATATTTTTTATCGGATCAATGGCCCGCCTATCCTGTATTTCAATCATTAAATTTATAAGGCTGATCTGCAATAGAGGATCGGTTTGATTTTTAAGTGATTCGATTAAAGAATTGCGTACATTTTCATTATCAACATATTTTGATAATGCTGATAATGCAGCAAGCCTGACACTTGAATTTTCATCATTATTCATTGTCTTAATGAGTGCTTCAATTATTTTTGGGTCAGGTTCTGAAAATTCGTTTATGTAACTTACAGCCAAAACCCTCTGGCTTGCCGATGGTTCATTCAATTTATTTAACATTACCATTTGTTTCATTTCCAAGATCTCATTTTTTAATAATGCGACTTCCGGATTATTTCCACTACCTGAATTTATCAGTAAACCGATTGCAACACCAAAAACCAATAAAGTAAAACCTGCAGCAATTTGCCAAATTGAAAATCCACGATTAATTGTAAGTTTATTTTTATCCGTCAAACTAATCACCGGGGTATCAATTTTTTCATTGGTTTTCTTTTCGCTTTCAAGCATTGAATAAAACTTATCATCCATTTGTTTACCGGGTTCAGGAATTGGGATTTCGCTTAATTGTGCATAAATCTGTTCAAGCTCATTCAGGTTATTTGTATCGAAGCCAATTTTACTAAGATTATTTTCTAATTCAAGCTTGTCTGATTCTTCTAAATCACCTTTAAGGTATTCGGCAATTAATTCTTTTATTTTATTTTCTTTCATAGTGTTTTTGCTTCAAGTGTTGAATAAATTTTCCTTAGTTCGTTCATTGCTCTGAAAGTCCTTACTTTAATCGCTCCTTCAGATACATCTAACATTTCTCCGATTTCTTTATATTTCAAGCCTTGATATCTGTTCATAACTATTAATTCCCTGTTTTCGGTACTAAGTTTTTGTAGAGCATATTTTAAAATTTTTACCTGGTCTTCCTTTAAACTTTTTTGTCCTGCAAGCGGATCTCCATCAATATTTTCGGCCTTATCATTAAAATCTTCTCTATAGCCGAGTTTTTTCTCCTTCTTAAAGTGATCGGCAATTTCGTTTCTGGCTATTCTGTACATCCAGGTTGTAAATTTTCCTTCACCGCGAAACTGGTTTTTAAACCTTAAAATCCTGATGAAAACATTTTGTACAAGATCTTCGCTAACCTCCTTATTGCCTATCACTCTGTAAAAAAAACCAAAGAGCATTCTTTTATATCTTTCAAACAACAAGCCAAGTTTCTCAATGTCGCCGGCCTGAATTTTTTGCATTAATGCATTGTCAGTTATTGTTTCCAAGCTTTTCTTTTTCTTTATTTTCATATACACAAACTGTGTTTGTTTCTAATGGTTACAAAAAATACGACTTTTTTTTAAAATCGAGTCTTTTTTTGTAAATAGTTTGTGTTATTTTCTATGAAAATTTGAGAAATTTAGGAAATAAATAACCATTGAATGACTATTAAATGATCACTTATTGACAACCTGAATTCAGGATTGAGAAAAGTCCTTTAAAAACAATTTCGTAATATCTTTTATTGATTGTTCGATATTAATAAATTCGTAATCAAGTGCTTCGGTAACTTTTTTATTTGAGTAATAATATTTGTTATTGGCTGTTTTTGCAGTTTCTTTTGTAATAACAGGTTCGATATTAAAAAGAACATCACCGGCTTTTAATAATCTCCAGGCAATTTCGCTTATAAATTGATTTGCTTTAATTGAAGGTTTTGGTTTTCCAAGATTTTCGGCAATCTGGTCAAAAAGCCTTTTATAAGGAACATTTTCGGAATTTATTAAAAACAACTCATTTTTTATATCGCTTTCCATTAATAAGATCATGGTTCTTGATACATCTCTAACATCAACAAATCCATTTATTCCTGATGAATAAAAAAGCAATTTTTTCCATACAGTTTTAAACAGTTTTGAACTGGCACTATCCCAATGTCCTGCACCCAGAATTATGGAAGGGTTAATAATAATGGCCTCAAGGCCTTCGTTAACTCCCCGCCAAATTTCCATTTCGCCTCCATATTTACTAATTGCATAATTTGAATTATACTTTGATGTTTGCCATTTGGTGTTTTCATCAACAGTTCCATTGTTTTCTGCCCGGCCTAAAGCGGCAATCGAACTAACATGGCCTATTTTTTTCACGTTAGTTTCAAGAGCAGCGTTTACTAAATTTGCAGTACCTTCAACATTTACCTGTGTAAGTTTATCTTTATCGTTATTATAAAAAGAAACAAATCCGGCACAATTATAAACCTGATTAACATCATTCATTGCTTCTTCGAGCGAATAAATATCTAATAAATCACCTTCAAAAAATTCTATTTTATTAATTAGTTTATCAACATCCTCTGAATAATATGAAAAAACTCTCTTTAAATTTTCCATATTACCTTTATTTCTAACCAAAGCCCTTACTGATTTTCCTGAATTTACAAGATCAAATAAAAGATATGAACCGACTAAACCTGTACTTCCTGTAATTAGAATCATAGGACAATATTACATTTTTTTTGTTTAAAATAGTAGCTAAAGTATTTATTATTTTCGATTTATTATTTTCATTCATAATTAGAATTATACATTCTTCTATATAAACAATTTAACAAAATAGGAATTTAACTATTCAGTTTTTTGTGCAGCTTATTAAAAAGGGTGTACGACAAATTTCCAAATTTTAATCAATAAAATTATAATCTTTAGGTTTTTTAATGTGTATTTTGTGTATTAGTGTTTTTGTGGCGAAATAGTACTTGCCACTAAAACACAAAAACTCCAAATTACACTAAAAGGGAAATTTGTCGTACACCCTATTAAAAAACTGCGAATGCTTATTTATTTAAAAAATTGTTTGATAATGTAAGTATATTTGCAAAAATTTTTGAAAAATGAATTTTATTGAAGAATTGAGATGGCGGGGTATGATTCATGATATCATGCCTGGAACAGAGGAACATCTTAAAAAAGAGATGACTACAGCTTATGTTGGTTTTGACCCAACAGCTGATTCATTACATATTGGCCATTTAGTTTCTGTTATGATACTTAAGCATTTTCAGGTAGCAGGCCACAAACCCATTGCTTTGCTTGGAGGAGCAACAGGAATGGTGGGTGATCCATCCGGGAAATCAGAGGAGAGGAGTTTACTTGACGAGGAAACTCTTAAAAAAAATCAGGAAGGTATGAAAGCCCAAATGGAAAAACTTCTTGATTTCGATTGTGGTAAAAATTCAGCTATGCTTGTAAATAATTACGACTGGATGAAAGAATTTAGTTTTCTGGGGTTTTTACGTGAAGTAGGAAAACATTTGACAGTAAATTATATGATGGCCAAAGATTCAGTTAAAAAACGCCTCGAAACCGGCCTTTCATTTACCGAGTTTTCTTATCAATTAGTTCAGGGTTACGATTTTCTTTTTTTAAATAAAAATTATAATTGTAAGCTTCAAATGGGTGGTAGCGATCAGTGGGGAAATATTACTACCGGAACTGAATTGATCAGACGAATGACAGGAGGTGAAGCTTATGCACTCACATGTCCTTTAATTACAAAATCCGACGGGAAAAAATTCGGGAAAACAGAATCCGGAAATATTTGGCTTGATCCGAAAAAATCATCTCCATATAAATTTTTACAGTTTTGGCTTAATTGTTCAGATGAGGATGCGGCACGATATATTAAAATATTTACACTCATTCCAAGGGAAGAAATTGAGGAACTGGAAAAACAACATAATGAAGCTCCTCATTTAAGAATAATTCAAAAAGCTCTTGCAAAAGACATTACGATCAGGGTGCATTCCGAAGAAGATTTTAATGCAGCTGTTGATGCTTCAACAATTTTATTCGGAAAAGGAACTACCGAGACATTAAGGAATTTATCGGAAGATATGCTTTTGTCGGTTTTTGAAGGTGTTCCACAAGCTGAAATTTCAATTGATGAAATAAAAAACGAAACAGGAATTATTGAATTGCTTGCCGAAAAAACAAATATTTTTGCTTCAAAAGGCGAAGCCAGACGAATGTTAAAAGATAATGGAGTTTCGATAAATAAAGTAAAAGTTAAGGATGATTATATCGTCACGGAAAGAGACCTTTTAAACAAAAAATATATACTTGCTCAAAAAGGTAAGAAGAATTATTTTTTGATTAAGGCGGGATAGGACGCTGATTATTTTGATTGGATTAGAGTTTTGGATATGGGAATATTTATATCAGATAATCAGCCTGATCAATTGAATCAAGATGCTAAACTTGAATAAACTACCGAAATGATTCTATCCTTTCGGAAGTTGGGATGTTTTAGGGCAGTTTTATAATTCAAGGAGAAAAAAATTAACTTTCTTCGAAAATAATTCTTACCGATAGTTTATATCTACTAAATAATTTTCTATCTTTGGTAAAAAATCGGTGAAGATGAATCAAAAACCTTTTTTTAATTTTCTTAAATTTATCATCTCCTTTTCTCTGATATCATCATTATTATTGTATTCATGTTCGGAACCCTGTGATGGCGAATCATTTTTTAGCTGGTTAAGTATTAATTTTATAATTCTTGACCGGGATACTGAGCAAAACTTTTTTACTAATAACAATTCCGGCTATTTATATTCTAATTTTAAAGTGGTGGATGAGTTGGGTAATGAATGTAGTAAAGATGATATCTTAATATTCCCAAATTATGGTGATACTAATGATGCCATGAGCCAGGAATTAATAAAATATTATTTTTTTCACTTCAACGATGCTGACACAGACACTTTAAAGGTTATAGTTAAAGGCACATACTCCGACCCTTGCGATTATGAAATCGCTGAGTATATTAAAGTTTACTATAATAAAACGGTTGTTTATTACAATTTATATCCGGTATCTGGTTATGAAACTGATCTTATTAAAATATATAAGTAGATATAAGATACTTGCATTTGCGACATGTATGACATGTCTCTCTGTATCAGTATATGCACAAAAGCAGAAGCGATCTTTTGGTATTATGACGAGCTATTGCTTTTCTTCGGCTTATTTTGAAAAACACGACAATATCCCATCAAACGAGAAAATTAATGCAAATTATAGAATTGGGGTAATATCCGGTCGATTGACCGATACTAATATTGTATGCTTTAAGCTTGGCTTATATTATCAATACATGAGTTTTACTCTAAATATTCATGTAGAAGACCTTGACCCCAATTACAAAAACTATTTGACCGCAATAAAACCAGAGTACCAAATAATAGGATTACCGGTATTTATGGATTGGAAAATATATAATAAAAAGAATTTCTATTTGCGGTTAAATACCGGGTTATCATTTGAGATATCTGTATGGCGTTACGAAGAATCAGTGTTTAGCAATGGAGAATCACTAAAAAGCCGAAGATTAATTGCAGATAATGATTGGCGGTCAGGTATTCCTTTGGTTATTGGATTTGGAGCAGATGTGGACTTAGGTAGCAAATATAGAATCGGTATATATCCATCTTTGAACTTTTACATGAAAAAATTCAATGAAGCTGCAGAAGCAAGTTATGCCTGTACATTCTCCATCAACCTATTTCTGTTTTTTAAAAGATAAAGATGACCTCATTTTAACAATATAACAATCATCAATCACCAATTTCCCACGAAGCTCCCTCTTTAGTATCCTTAATTTGAATATTTAATTTACCAAGCTCATTTCTGATCATATCTGCTGTTGAATAATCTTTGTTTGCTTTCGCTTCGTGCCTGATTGATAAAATAGTTTCCAATAAACCGTCAATCAATTCATTTTGCTGTCCTGATGTTTCTTCGTCTTTTAATCCCAAAATATCAAAAATAAAATCATTAAATAATTTTTTTAGAATATTTAGGTCTTCTGCTGAAATTGTTTCTTTTTTATCTTTAACCGAATTAATAATTCTCACGCCTTCAAAAAGATTTGCTATTAGAATCGGGCTGTTAAAATCGTCGTTCATTGCATCATAACATTTCTCGCGTAAAGCTTTAATGTTACTTGTTGATTTTTCGGAAGGAATTAATTTTTCAAGACTTTTCATAGCAGTAAATAATTTTTTTAATCCTTTTTCGGCACTTTGCAAAGCTTCATTCGAGAAATCAACAGTACTGCGATAATGAGCTTGTAGAATAAAAAATCTAATCGTAGTTGGGGTATAAGCTTGTTCTAATAAATCATTTTCACCGGTAAAAAACTCATCAAGTGAAACAGCATTCCCAAGTGATTTTCCCATTTTTTGACCATTGAGAGTGATCATATTGTTATGCATCCAATATTTTACAGGTTGAGTTTTATTCGCCACCACCGATTGGGCAATTTCCGATTCATGATGCGGAAAAAGCAGATCCAATCCGCCACCATGAATATCGAAATGCTCACCAAGATATCTTGTACTCATTGCCGAGCATTCCATGTGCCAGCCCGGGAAGCCATCGCTCCAGGGTGAGGGCCATCGCATGATGTGTTCGGGTTGTGCTTTTTTCCAAAGTGCAAAATCGTAAGGATTTTTCTTTTCGCTTTGTCCTTCGAGTTCACGCGTATTTGTTATCATGTCCTCGATTTTGCGACCTGACAGAATCCCGTAATTATTATTTTCGTTATACCCTTTCACATCAAAATAAACAGATCCGTTTGATTCATAAGCCAAACCTGCTTCCATAATTTTTTTAATCATTTCAATTTGCTCAATGATATGGCCGGAAGCCCGTGGTTCGATACTTGGATTCTTAACATTTAGCTGATCCATATTTTTATGATACCGATCGGTAAAATATTGAACAACTTCCATAGGCTCAAGATTTTCGAGTCTTGCTTTTTTTGCAATTTTATCTTCTCCTTCGTCTGCATCGGCTTCAAGATGTCCTACATCAGTAATATTACGAACATAGCGGACTTTATATCCAAGATGAGTCAAGTAACGAAAAATCAAATCGAAAGTTATTGCCGGACGAGCATGTCCAAGGTGAGCATCACCATAAACAGTTGGCCCGCAAACGTACATTCCAACAAAAGGTGTATTGATGGGCTCAAATAATTCTTTTTTCCGGCTTAAAGTATTTTGTAGGTATAATTTATTTTCCATTTTACAAAATTAATAAATGGCTACTAATCGGCAGCCTTCAAATAAATATTTAATAATATAATTTATTATTATGTTTTCATTATAAATGAAAAAGCCTGACAGTTATTGGAAACTATCAGGCTTTTAAAATGTTGATTTTTTATTATTCAATCACACCCAATTCTTTTCCAACTTTAGTAAAAGCTTTTATACATTTATCGAGATGTTCGGTTTCGTGGCCTGCTGAAAGCTGAACCCTTATTCTTGCCTGGTCCTTAGGAACTACCGGATAATAAAAACCGATAACATAAATTCCTTCGGCCAGTAGTTTGGAAGCCATTATCTGAGATAGTTTTGCATCATAAAGCATAACAGCACATATTGCGGATTTTGTAGGTTTAATATCAAATCCGGCGGATTTCATTCTTTCAACAAAATATTCGGTGTTCGAGTGCAATTTATCCTGCAATTCGGTAGTCTGAGCCATCATATCAAACATAGCAATACCAGCATTGGCAACCATAGGAGGAATTGAATTTGAGAATAAATATGGACGTGAGCGTTGACGAAGTATTTCGATAATTTCTTTTTTCCCGGTTGTAAAACCACCGATTGCACCACCAAACGCTTTACCTAATGTTCCGGTAATAATATCAACTTCTCCTCTGATGTCGAATAATTCAGTAACACCACGGCCGGTTTTTCCTACAACACCTGCCGAATGACATTCGTCAACCATAACCAAAGCATCATATTTTTTTGCTAATTCGTTGATTTTATCCATTGGAGCTACGTTACCGTCCATTGAGAAAACACCGTCGGTAACAATAATTCTGAAACGCTGGCTTTGTGCTTCTTTCAATTTTTCCTCAAGGTCTTCCATGTCAGCATTTTTATAACGATAGCGTTGAGCTTTACAAAGACGAACACCATCGATAATAGAAGCATGGTTTAATGAGTCGGAGATAATTGCATCATCAGCAGTTAATAAAGGTTCAAAAACACCACCATTGGCATCGAAACAAGCAGCATATAAAATTGTATCTTCAGTTCCGAAAAATTCGGCAATCTTTTTTTCAAGAGTTTTATGAAGATCTTGAGTACCGCAAATGAATCGTACTGATGACATTCCATAACCATGAGTTTCAAGGCCTTCTTTTGCTGCTTCAACTAATCGCGGATGGTTTGATAATCCGAGATAATTGTTTGCACAAAAGTTCAACACATCTTCCCCTGTACTGATTTTAATATCAGCTTTCTGAGGAGATACAATAATTCTTTCTTCTTTATACAAGCCGGCTGATCTGATGTCGGCTATTTCTTTTTGAAGATGATTTTTGATTTTCCCGTACATATTTAGTATTTTTTATGATTGATGATAATAATAATAATTTATGATTGCAAATATATAATTTTTTTTCAGTGTAACTTATTCAAAAAAATAAGCTTTATTCAAAATTTTAAATAAATTAGCCGCAAATTAGAAAATTATTACTTTTGTTTTCGATTTTAATAATATTTATACATAAAAAAAATAATAATAGAGAAATACAATGAAAAAAATATTAGTAATCGGATCTGTTGGTCAAATTGGTTCGGAATTAACACTTGATCTCAGAAAAATTTATGGCAATGAAAACGTAATTGCCAATGGTAGAAAAACTAAACCATCTGAGAAACTTTTAAACTCAGGCCCGTTTGAATTCTTTAGTGCTACAAACAAGGATGACCTTGAATTTTATTGTAAAAAATACAATATTGATACAATTGTAAATATGGCTGCTATATTATCAGTTGTTGGTGAGGATAAACCGATGCTGGCATGGGACGTTAATATGAACGGTTTGATTAATGTTTTGGAGGTTGCACGTGATCTTAAGATGGAACAGGTTTTAGTTCCAAGTTCAATAGCCGTTTTTGGCCCCGAAACTCCAATTGATAATACTCCGCAGGAAACTATCCTTCGACCTACAACAATGTATGGTGTTACAAAAGTTGCCGGTGAATTATTAGGTGATTATTATGTGAGAAAATATGGACTTGATGTTCGTGGTTTAAGATACCCGGGAATAATCAGCAATGAAACTCTTCCCGGTGGTGGCACAACCGATTACGCCGTTGCAATTTATTATGAAGCAATAAAAAACAAAAAATATACTTGTTTTGTAAAGGAGGATACCCGTTTACCAATGATGTATATGCCGGATTGTATAAAAGCAACTATTGATTTGATGCAGGCTGATTTTTCAAAACTAAAACATCATTCTGATTTTAATGTTGGAGCAATGAGTTTCACAGCCGGTGAATTAGCAGCATCAATTAAAAAATATATTCCTGAATTCGAGATTTCATATGAACCTGATTCTCGTCAGGCTATTGCAGATTCATGGCCAAATTCGGTTGATGATAGTGCAGCCCGTGAAGAATGGGGATGGAAACCTGCATACGATCTTGATGCAATGACTAGGGATATGCTAAAAGTATTAGGCGAAAAACATAAAAACGGCTTGCTGTAAAATACAGATACATAATAGTATAAGAAAGCTACGTCAAAAACGACGTGGCTTTTTGTATGATAATATTAATGATTTTTTTCAATAATAAAATACGAATATTTTGAGGCAACCTTTAAACAATCAGTGTTGTCTTACATAATAATCCAATTTAATAATTTGAATATTATAAATTAACTAAAAATAATTAAACATGAGAAATTTACAAAAGCAAAGAAGAATCTTGACATTATTAGCAATAATAATGGTCATTCCGGCTTTTATGCTGGGACAAAACGAAGCGAAAAACAGAAAGAAAGATAAGGATCAATCCGAGAAAGTAAATACCAGGGTTGATAATAACGGCTACTGGAAAAGAAAGGCAAAAGAAGGCCTTGCTACTTTAAATCCCGTTGTTAAAGTTGAAAATGCCACTTTTACAGGTAGTGAAATTAATGCAAAAAGTGTTGTAACTGATGATTCGGATGATGTTCCTGTAACTTCAGTAAATTCAACTCAAAGTGAAAATTCAATTTTCGTTAATCCAAATGATAGTGATAATGCGTTAAATTCAAATAATTCAACACAGAATCCAGTTGGATCACTTTATGGTGCTAATGACTTTTTTACATTTGATGCAGGTTTGAATTGGGGTGGAGAAGTACAAGGAGCAGGTGGCCCTAACTCAGGTGACCCTGCAACTGCAATTGGTTTAAATGGCAGATATTTTGTTGGTTACATTAATAGTGGTTTAGGACAAGGCGTTTCTTATTCTGATGATAACGGACAAAGCTGGACTGCTGTTACTGTGAAAAATGGTGGTGGAAATACCTTGGACAAAAATCATTTATGGATCGATAACTCACCTACAAGCCTTTATAATGGAAATCTTTATGATGCTTGGACACCCTTTGGCGGACCTAATAATGAGGATATTGAACTTGCACGTTCAACTGATAATGGCGAAAGCTGGTCAAGTACAGTAAATGTAAGTCAGGGTATTGCAACCGGTCATTGCCAGGGTGTTAATATTCAAACCGGCCCGGATGGTGAAGTTTATGTTGTTTGGGCAATTTATAATGGGTGGCCTCAGGATGAAAAAGCAATTGGTATGGCAAAATCAACAAATGGTGGAGTCAGTTTTGCATCACCAACAAAAATAATCGATAATATCAGAGGTATTAGAACTACTGAAACATCAAAAAACCAGAGAGTGAATTCTTTTCCGGTTTGTGCTGTTGACATTAGTAATGGCCCCAATAGAGGCAATGTTTATGTTGTTTGGGCAAATGTTGGAGTTCCGGGAATAAATACCGGAAACGATATTGACTGTTACATTATTCGTTCTGAAAATGGTGGAGATACATGGTCAACACCTGTGAAAATCAATCAGGATCCATCAGGATTAGGAAAAGAACATTATTTCCCATGGATAACCTGCGATTCTGAAACCGGAGCTTTAAGTGTTGTTTTCTATGATGACAGAAATGTTTCCTCAAATCAATGTGAAGTTTTTGCAGCAAATTCATTTGATGGTGGCGAAACCTGGGAAGATTTCAAAGTTAGTGATGTTTCTTTCACTCCTTCTCCTATACCTGGTTTGGCTGGTGGTTATTTTGGTGATTATCTTGGAATTTCTGCTCATGGAGGAATGGTTTATCCTTGCTGGACTGACAATCGTTTAGGTCATGCAATGACATACGTATCGCCTTATCAAACTAACAACTTACCACGACCAACCGAATTAGTTGCTGATCTTGATGAAGCAACAGGTGCAGTTGATCTTACATGGCAATTTGATCCTGTTGCAGGTTTCCAATATTTTATTGTTTATCGTGATGGCGAGCAAATTGGTACTACTACTGATTTATCATTTTCTAACAACCTTCCCGACTATGGAATTTACCAATTCAAAGTAACCGCTTTCCATGATGAAGGAGAATCATTAGGACCTGCCCAAACAGTTCAATGGGGAAATCCAAATATCACTGTTTCTCAAAATTCATTTACAAAGGTTCTACAACCTGATCAAACAGGTTCAGAATCATTGATTATAAACAATGAAGGCGAGCTTGAACTTGAATATGAAATTGCTATCAGCATCAACAGCAAAGACAATAAAGGTGGAAAAGATTATTGCGATGGAAGTGGTGGATGTGACGAATATATTAGCAATGTTGAAGTTGGTGATATCAATAATGCATCCGTTTGTACCGAATATGGTGATTACACTAATCTATCCACAACAATGAATGCAGGAGATTCATATCCTATAACTATTACTAACGGTAACTCATGGAATGGTGATGAATGTATGATCTGGGTTGACTGGAATCAAAATGAGGAATTTGATGATAATGAAGCAATAAGTACTAACGGTGGCCCGGATGTTTATACCGCAAATATTATTCCTCCAGATGATGCTCTTGGTGGAAGTACAAGAATGAGGATCAGATTACAATATTTTGGCACACCGGAGCCTTGTGGCACAACTACTTATGGCGAGGTTGAAGATTATACAATTGATGTTGTAAGCTGGCTTGCAGTATCACCAACTTCAGGTACTATTGCAGCAGGTGAATCAGAAACAATTTCACTTGATTTTGATGCAACAGATATGTTAGAAAATACTTATACAGCAGATTTAAATCTTAGTAGCAACGACCCTGATGAACCAATGATAACAATTCCAATTACTCTCATAGTTCAGGAAGGTGCAGCTGCATCCCAAACAATTGAACTTTCCACAGGATATCAATTTGCTTCTTCAAGTATTGATCCAATGGAAAATGATATGTTGATTGTTTTACAAGATATTTTAACTGATAACCTTGATTTTGTAAGGAATTCAAATGGTGAAGTTTTAAGAAAAATTGGCCCTAACTGGGTAAATGCAATCGGTGATTGGTTGGTTACCGAAGGATATTTATTTAAAATGAACGGTTCTGAAACTTTAGTTATCGAAGGTGAACAATTGAATGCACAAACGCCGATTAACCTTGATCTAGGGTATCAATTTGTTAGCTATTTACCCTTAAATGCAATGGACGCCATGGAAGCTTTTGCTGAAATAATTGGTGATAATCTTGATTTCGTTAGAAATTCAAATGGTGAAGTTTTAAGAAAGATCGGCCCTAACTGGGTGAATGGAATAGGAAACGTTGAACCGGGCGAAGGTTATTTGATCAAGATGTTTGCCTCTGATATTTTAGTTTATCCTGCTTCAGGGAAAAAATTAACCCTAACTCAAAAATCTAAACCAATTCATTATGCCTTTGAAGGCGGAAATGCAGCCGATGCAGTATGGACAATTTACTTAAATGAAATTACTGATGGTGAAAACTATCTTAACATTGGTGATGAAATTGGAATTTTTGATGGCAAAACACTCGTTGGCTCAGCTTTAATTAATCAAAAATTATCAGATAATAATAAATATCAAAACGTTTTAACTGTTTTTGGAACATTAAATGACAGTAAAGGTTATAATCCTGATTATCCGTTTACAATTAAAGTATGGGATAATGATAAGAATACTGAAATTTCTGATTTTAATTTTGAATTAGTATCTGCTGATAATGCCTTTACAGGTGTTAATTTCCCAGCCGAAGACGGACAATACAGCTATGGAACATTTGATTTTTCTGATTTGAAAATCAAAGAAGGCATACTTTCAAATACTTTCCTCGGCGATAACTATCCTAATCCATTAAATTCTAATACAACTATTTCTTACGGTTTAGGTGAAGCAGGTAAAGTAAAACTTACTATTTTTAATTCTTTCGGACAACAAGTTTCAGTTCCTGTAAATCAACTTCAATCGAAAGGAACATATAATATTAATATTGATTGCTCAGATTTCACCCCTGGCATTTATCAATACAAATTAGAAATTGAAGGTTCTGTTGAGAAATATACAGAATCAAAAGTAATGGTGATAATTTAATATAAAAAATTCCAAATACCGGAACTCTTAAAATTATTTATAAGAGTTCCGGTATTTTATAATATTATTTGAATAGTAGAATCTGACTAAAATTAACAATAATAATGATTATCAATTAAATTTAAAAATGAGAATGATGAAAACTAATTACAAATCCAGAAAACTACAAGCTTTATTAATAGCGGTTTGTTTTTTTCTAACTTCATTTAGTCTTTATGCTGAAAACATAAAGCTTAATGATGGAAAAACGGCAATTGAAGTGGTTGAGAACACCTATCTGAAATTGCAAGTTGAAAATTCAATTTCTGATATCAATTTCTTTGAGGTAAAAACCGATAAAGGTGATTTCACTGAATTTAATATCGAAGGATATTCTTATACACAGAAAATTGGATTTCCTAAATTACCTGTTAACAGAAGATTGATAGAAATTCCAATGAATTCGACTGCAACGGTTAATGTGATTGATTTTAAAGTTAATGAATACACTTTAGAAGAATTAGGAATTACAAATATTGTTTTTCCAACTCAACCACAGGTAACCAAAGGTGAAGAAGGCGAAACTGAAATAGTAATTAACCAAAGAGCTTATCAAAGAAATTCATTCGCACCAACAACTCTTGCCAGTGTTGATGTTTTGGGAATTATGAGAGGTATCAGAATTGCTCGATTAAACATTGCTCCAATTCAATATAATCCGGTTACAAATACGGTAAGAATTTATGAAGATATTAGTATTGAAGTTTTATTTGAAGGAGCTGATGTAACATCTACTATTAATATGAAGAAAACCACTTCAAATATTTTCTTCAATGGTATGAAACATCAAATTTTAAATTATAAAATCCTTGATGGCAAAGAATTGATCACCGATTCTCCCGTAAAATATGTTATCGTTTCCGATCCGATGTTTGAAACACAACTTCAGCCTTACATTGAGTGGAAAACAAAAAAAGGATTTGAAGTAATTGAAGCTTATACAAACGATCCAAATGTTGGTACAACAACAACCTCAATTAAAAACTACTTAGAAGGATTATATGAAGCCGGTACACCTGATGATCCACCACCAGCATTTGTATTATTTGTAGGTGATGTTCAACAAATTCCTGCTTTTAACGGAACAACTGGTGGCCACGTAACCGATTTATATTATTGTGAATATACCGGAGATATGCTACCTGAATTGTATTATGGCCGTTTTTCGGCAAACAATGCAGGCCAGCTTCAACCTCAAATTGACAAAACACTTCAATACGAGCAATATTCAATGCCTGATCCTTCTTATCTTAATGAAGTTCTTTTGGTTTCAGGTATGGATGGTAGCTTTGCTCAAGTCTGGGGTAACGGACAAATTCTCTATGGAACAGAAAACTATTTTAATGCCGCACATGGTATTACACCGCATGTTTACCTTTATCCTCAATCGGGAGGACAAGCTGCTCAAATCAGACAAGATGTTAGCAATGGTGTAGCTTTTGGTAATTATACAGCTCATTGTAGTTCTGCAGGTTGGGCAGATCCATCATTTACAATAACCCATGTACCAAGTTTACAAAATCAGGATAAATATGGATTACTTGTGGGTAATTGTTGTACTTCAAATGCTTATGATGTTACATGTTTTGGTGAAGAACTTCTCCGTGCAGAAAACAAAGGAGCACTTGGATATATTGGAGGCTCAAACAGTACAATGTGGGATCCTGATTACTATTGGGGAGTTGGTGTCGGGCCTATTACAAATCCTCCACCTTCTTATGAAGAAACAACTCTGGGAGCTTATGATGGAACTTTCCATGATCATGGCGAACCTATTGAAGATTGGTATATTACTCAGGACCAAATGATATTTATTGGAAACCTTGCTGTTTCTGAAGGTTCTCCAGGTAGCAGTGATTATTATTGGGAAATTTATTGTTTAATGGGTGATCCTTCATTAATGATATATTACTCGGAGCCTCCTGAATTAACAATTAGCTATCCGGGAGCAATGATGCTAAACAGTGAAACTTTCACAGTCACTACTGAACCTTATGCTTATGTCGGAATATCAAGAGATGGTGTTCTCTATGGTGGAGGCATTGCCGATGATACAGGTATTGCAATTGTTTCTTTAGATCCTATATCGGTTCCCGGTGTAATTGACATCGTTGTTACAAAACAAAACAGACAACCTCATATTGGTACTGTCGTGGTAACAGCTCCTGATGGGCCTTATATTCTTATGGAATCTTACGAAATCAATGACGCAGCTGGAAATAATAACGGAATGCTTGATTATGGCGAAACAGTAAAATTAACAATTGCAATTGAAAATGTTGGTATTGAAACTGCAAATAATGTTGATGTTACAATTGCGACAACTGATGCATATACAACTATAAACGATGATTCGGAAAATTACGGTGACATTGATCCTGATGAAATCGTTTCAATTGCTGATGGTTTTGAAATTAGTGTTGGATATGATGTGCCAGATGATCATAATATTATGTTTGATTTTGAAGCTACAGATGGAACAGAAATATGGACAGGAACATTTGTTATTAAAGCTCATGCACCTATTTTGGAATTTCTCTCTTACGAGATAGCAGGTAATGGAACCGTTGATCCTGGTGAAACTGTTGATATTACAATTTTTGTACAAAATGTCGGTTCATCAGATGCTTATAATGTAATTGGAGACCTCCTTTCATCCGATCCTTACGTTACAATTAATACCGATCCTCAATCATACGGAAATATTGCGCCCGAAAATATAGGAGAACAAGTATTTAGTATTACTGCTGATGCAGGAACTCCTACAGGCCATATGGCAAGCTTTGATGTCGATATTGAGGCTGACTACGATATTACAGCATCCGGCGACTTTAGCGTTGTAATCGGACAAATTCCAGTTATCATTATTGATCTTGATGATACGCCTACGTCAGGTACAGTAATTCAGGATTGTATAGATAATCTAAATGTTGCTTGTGAGTACACTACATCTATCCCTGCTGATCTGACTTTATATTCTTCAGCTTTTGTTTGTCTCGGTATTTATTCCGATAATCATGTTCTGACTGATGGCGAAGGACAAGACCTCGCTGATTTCCTGAACAGCGGAGGAAAACTTTATATGGAAGGCGGTGATACATGGTACTATGATAATCAAACTGCAGTTCATTCTATGTTTAATATTAATGGTGAAGCTGATGGTTCAGGCGATCTCGGAACTATTCTGGGTTTAAATGGTTCATTCACAGAAGGAATGCTATTCAATTATTCAGGTCAAAACAGTTGGATTGATCATATTTCTCCAACAGGATCAGCAGTATTGATCTTCGAAAATCAATCACCTAATTATGGTTGTGGTGTTGCTTATGATGCCGGTGATTATGCAACTGTTGGAGCATCATTTGAATTTGGTGGCTTAGATGACAGCGATGCAACTAAAGAAGAACTGATGGCAAAATATCTTGAATTCTTCGGATTGATGTCATCAGGTGGAACAATCCAGGTTGTTGAATTAAATGAAGGTTACCAGTTTGTTTCTTCAAGAATTGAAGTTGAAAATCCTGATATGCTTGTAGTTTTAGAAGATATTTTAAATGAAAATCTTGATTACGTAAGAAATTCGAATGGTGAAGTATTAAGAAAAATTGGCCCTAACTGGATTAACGGAATTGGCGATTGGTTATCAACCGAAGGTTATCTTTTCAAAATGTTAGGCAACGAATCTATTGAATTCGAGGGAGTTGAATTAAATCCACTAACTGTTATTGATCTTCAAGCAGGTTTCCAATTTGTTAGCTACCTTCCCGAACAAGCTATAGATGCCTTATATGCATTCGAAGGAATTTTAAGTGATGACCTGGATTATATTAGAAATTCAAACGGTGAGATGCTTAGAAAAATAGGCCCTGTTTGGGTAAATGGTATTGGTGATGCTTTGCCAGGTGAAGGTTACCTGATCAAAATGTTTGCTGATGATGAATTGGTGTATAACATCCCTGTTAAATCTACTTTATCCTCATTAATACCAGAAGCAGTGAATAACTTTGCTTTCAAAGGTGGAAATGCAGCTGAGCCTGTTTACACCATGTATGTTTCAGGTTTGAACATTGGAGATGAAGTTGCAGTTTATGACGCTGACAAATTGGTTGGTGTAAGCGCTATTTCTTCAGAAAATGCACTTGATAACAGTATTCCGGTATTTAGTACAATTTCAAGCGGACAAGGTTATGAAAGTGGAAATGAAATTACTCTGAAAGTTTGGGATTCACAAAGTCAAACAATAGTATCAGCTACTTACGTATTTGATAATGAATATCTGCAAGCTTACACTAAAACACAATTCCCTGCAATTGATGGCGAGTATAGTGTTGTAAATGTAACTAAAGGAGATATTGGAACAGAGAAAACAGTTTTAACAGAAGTAAGTATCTATCCAAATCCGGCAACAGATGTTCTGAATATTGTATCAAACAATACTATAAACCGTGTAAGAGTATTGAATTCTGTTGGTCAGTTAATGTTCGACAGCGAATCAAACAATACTATTCTAAATATAAATACTACAAATTATCAATCAGGAATTTATTTCATTCAAATTGAAGCAAATGATGGAATAATTACTGAAAAGGTTACAATTAAATAATTGTAATTATTTAATATAATAAAAGGGGAACCGGTTTCGGTTCCCCTTTTTTTTGAAGTATTCGAAAATGCGCAATTGGTTAAATTATAGAGAGCTGTATGGATTTTAAGATTAAATATGCTAAACAATTAAAAAAACTATCAGAAAACGAAAAACGAATAATTATCGACAAAGGAACTGAAATTCCTTTTACAGGTAAATACGATGATTTCTCTGAAAAAGGGCTTTACATTTGCAAACAATGCCAGGCTCCTTTGTTTCTTTCTAATCATAAATTTAAATCGAATTGTGGTTGGCCGGGTTTTGATGATGAAATAAATGGTTCTGTTAAGAAAAAAACGGATATTAATGGACACAGAACGGAAATATTATGTAATTTCTGCGATGGGCATTTAGGGCACATCTTTTTGAATGAAGGATATACAAAAAACAATATAAGACATTGTGTAAACTCCGTATCGATTGATTTTATTTCACAATCAAAACTTGATATTCTTGACACTGCATATTTTGCATCAGGTTGTTTCTGGGGAACACAATTTTATTTTCAAAAAGCAAAAGGCGTGGTCTATACAAAAGCAGGCTATATTGGAGGCAAACTTGAAAACCCAACATACGAACAAGTTTGTTCGGGAATTACAAGCCATGCCGAAGCTGTTATGGTAAAATTTGACTCTAAACAAATTTCCTATTCCGAATTGGTTGAATTGTTTTTCGAAACGCATAATTTTTCTGAACACAACCGGCAAGGGCCGGATATCGGCACCCAATACAGGTCGGAAATATTTTATACTACCGAACCTCAAAAAGAAATTGCTATTGATTATTGTAATAAATTAATAAACAGAGGATACGAAGTTGCAACCGGTATTTCAAAAGCAACAAAGTTTTGGGACGCAGAAAAATATCATCAGAATTATTATCAAAACAATGGCAATTCACCATATTGTCATATCTTTCGAAAAATATTTTAAAATAAGACAAGCTGTGGTAAAAAAAATATTTTCAGATAGAAATTTCCTGTTAATTTTTGCATTGTTGCTTGGATTCATTAAACCTGAATATTCTTTGTTATTAAAAGACCATGTTTTAATAATATTAGGAATCCTTATGACCATGTCATTCACGGCATTTTCAACTAAAGCTATATTCCCTATAAAGCAATCAATTAAAGCAGTACTTACAGGGATATTTTTAAATCATATATTATTCGGCTTCTTTATTGGAATTGCTTCACTGTTTTTTATTAATGATACTGATCTGTTTTATGGCTTTATAGTGATAATTGCAACGCCTCCCGGTGCAGCAATAATACCATTTACTGCAAAGTTGGATGGTAATCTGAATTTATCGGTAATAGGAACATTAGGGGCATTTATTGCTTCAATAATTTTTACTCCTTTAATTTTAGGACTTGTAACTACAGCCGATATGAGCCCATCACACATATTGGAAATTATCGTTTATTTGATTTTAATACCCTTTATTATCTCCAGGTTTTTAATTATTAAAAAAGCTGTAAAAATTGTTCATACTTTAAGAGGGTATATTATTGATATAGGTTTTGCTCTTATAATATATATTTCAATTGGAATGAATAGCGATGTATTTTATAATAATTTTTATCAAATTCTTAGCATAGTGATTGTTTTTGTTTTCATTATGTTTGTTTTGACAAAATTGTATGGTAAAATAATGCGTAACAAATTTTCTAATGAAGATATAATAAGCCATAAGTTATTGTTAACAGTAAAAAGTTCGGGTTTTGCTATTGTTTTAGCAATGGATTTTTTTAACGATAAAGCTGCAATTCCTGCAACAATTATGGGTGTAATATTATTATTCTATTTATTATCATTAGTATTTACTAAAAATTATCGAAATAAGAATTAAATTTGATGCGTAGAAAAACAAGGATCAAATAAAAATATGTAATGAATAATAATATAAAAAATTAGACATTATGAAATAATATCTTTTAAAAATGAGAGTCACAAAAATTATCGTAATCATTGCTATATTGGGGCTTATAGTTCCATTAAATGCAGTTGCTCAAAAAAAAGCAGTCTATAAACATCCTAAAAAGAATTTTCAGTTTGAAGCTGGTGAAAACTGGAAAAACGTGAAACACAGTGAAGACGACTTGATCTATGAAATGATTGATCCTGAAAAATGTATTCATGTAATGCTGTGGTTTACCGAAACAATGAACTCTGCAAAAAACTATTTGAATAAAATGGCAGATATGAAGGGATTCAACTGGGAAAACGAACCAAAAGAAATGGCTATCAATGATCGAGAAGCATGGTTGATTGATTGCGAAGGTACTGTCAATAATGAGAAGGTGAAGGTACTGTTGGTATCAATCCCCATTACTGATGAAAAATACGCTGCAAATAAGGATCACATTGCACAATATATTATTCAGATTTGGTGTCCCTTAGGAAAATATGATCAGAAAAGACAAGAAATGGATGAGATTCTGCAAAGTGTTATTGTTAAGTAATAATTAATAGTCTTTTTAATGTGTTTTAATATTTATAGTCGGTTAGCAGAAATAAAGAGCAAAATATGAAATACTTAACAAAAAATATAATTTTTATTTCTATAGCCTTTGTGCAATCGGTTACCTTTTTTGGTCAAACATTTGATATAATGTCGTACAATATTAGGTACGACAACAAATGGGATATTGAAAACAGTTGGGAAAACCGGAAAGGAAAATTAGTTCAGCTCTTAGATTATTATAATTCGGAAATTTTTGGAATACAAGAAGGATTATCAAATCAAGTTCACTTTATTGATAGTTGCCTTAGTAATTATAATTATATAGGTGTAGGAAGGGAGGATGGAGTTCAAAAGGGAGAATTTAGTGCTATTTTCTTCGATACTATAAAATTCTCAGTATTGAAAGATTCAACTTTTTGGCTTTCTGAAACACCTGACACTGTTTCAGTCGGATGGGATGCCGTCTTAGAAAGAATATGTACTTATGGCCTATTTGAAGATAATGTTACACGAGAAAAAATTTGGATTTTTAATACACATTTTGACCATAAAGGAATTTTAGCACGAGAAAAATCCTCAGAGTTAATTCTAAACAAAATTGATGAAATAAATAAGACACATCTGCCTGTTATATTAATGGGTGATTTAAATTCAACACCAAGTAGCGGCCCTATTCAAAAACTAAAAACTGAATTAAATGATGTAATAGAAATTTCTTCAAAACCATTGTATGGCCCAATTGGAACATTTAATGGATTTGATAAAGAAGCAATAATTGATAAAAGAATTGATTATTTCTTTACATCCGGATTAAAAATACTTTCAGTCGCACATATTGATGATAGATTAGATGATAACAAACACATTTCAGACCATTTACCGATTCATATTAAAATTTCTATCAATAAAAATAAATAAAATGCTAATAAAATGAAAAATTTTCTTTTAAAAAAAGTAGGGTAATTAAAATTTCAAGCGGTATAGTGTTATAAATATTGAATTAATAATTAAAATCTGGAAAATGAAAAACACAATTAAAATTCTCAGCTTGTTCGTATTTGTTTTAATGATAGTATTTACGTCATGTAATAAAGAAAATGCCTCATCTGATAAAAATGATTATTATGATGAAATCAGTTCATTAGAATATGCGATCGAAAATCAAAATTCTGATTTAGCCATAAAAGGTGATGGAGAACTTGAAAAAGTTATTACCAAACCCCTGGTAAAATTAGATGATTGTAAATATATTGTCGAAGGTACTATTGAATTTCGTTTGAATGGCGATGTTGTTGCAATTATAGATTTTGGTAACGGTGAATGCGATAATATTGCCACAAAAACCATTGATGGTGAGACTCATGAGTTCAAATTAGACGGAAAAGGCGGAAAAAAATGGGAATTTAAAAAAGTTGTTGTCGAACCATTGGTAAAAATCGAAGGATGTGATTACATCGTTTCCGGAATAATTGAATTTTACAAAGAAAATACATGGGTAGCAACAATTGATTTCGGTGATGGAGAATGCGACGAGTGGGCAACCAAAACTACTGAAGAAGGAACCTTTGAATTTAGTATGAAAAAATGGGGAGATAAAGGTGGTAAACCTTAATCACAACAAAACCAGGAAAACTTCATTGAAAGAATGTGTAGATTTTCGTTTGAAAACAAGTGAAAATCTACACAAAATCATTAAAAGGTTACAAAAAGATTGACAAAGAAAGAGTTCAGGTGTATTTATGATCAGTTCTTTGAAGGAATTAGAAGCTATTTGTTCTATAGGTCGGGGAATACAGAATTATCAACCGACATTGCCCAGGAAACATTCATCAGGGTCTGGGAAAAACAATTTAATTACGAACCAAAAAAAATAAAAAGCTTGCTTTATAAAATTTCTGGAGATATGTTTTTAAGCCATTTAAGACGAGAAAAAATTGCTAACGACTATTTAAAGGAGATCAAATTTAATTTCAAAAAAGAAAATATTGATAATCCTCTGGAATATGATGAGTTATTACAAAGTTATGAGATAGCATTAGCAAAGTTACCCGAAAAACAAAGAGTTGTATTTTTAATGAACCGTATGGAGGGATTAACTTATAAAGAGATATCTGAACGTTTACAGATAGGTGTAAAGGCAGTTGAAAAAAGAATGAGTTCAGCTTTGTCGAAGCTAAGAAGTATGATAAAAATGTAAATGGAAAACCTTGATAAACACATAAGCTATAATCAACGTAATTCTGAGCATGATGACTTTTTAACAAAGGTAGAAATTCCTTTTGCTAAAAGCAAAGATGAAATATGGGGAATTATTTCTGATAAATTATCAGATCGGCCTCATATTAAATCAAAAACAAAAGTTATTTCTATGATTTGGTTCAAAGTTTCGGCAGCAGCAATTGTAATTCTACTGATTGGAACATCTTTGTTTCTCAAATTTTATACTAAAAACTTTCATTGTAATAAAGGTGAACATATCAGTCAGGTTTTGCCTGATGGATCAGTTGTTGAAATGAATGCCGAATCTTCAATTTCATATCATCCCTACTGGTGGAATTTCGATAGAGAAGTTACATTTGAAGGAGAAGCATTTTTTGAAGTTGAAAGAGGTAAGAAATTTAAAGTGTTGTCTGAAAATGGTATTACAGAAGTTCTGGGAACCGGTTTCAATATTTATGCCCGAAATAATGATTACAAGGTATATTGCGAAACAGGAAAAGTAAAAGTATCAAGTACAAAAACAAATGTTGATTTTATTATTAGTCCCGGGGAAATTGTAATTATAGATAATGAAAACAAGCTTGGAAAAGTTGAAAATATTAAAGCCGAGAATATCCTCAGCTGGAAAAACAATAAGTTCATTTTTACTTCCGAATTATTAACAGAAGTATTTGAAGAGCTTGAACGACAATATAATGTTAGCATTATTACAGATTTGGAAAACCCCGATGATTATATTTATACCGGCTATTTTACAAAAGATGTATCAGTTAAATCTTCATTGAATTTTATTTGTAAAAGTTTTAATTTTACTTTTGTAAAACTTGAAAAAAATAAATACAAAGTTTTACAAAACAGATAGTGCTTAGAACAAATATTTTTAAAATAACCTGCTTCATAATTACTGTTTTCTGCGTATCTATAAATCTACATGCACAGAACATTACAATAAACGTGAATAAGCGGCCTCTAAATGAGGTTTTCTTAGAGTTACGGGATAATTACAATATTCAGTTTTCTTTCAATGATAAATTACTTTCAACCTGCATTGTGTCAGATTCGGGTTCTTATGATTCCCCAAAGCAGGTAATTGCCCAACTAATAAAAAGTTGTAATCTTGCCTTCGAGATTAATAAAAATGTGTTTATCATTTTTGCGAAAGCAGAAGAAAAAAATGTGCCCAAAGCAAAAGTTTTTCTGTTTTCAGGCCATGTTTCAGATAAAATCAACAAGGAATCTTTACCCTTTTCTAACATTCAAATCAACTCATGTGGTTTGATTTCGGATGTTAATGGCAACTTTTCATTTAAATCGAATGACAGTATTGCTCAACTAAAAGCTTCGCATATTGGATATTACATGCTTGACACCTTGCTCTTTTCAGGTGCAAACCAGAACCTGAAAATGATTCCTTCATTAGTGGGATTAGAAGAGGTGGTAGTAAGTTCGAAGGCGAAAACTTATAACTCTCATATCGGTGAGAAATCAGGATTAATAAAGCTTAATCATAAGATTTCTTCATTTTTGCCGGGTAACAATGACAATACAATTTTCAATCTTTTGCGTTTGCAGCCGGGAGTTCTCGCTGCTGCCGAACAAACCGATAATTATATAATTTGGGGTTCATATAAAGGACAAAACCTGATTTTATTTGATGGAATTCCTCTTTTTAGCATTAGTAGTTTAAATGATAAAATCGGAGTAATTAATCCCTTAATTATTAAAGATGTTGAAATTATGAAGGGTGGGTATAATTCGAATATTGGTGGCAGGGTTGGAGGAGTTATCAACATTACCGCTAAGTCGGGAAACCCGGATAAATTCGCCGCAAATTTGAATATCAATAATCAAACTGTCAGCGGTATTATTGGTATTCCTTTTGCAAAAAAATATTCTTTACAAGTATCCTTCAGGCAATCCTACTATCAGCTTCTTAACTGGAATAAAATTTTAAATATCGGGGATGGAAGTAAAACCGACACTTATATTCCTGATTATAAATTTCAGGATATGAATATTAAATTTTCTGGCAGAGCCGATAATGGTGACAATTATTATGTCAGTTTACTTGGCGAGAATGATATGTCTTCTTATCAATTCAATAAAATAGATAAAACTAAAACTTATTCATCGACAAAAGAGCTTAAACAACAACAATTCGGTGGTGCTTTTTTTTACAATAAAAATTGGAAGAAAGCAGGAATAACTAATACAACAATAGCATATTCTAATCTTAACTCAAATTCTTTCGATAGCCTCCAATATGATGATTCTGATAAACTTAACTATTCTATGCCAAATATATTATTTACAGAAAACATTATTTCCGAACTGTCAATAAAGGCCGATCATCATTTTCCTGCAGTAAGGAAGCATAGTTTAAGTATGGGTTTAGGATTTACAAATAATGTCTCAGGATACAAACAGGATTCAACTCATATAACACAAAAAAACAGCCTGATAGAAGCATCCAGATTGAGCTATTATTTTAAGGATAATATTACCGTTAATAAAAAAATAAGTATTCAGCCCGGTTTAAGGCTAGATTATCCCACAAACATTTTGAAGCCATACCTGCAACCCCGGATTGAGGCAATAATCAAACCTTCTGAAAACTGGAAAATAAATCTCGCATGGGGCATTTACAATCAATTTATTACGGAAAACGCTTTGATTGATGATTTGAATAATTACATTTATCATTGGAGTATATGCAATAATAAAAATATTTCGGTACTAAAAGGAATACAATATATTACTGGTTTTTCCTACAAGAATAACGGATTCAATTACAACCTTGAAGGTTATTATAAAACAACAGAGGGATTAAACCGGTTCATTTATAAAAAAAACTCCTCGCAATTGACATTATACCACGGTAAAGGAAGAAGTTACGGAATTGATTTTTATATTAGGAAAATTATTAAAAACCATGAGTTTTGGGTAACATATTCTTTAAGTAAAACAGAAGAACGATTTCAATATCTTAATAATAATGAATATCATGCTGCACCACAGGATCAAAGACATGAAATCAAGGTGGCCGCTCTTTTCAATTTCAATCCTTATTTTATTTCAATAAACTATGTCTATGGATCGGGATTAGCAAATTCAATCGACTTTAATGATTTAAAAACAGAACCTTACAGCAGGCTTGATCTGGCTTTTCTTTATAAGTTTCATGTAAAGAAGATCAAATTAGAAACAGGTTTATCGGTAATAAATTTGCTTAATACATATAATGTCAGATATAATAACTTTTCAAACTTACCGGGTGGCAAAACCATTTATTCGGAAGCAATGCCCTTTACTCCAACTTTATTTTTGAATATTGGGTTTTGAGATTATTTCTTTCATTATAATGAATAATAATTTTATTTAGCCACCTGAGCCCAAAAATTGATTACATCTTATTGACTAATTTTTTAGCCACGAATGCACGAATAAGAAATAAATATATTTGTGCATTCGTGGCATATTTTCTAATGAATTATTGAAATCATTCTCGTTATTGTTCCTTTTTGGGTTTGAAGTTCTATTAAATAAACGCCGGCTTGAAACTCTGAAACATTAATTTTATGTTTCTTTTCTGATTTAGGCAAACTTGTTTTATAAATTAGCTCACCATAAATATTAATTATTGAAAAGTTTATTTCTGAGTTTAATTGATCTTCGAAATCAATAAAGAGATTATTAGAACTAACAGGATTAGGGAAGATAATTAGGTTGTTTACCGGTGTTATACTGCTTACAATAGCAGGTATAAATTCCGCAGGATAAATAAATCCAATACTACCTGATATATTTCCACCAATTATATTATCATTTGTAATGATTTCTCCAATTACTCCGAAGTTACTATAATTACCACCATTATTTGCCATCCCGCCGGATGATAATATTTCTGCTTGATTTTTATAGGTTTGGGCGGTTAGTAAAATTGAAGCTAAACAGAGAAGAATTATTGCTGCTTTTTTCATTGTATTTTATTTTTAATTTTCTTCTTTTAATATATAATTATCTTTTTCAAGCCTGATATTTTCATACCCTTTTCTTTTTGCTGCTACTTCCCAATCAAAAGTAGCGTTTGAAGTACCATTCATCAATTCTTTAACAGTAAAGTTTGTATTATATTTTTCAGAAACAAAAATACCATTACAATCACTGGTAGGTGTTATTTGGATCAACATTTTATTGTTTTTGTTTAATGTAACTGTTTCAAGAAAAATTGGATCTAAATCAATAGTTATTACCCCATTAATTAACTTGCTTTGTCCTCTATCGAAGAAGAATACTTCAGTAGATTCATCACAATACGTTTTTCTTTGACCATAATTTTTTGTAAAAACAGTAGCATTTTTTGAGCCTGTGACTGAAAAATCACTTTCAATAAGAACTCTATTATAGTTATTATGTGTTTCTATTCTAAGGTCATTATCAAGTAAACCCATGCTTACACCTAGAGGGCCTGTTTTTTCATCTTTAATATTTATCATACTACCTAAAAGTGCACTTTCATGAAATCCTGAAAAAGTATTAAAGTCTGCCTCACCAAGAACTTCTAGGTCACCATCAATATTTGCATCCATACCAACAAATAAATCCTCACCAGCAACAATATCTTCTTCTGAAATTATGTCATATTTAGCAACTATCTCCCCATTTCCTGCAGAAGATGATGGATTTCCTACTTCTATACCCCCAAAGATTTCGAGTTCTTCTTCTATAAGAATATCATTTTCAACTACTATACTACCATCACCTGGATTATTAACCGGATTACCAATTTCTAATTTTTGTACAGTCAGTAAATTATTATATGGATTTATTATTGGTGTAAAATTCAAATCAGAAATTGAAATACTTCCATCTTGAATTTTTTCAGAGTTTATTGAGTTATTTGATAATTGTGCATTTCCAACTCCATTATCTGAAATAGAAATTGTGCTTGTTGGTCCACTTGGATTTTGAACATTAATTCCCGTTCCTGAATTTATTGTTTCAATGCCATCTCCTATTAAATCTTGAGACGGTATCCACTGGCTACCATTCCATTTTAGCACATTTCCATCTTGAGGATTCCCAGAAACAGGATTACCTGCAATTTTATCCGTATCGTATGACTTCTTGGAAATAAAAGCATACGCTACTGAAAGAATTTCTGTACTCGGTGATAAGTTAGTACCTTCAACAGATATTTGTAATTCAATTGTTGAACTGTTTTCAAACAATGATAACGGTATAGGATTAATTGATCCTAACACAATTGAATATAATCCGTCAATAATTTCAACATTTTGTGTTTCTGACCATGAATCTATTGTAAAAGTCATAGATTTGGTGTCAGTTACTGGTTGATTGTTTTCTAAAAGTTTTCCCTGATAGGAAATTTTTAATGGAATATCTTGTGCATAAACTACAAAAATATTCATCGATAATAAAATGTAAATAATTGTTTTTTTCATGGTTATAAAAATTAATTAATAAAAAATTTGATTTTTGTTTATTATATATATTGAATTATTTTTCATGAATTACTTCTCTCCTTGCACCTCCAAAATCTTCTCAATCGCCCTATTCTGTTCCTCCGTTCTCTCAATAATTTTTTTCACTTCCTTTACAAGTTTCTCTTTTTCATTATTGGAATGAAGTTTCTTTTTACTACTTTTATTTTCCTTTTCGGGCATTATGTAATTTTTGAACAATATTACAACCCGGTTCATGCTTTTTCCAAATTTTACATCTCAACATTTTCTTAGCAATTGAAAAAGTTATCTCAACATTTTCTAAGCAATAGAAGCTTAGAGACATATTTATAGTTTGTTAGAAAGCCGCTTTTTTTGTTGCCACGAATGCATGAATTTGAAATCAGAATAATCCCTGAAATTAAGCACATTTATTCTTAAATTATTATTCGTGAATTCGTGGCGATATATTTCTTTTAATTTCATTCGTGCATTCGTGGCTGTTTTTTCATCCTAATGCTGTATTTGCTTTATTTTTATAATATCTATACTTTAATATCAATTTTTTACTTAAATTTGTCAGTTAAATGTCATTTTTTATGAAAATTATTAAACGATCATTAGAACAAACAATTGAAAATTGGCTTTTCAGAAAAAAAGTATTAATTATTTTTGGTGCCCGGCAGGTTGGAAAAACAACAATGATTAAAGAAATAGCAAAGCAGTATGATGATAAAGCACTTTATTTAAATTGTGATTCGTTTTCAGTACAACAATCATTACAGATACCTGACCCGATTTCATTAAAATCCTTAACAGGAAATTCTACTTTAGTATTTCTTGATGAAGCACAAAGGATTGAAAACATTGGATTGGTTTTAAAAATATTTCATGATTCATATCCGGAAATACAACTTATTGCAACCGGATCAAGTAGTTTCGATTTGTCTAACAAAATAAATGAACCATTAACCGGCCGTGCTCTTGAATTTATTTTATATCCGTTTTCTGTAGTAGAACTAAAGCAAGTTTTCCATTTTGCCGATCTAAAAAGCAGGCTGTCTTTTTTTATGCGTTTCGGCATGTATCCTGAAATGGTTGACAAACCGGAACATGAGGTAAAATTATTGTTGGATAATTTATCAGGAAAATATTTGTATAAAGATATTTTTGAATATGAACAAATTAAAAAACCTCAATTACTTGTACGACTTTTACAAATGCTTGCATTACAGGTTGGATCGGAAGTTTCTGTACATGAATTATCAGTTTCTCTGCAAGTTAATCGATTAACTATTGAACGATATATAGATATACTTGAAAAAGCTTTTGTTATTTTTCGTCTTCATGCTTTCAGCCGTAATTTAAGAAAAGAAATAACAAAGAAATTCAAGGTGTATTTTTATGATACAGGAATAAGAAATAGTTTGATTTCAAATTTCAACCCCCTTGAATCAAGAACTGATCCCGGTGCTTTATGGGAAAACTTTTTTATTGTTGAACGATTGAAATACAATCAAAGAACAGGCCGTAATCCTAATAAGTATTTTTGGAGAACGCATACCGGACAGGAAATAGATTATATTGAAGAATCAGGGGGAAAGTTATTGGCTTTTGAGTGTAAGTTAAAACCTAAAGCAAAATTCAAAATCCCGGGCAGTTTCATTGAAGCATATCCTGATAGTGTGTTTCATATTGTTACACCGGAAAATTTCTTAAGCTATTTAGTAAATGATGCTTAAAGGATAAAAAGGGAAGCGTTACTTGCAAAATCATTGTGTACATTAAATTGCTTCATATCAAAACCTATTCAAAAACTCAAATAAATTATCATCGACGGTCAATCCAAGTTTCTTCCTTAAACGTGATCTTGTAGTGTCAACACTTTTGTAATTTGTTACGGTAATTGATGCTATTTCTTTGCTGCTCATTCCGAGTTTGAGCATAGCACAAATTTTTCTTTCGTTTTTTGTTAAACCGGGAAAATATTCATCAAGTGATTCATAAAAACTTCCATGAACTTTGGCAAAATATGTTTCAAATTCCTTCCAGCTTGTTTCATCAATATTGTGTTTTAATTCGCTGATAATATCGTTGATCATACTAACATTTGCCTGCTTGAAATATATATTGTTTTTTGTGAGGGTTTGAGCAACTTTGTTAATAACCTGGTTTTTAGTGTAAATTTTACTGACATTACAAACAAGATCCCTGTTATTTAGTTCCAGTTCTTTTTTAAGATTTTCTTTTTCTTTTTGCAGAAGTTTTTCTTTTTGTTTCCTGGTTTTGATAATATTGATTATAATTACTGCTGCTATAATGATAATTAATCCTCCAATCAGAATAGAAAGAAATAATTGATCTTTCTTTCGGTCAATAATTATTTTCTGATTTTCTATTTCAAGCTCTTTTTTTTCTGTTTCATATTTGATTTGAAGTTCTCTAATTTTGGTAAGTACTTCTTTATTATAAAGGGTGTCGTTTAAATTCATATATTTTGTTAAATATTGATAAGCACCTTCAAATTTTTCTGTTTTGTGATATAGTTTTGCTTTTGCTTTATAATTATTTTTTAAAATTAAGTTTGAATATGATCGGTCAATACATTTTAGAGCATATCGTTCTCCTTCATTTAGATAATTTTCAGCTTCAAGGTATTTGTTTTGTTTTAATAAAACTCTTCCAATATTGGTTGATGTGTTGCCGATTCCCCATAGATAGTTAATTTCTTTTCGTATTTCCAATGCCTGTTCAAATAAAATAATTGCATTTTCCAGATTTTCCTTTTTAAGTTCTATCTCAGCAAGATTATCTAAAATACAAGCTGTGTAACTTTTGCTTGTTTCGCTATTAGGTTTATATATTTTAAATAAACTCAAGGCATCATTGAAATATTTTTGAGCACTATCATATTCTGTATTCTCAAGGAAAAGTATTCCAATTTCATTAAAGTGGGCTCCAATTCTTAAGGAGTCTCTTTTATTAATAAAACTTTGAATTGCTTTTTTTTGATAATAAATAGCTTTATTATAATCACCTGATCTTAAATGTATAATTGCAAACGTCATATATAATTCATCATTTATTAGGTTCATTTCATTGAAAAGCTTCAAAGATTTATTTGCGTATTCAAGAGCTTTATCATAATGATAAATATTAAAATAAAAATCGGCATAATTATGATAGCAATTTGCCAATTCTTTATCATAATTGTTTTTTGTATAGAATTCTATCGATCTTTTGAAATATTCATTTGCTTTATAATACTCATCTAAATTGGTATAAATAATTCCTATTTCTTTGGTTGTTGAATTTAATTCTTCCGACAGTTTATTTGTTATGGAAATATTATACGCATCAATTGCATAGGGAAGTGCCTTTGTGTTTTCCCCTTTTTGGATTAGTTCTCCAATAATATTTAATAATGATTTGATTTTTTTGATACCTGATTCCGTATCAACAATTTTTTGAAGACTGTCGAGTTTCTTTTCATTTACTGAAAAGGAAATCTTCCCAATTGAAATAATTAAAATTAATATGATTAGACTTTTGTTCATTTCACTTTGGATGACTTTTTTTATAAAAGAAACTCTTATTTGAGTCATTTTCAGGTTTTATTACCTAAACTTCAAAACATTCAATTATTTTAATGCCTAAATAACTAAATCCAAAAGTACAAAATAAATCAATAAGAAATAAATATTTATCAAAAAAAAACCCGCAACAGATTTTCCATTGCAGGTTTTATATTTTATTAAAGCAATTGATTATTGAATATTTGCTTCATTTTCGATTTCGAGGTCGCGAACTGATTTTGCACCTGATGGTAGTTCAAGGCCATAACCTTGTTTTTTATCTGCTTTTTTAAGCAGGAATGCTAAAAATATTGCTAACACACCTAATCCAACTAACATCAAAATCGGAGTTGTGTAATTGAAAGGTGGAATCTCATGTGTAATTTGTTGCATCTCCTGTAATTTCTCGCTAACCTGTAAATTTGTCAATCCCTGAGCAATCAAACTTTCTCTGGTTGCTTCCATTTGTGCTACTACTTCAGGATTGGCCTTGTCTAACACCCAGCCAATACCTTTAAAGAATGCATTAAGGCCTATGTTCTGAATAGTAAACATGGTTGCGTATGCAGTACCTAATCTATTCTCAGCAACTATCTTCGCAACTGATGGCCACATTGCAGCCGGTACAAGTGAGAAAGCAATTCCCAATGCCAGTAATCCAAGGTAACCCAGATTAACATTATCAAAAATTGAAAGGGTTAAGTGGGCAAAGATCAGTAACAACGCACCAAGCATCATAAGCGAGGCTGCTTTACCTTTAGTATCCACGATCTTACCAAAAATCGGAGTAAACAAAATGGAACCAAGTGGTATTAAACTTGCGGTTTTCGGACCGTTTACGAGCCACAATGAAAGGGTATCTGAAAGTGAATAAATAAATACCACAAACAGAACAAGGATTATTACTAATGAAGTCGTTTTACCACTTCTGCTTTTAATATTAGCAGGCACAAGAGTAACGGCAAGAGCGAAAATAAACAATCCAATATAAACCGATGCTGCACCAAGTGCCTTACTTCCAAATAATACTATTTCGGCTTTGGCCGGCAGATCATAGGTAAATCCAAATTTGTTGATCAGGAGATCAGGAGCATATTGCATAAATGGGAATACTGCAGAGTAGAAAGTAACACAGAGAAGTGCAATAAAGAGGAATGAACGGTTGGTGATAAGTTTAACCAGATCAGATAATCTAAAAGGTTCTTCTTTTTCATCAGAAGCTAATCCTTTAGTTTGTTTATCCAGCTTAATATCAAAAATAATATAGATAAGGAACATTAAAAGACCAAGTGCAATTAAGGTAGCGGCAAAATTTACTGCCGGAGCAACAACTCCTGCACCGATATCTATTGATAATGCCTGGCCCAGTGTTGATCCTAAACGGCCAAAACCCATATTGATAGCCATTGCCAGTGCCAGTTCATATCCTTTAAACCATTTCACAATTGTCCTCATGGCAATAACACATACCACCTCAAGACCCGAACCAAACAACAACCTACCGATCATCATATACCACATCTGACCATCAAGGCTGTCAGTAAATGTTCCGGCAGCACCAAAGGCAGTTATGGCAGCTCCAAGAACGGCGAGCAATCCAAATAATATACCTGTTAGCCTTATACCCCATTTATCTAGTATGATACCACCGATAATGATCATACCAAAAATATTCGCCCAGGTAGTCCATTGAATAATACTTCCGAACTGACTACTGGTTATACCAAGCTCCGTAATCATCAAGGGCTTAATTCCTGATAAAAAGTCCTGAAACCAATAAGTCGAGAACGTTAATCCACTAATCAGTATCAATACCAGCCATCTTAATGCAGCCGAATCTCTAAGTGTTTTTTTTATTGTTTCCATAATATTTATATGTTTTATTTAAATTATTCAGTTTTCAATAATCAAAATTATTTTGTGATGGTAATTTCTCTAAAGTTCAAATACAAAAAAACCTGTTTGTTCAAAAATCAATTTTTTTAATGAGGGCTAAAATAAGAAAAATCCTTGTGGAGTAATAAATAATTTCTTAACAATTTCCAAAACAATGATTTTAAATTTATTTTCAGTTCTTTATAAAGCAATTTTGTTAATAAATGTGTACAATTTTTTTTGTTTTAAAAAATTCTTCTTCAAAAAAATCTTCAATATTATAAACTCTGTGTTTTTTATTTAAACTTTGCAATTCGTCTTCAAAATCACCACCTTTTAAATAAATAATACCATTGGGAATTCCGTTAAAACCTTTTTTAGAATATTTATATGCTACAATTTTCATAAAGTCGTACAAATTTGTAACTGCCCTGCTTATTATAAAATCAAAACTGTCATTAATATTTTCAGCCCGTATCTGCAAGGCTTTTACATTTGATAATCCCAAAGCATTTTTAATCTCATTTACAACTTTAATCTTTTTGCCTACCGAATCAACTAATAAGAATTGGGCTGTCGGAAACATAATTGCAAGCGGTATTCCGGGGAAACCCCCACCGGTTCCTACGTCCAAAATATTTGTTCCATCTTTAAATCCAACAATTTTTGCAATACTCAGCGAATGCAAAACATGCCTTTCGTAAAGATGCTCAATATCCTTTCTTGAAACAACATTTATTTTAGAATTCCATTCCGAATAAAGTTCCTGCAGTCTTCCGAATTGCAAAAGTTTTTTATCAGATAGTCCTGTATAATATTTTTTAATTATTTCCATAAAATGCTTTATTGGAATGAGAATTAAATAAAAAACTTGATTTATTGAAATTTATTATTACATGTGAAAAAACTCTGTGCCTGATATGAAAATGTTAGGAAAAATGTGTTTATTTAATCGTTTCAGGTTCGCTGTTTTACAAAAATTGAATTTTTTTCTATTTCTATAAATCTGATATTCTATGTCTTAGAAGAGTACAAAATAATCATGGAAACATTTTATTATTTTTTCGTTTCCATTGAAAATATTATTATATATTTGCCAAAATATAAAAACAAAAAAAATGAACGATTTATTTAAAAGCATTTTAGATAGGGTAAGAGAAAAAGCTTTTACAAAAGAATTGGAAAAATTTACAATTAAAGATCTTTGTAAAGAATTCGATGTTTCAGAAGAGGCAATAAGAAAATACGTTCGCAACGAAGAAGACCTTGTTGAAAAAGTATTGAACTTTGAACGTGAAAATTTTAAAGAAATTTTTGAAACGCATGATTTTGAGGGTGTTAATGCAATTGATATTTTACTTGTGGTTAGCAAAGAAATTGCATTACGATTTAAAGATGTAAGCCCATCATTTACATTTGAGTTGAAAAAGCGTTTTCCTGAGGTATACCAGAAACATTTTGAACAAAGAATTGAATTTATTTTCGAAAAAATTAAAATCAATATACACAAAGGTATATCCCAGGGAATTTATAGGGAAGATTTGACCATTGAGCTAATTTCACGTCTCTATATCAGTCGTTTAATTGACCTTCACAATCCTGATTTTTTCCCTCCTGAGAAGTTTTCGTTTGAGACTCTTTTCGATGTAATGTTTGAAAGTCATATAAGAAATATTTCAAATGAGAAGGGCTTGAAGTATTACGAAAAAAAGAAAAAAGCTATTAAATTTTAATATGAGCTCTATGAACCCAAAATTAATTGACATACTTAAGGAGGTTCGTTTGATATTCATGAAATATGGAATCAGAAACTACTCAATGGATGATATTTGCAGAACCCTGGGTATTTCAAAAAAAACATTATACAATTACGTAGATAATAAAACCGATCTTGTACAAAAAGTACTTGACTATGAATTTGTCATGGATAATTGCCACCATGATATTTCTTCAATTAAAGGAAATGCAATTGATGTACTTATTGAGGTAAGTATTAGAATTCACAAAGAATTTGAAAATTTTAATCCAATATATATTTTTGAATTAAATAAATATTATCCCAAAATGTTCAAGGAACATCTTGATAAAAAACGCAAATCAGCTTTCGAAAAGATATTCAAAAACTTAGAACAAGGTGTTGAAGAAGGTTTATATCGCAAAGATCAGGATATTGAATTAGTTACAATATTATATATTCGAAAATTAGAAGATATACATAACTCTGATTTCATTGAATCAGGAAAATTTGCTTTTAAAGATATATTTAGTGTGATGTTTGAGAATCATATCAGAGGTATTTCAAACGAAAAAGGAATTGCATATTTTGAAAAACAAAAAAAATCATTAAAAATATTATAAATGAAACGACTTAAATTTCTCTCAATAATCATAATTATCGGAGGGACGGTTTTTTGTAATCAAATTTTTGCTCAGGAGAGTCTGAAATTTACTTTAGATGATGCCCTTAATTATGCCCTCCTAAATAATTACGACATCAAAAATGCAATTATCGATATTGAAATTGCTCAAAAAAAGATATGGGAAACAACCGCTTCCGGACTTCCACAAATCGAATCAAAATTGGAATATTCTGATTATCTCAAAATCCCGACGCAGCTTATTCCCGGTGAATTTTTTGACAAACCCGGTGAATTCATTGAAGTACAATTTGGCACAAAACATAACATAGCAGCTTCAATAACCGCCTCCCAACTAATTTTTAACGGAAGTTACATTGTAGGTTTGCAATCAGCGAAAACATTTTTATCACTATCGGAACAAGAACTACATAAAACCCAAATAAATATAAAAGAAACAATCACTGAAACTTACTATAATATTCTGGTCGCTAAGGATAGTAAAAAAATTATTGACTCAACAATTTATAATTTGAAAAAAATCAAATATGATGTAAGTGAAATGTATAAAGAAGGTTTTGTGGAAGAAACCGATGTTGACCAGATTGATCTTTCGTTAACAAATCTTCAAAATTCATTGAATTCCGTAAATCGACAAATTGAAATTGCTTATAATTTATTAAAATTTCAAATGGGAATTGATTTGACAACTGACATTGAGATCACACAAAATCTTGATGAGATTCTGCAGGAAATAAATTTCGATGCAATAATTAATCAAAAATTCATTATGGCTAATAATCTTGATTTCAAATTATTGACTACACAGGAAAGTTTATTGCAACTGAACTTAAAAAACGAAAAATCTAAATTCTTACCAAGTCTTTCAGCATTTTATAATCATAGTCAGAATGCACAACGAGAAAAGTTTAATTTTTTAAAAAGTGGTGAATTATGGTTTCCGACAACTCTGATTGGTTTAAATCTAAACCTGCCTATATTTTCGAGCGGTATGAAACGAGCAAAAGTCAATCAGGCCAAACTTGATTTAGAGAAAGCAAGAAATTCAAAATTGCAAGCTTCGCAAGGACTCGAATTAGAAGTTAGTCAGGCACGGGCAATTCTTATCAATTCACTGGAAAACTATCGAAATGCTGTTGAAAATGTTGCTCTTTCAAAAAAAATATACAACAAAACCATTATCAAATACAGCGAAGGAGTTGCGACAAGTACAGAATTAACACAGGAAAGAAATCAATATCTAACCAATGAATCAGATTATATAAATACACTTTCAATTTTATTAAACGCTAAAAACAAATTAGATAAAGTATTAAATAATTATAATTAAAATATACACAAGCATGAAAAAGAATATAATATATATTTTAGTAGCTGTTTTCCTTTTATCATGTAATTCAACTGATAAACGTGCAAAGCTTGATGAGCTTGAAAAAAAACAACGCGATATTTCAGAACAAATAATAGCTTTGAAAAAAGATATTGGATCCGAAAAAAACCTTAATGAGAATTCAAATAAACTTGTCACTGTTTCAGTTGAAAAACTTTCATTAAGAAATTTCAATCATTTTATTGAAGTGCAGGGAACCGTTGAATCTGATAATAACATTCTTATACCTGCTAAAACTTCCGCAATTGTAAAACAGATTTTTGTCAGGGATGGCGAAAAAGTAGAAAAAGGACAACTTTTAGCTAAACTGGATGGAGCAATCTACGAAAAATCAATTGATGAAATAAATACCTCCCTTGAATTAGCCACAACTGTTTTTGAAAGGCAAAAAAGATTGTGGGATAAAAAAATAGGAAGTGAAATTTCTTTTCTTGAGGCAAAATCAAATAAGGAAGGATTAGAAAGAAAGCTTGCAACAGTGAAAGAACAATATGAGCTTACTAATATTACATCACCAATCAATGGTACGATTGATAATATTTTGATAAAAGAAGGCGAAATGGCAAGTGCAGGTTTTGGAGTAATCCGGGTAGTAGAATTATCGAAACTAAAAATAAGTGCTGAACTTTCTGAATCATATATTTCTCAGGTAAAAAAGAATGATATTGTTATGGTTTATCTGCCTGTAATTGAAAAATCATTAGAGTTGTCGTTAAATTCAGTTTCACAGGTAATAAATCCCGATAATCGCACTTTTTCTATTGAAATATTAGTGCCGGAAAAAGAAATAAATTTAAAACCAAATATGTTATCAGAACTTACAATTAAAGATTATACAAATAATAATGCTCTTATTGTACCATTAAATATTGTGCAAAATACAGGGAAGGAAGAGTTTTTATTTATTGCAAAAGAAAAAAACAAAAAATGGTATGCTGAAAAACGAATTGTAAAATCCGGAAAAAACTACAATAATAAAGTCGAAATTCTAAGTGGAATATCACCAAATGAATATGTTGTAGTTATGGGATATCAGGATCTTACTGATGGAGAAGGTATTGAAATTGGAAATTAGAAATTGGAAATTAGTCCTGAGTTCTCCGGACTAATTTCCAATTTCCAAAAAATATACATAATGAAAAAAGAAAAGTCTTTTAAACTCACCAATTTAGCTGTAGAAAATAAGATTACAATATATATTGCAATTATTATTATTGTGTTCATGGGAGTAAATGCATATTACTCTACACCAAAAGAAATGTTTCCTGAAATCACATTCCCATATTTCTCAGTAACTACAGTTTATCCGGGGACATCACCTTCGGACATGGAAAACCTGGTTACACGACATATCGAAAACGAACTCAAAAATGTTGATGGAATAAAAAATGTGAATTCTAAATCTATACAGGATGTTTCAATGATATTTATTGAATTTGAAACTTATGCTGACGACCAGGAAGCAAATCAGGATGTAAAAGACGCAGTAGATAAAGCAAAATCCAAACTTCCTTCAAATTTATTGGATGATCCTGAAGTAGTGCGTTTGGAGTTATCAGAGCAGCCTATACTTTTTATTAATCTTTCAGGTGATTTAAGCATTCCTATGCTAAAAAAATATGCTGATGATTTACAAGATGAAATTGAAAGTTTACCGGAAATAAGTCGTGCGGATATTGTAGGTGCTTTAACCAGAGAAATTCAAATAAACGCCGATTTATATAAGATGCAGGCAGCCGGAGTTAGTTTTGATCAAATTGTTAATGCCGTGGCTAATGAAAACATGACTATTTCCGGGGGGATTATCAATATGGATAATATGGAACGCACGCTTCGTATAATAGGTGAATTCGAAAATTACGAACAAATTGGGAATATTTTATTAAAAGATGGGATTTACATAAAAGATGTTGCCGATTATATTGATGGATATGAAGACAGGGATAGCTACTCCCGATTATTTCACAATAATGTTGTTACACTTAATGTTATTAAAAAATCAGGCCAAAATCTTATTAATGCAGTTGACAAAAGCAAAGAAATAGTTGAAAAATTTAAAACGAAAACTACCAATAATCTGATAATTGATTGCACAGGTGATCAAAGTGTTATGACTAGAAATAGTGTATCAAATCTTTTCAATACAATTGTAGTGGGTTTTCTGGTTGTTGTTTTGGTTTTAATGTTTTTCATGGGAATTGATAATGCTATGTTTGCAGGAGTAGCAATACCATTATCAATGCTAATATCTTTTATAATTCTTCCTGTTATTGGATTTACATTAAATATAGTTGTTTTAATGGCACTGATTATTGCACTTGGAATTTTGGTTGACAACTCAATTGTTGTAGTTGAAAATATTTACCGGCATTTCAGCAACACCCCCAATCTACCTATTATACCTGCAACAAAACGAGCTGCAGGAGAAGTTGCAATTCCGATTATGGCAGGAACTTTTACAACAATAGCACCTTTTATAGTATTATCATTTTGGCCGGGAATTATGGGTGAATTTATGAAATTCATACCTATAACACTGATTTTATGTCTTCTGTCATCACTGTTTGTTGCTTATGTAATTAATCCTGTTTTTGCCATTTCATTCATGAAATACAAGGCAAAAGACACTTATAAACCAAATATAAAAAAGCGAATAATTTTCACAGTTATTGCTGTTATTCTTGCTACAATATCTTATGTGTTCGACAATATGTTGTTAGGGAATATTATTGCATTTTTTACATTAGTGTTTTATTTAGTGCAGGTTATTCTTCGTCCTTTAATTAAGAAATTTCAAACCAAAGTACTTCCGGCATTAATAAATGCATATAAAAACAGATTAAGAAAACTAATGACAGGGAAAAAACCATTATGGATTGTTCGGGGTGCGATAGGATTGTTTATTCTTACACTGGTACTTCTGGGAACATTACCTCCAAAAACAGTCCTTATGCCTGCAACTGATCCGACACAAATATTCGTTTATCTATCAATGCCATCAGGAACAAGTATTGAAACTACAGATTCTATTGCAAAAATCCTTGAAACCCGTGTTGATGGTGTCTTGGGTAAAAATAATCCTGATGTTGAATTTATAAATACAAATATTGCAATTGGTGCGGGCAGAGATATTTTTGAACGCACAACACAACACAATCTTGGAAAAATAACTATTGGATTTGTTGAGTACAAATACAGAACTGGCCCTCAAACTACTATATATCTTAATTCATTACGAAAAGCTGTTAGCGGTATCCCCGGAACTGAAATAATTGTTGAAGAGCAACAAATGGGGCCACCAACCGGGGCACCAATTAGCATTGAAATTAATGGAGATGAATACCCTGAATTAATTGCACTTGAAAAAGACATAAAACAAGTAGTTGAATCATCAGGTATTGAGGGTATTGAAGAATTAAAATCGAATCTTGATGTAAATAAACCTGAAATAATTGTTGATATTGACAGAACGAAAGCAAATAAACTTGGATTAAGCACAGCTTCTATTGGAAATACAATTCGAACGGCACTTTACGGCACTGAAGTTTCTAAACTCCGCGAAGGTGAAGATGAATATAATATCAATCTCAGGTTACAAAAAAAATATCGTGATAACCTTGATGCTTTGATGAATATGAAGATGATAGCTCCCGGAAAAGATGATGGGCCTAATAAAGAAATTCCTATTTCGTCTGTTGCAAATATCAGATATACTAATTCTTACGGTGGAGTTATCAGGAAAGATTACAAAAAAATGATTACACTTTCATCTAATGTTCTGGAAGGATATAATTCAAATGAAATAATAGCTGATTTAACAGAGGAATTTAAAGATAATCTGAATATTAAAGCCGGATATGAAGTAAAGTTTGGAGGTGAACAAGATGATATGAAAGAATCAACAGATTTTCTTTCAAAAGCTATGGTTATTGCATTGGCTTTGATTTTCCTTATTCTTGTTACTCAATTTAATTCGGTTTATAAACCAATTATTGTTCTTTCACAAGTTATATTAAGTTTTATTGGAATTTTCCTTGGAACAATAATTTTCGGTATGGATATTTCGATAATTATGACCGGTATGGGAATTGTTGCAGTAGCCGGAATTGTTGTGAACAATGGAATTTTATTAATTGATTATACCGATCAGCTTATTGCAAAAGGCATGGGATTTCGACGTGCTATTGTTCAGGCCGGAGTAACCCGTTTAACTCCTGTCCTGCTAACGGCAATATCAACAATACTCGGATTATTACCCCTCGCTATTGGTATGAATATTGACTTTGCAACTTTATTCACCGATTTGGATCCAAATATATATTGGGGAGGCGATAGTGCACAATTCTGGGCTCCTTTGGCATGGACTATAGTTTATGGTTTAACATTTGCAACATTCCTTACATTATTAGTTGTGCCGTCGATGTATTATATTATGAAACGTCAGGCTATTCAGGTCAGAATAATAAAACGAAGATTAACGAAGTAAAAAAAATGTTAAAATTACTATCTTAGCAAATACTTTAGTAATATAAAAACTAATATTTTGGAAAATTCAATAGATTATAAAAAAATCTGGCTTTCGACCCGGGCTCATCTTGAGTCGGATAGATATAAATATAGAAGTAGCGGCAAACGAAGTAAAAGCCGTTGGTCATTATTTGCAAAATTGCTTAATATTTTTGTTTTTTGGCTCAAGCTTTTTAATTTATATAAAAAAGGATTAAAAAACGCAAAGAACATTCATATAAATGAATTTACACTTGAATTCCCTGATCTTCCCGAAAAATTCGATGGATATAGACTGCTTCATTTATCCGACATTCATCTCGATACTCTACCCGGAATTGAAAAGATCATTATTAGAAAAATACAAAATCTTGATTATGATATTTGTGTAATGACAGGCGATTACAGAAAAAATACACTGGGTAGATTTAAACAGGTAATTGAGCCAATGAAAAAAATTGTTTCTGCTCTAAAAGGAAAAGACGGAGTAGTTGCGATTTTGGGTAACCATGATACTTATTTAATGGTTGAACATTTTGAAAAGATGGGAATTACTTTATTAGCGAACGAGCATATTACAATTGATAAAGGAAATGAGAAAATTACCATTAGTGGTATTGATGACCCGTTTTATTATTATACCGATCAGGCTGTAAACGCATTAGAAGAAGAAATACCCGGTTTTAAAATTGCCTTGGTTCATACCTCCGAATTATATGAAATAGCTCAACAAAATGGCTATAATATTTATTTCTGCGGTCATACTCACGGTGGACAAATTTGCCTGCCCGGAGGAAAGCCATTAATTACCCATCAGTTTGAAGGAAAGAAATTTTATAAAGGACAGTGGGATTTCAATGATATGAAAGGATATACAAGCCAGGGTTGCGGAACATCCGGTATTCCTATTCGTTTTTATTCGCAAAGCGAAATTACTTTGTTTACCTTGAAAAAAAGAGAAATTTAGATTTGGTTCTCTAATTATTAATAATACATTTATCAAACTTGGGGTTTTTGTAAATCAGGGTGTCATTCTCATAAACGCATTGTAGTTGATATGAGGCACCCCCCATATTGTGCCTTATTAATCCATTCTCACAACAAATACTACTTTCTAAACTACTATGAAAAATGCCTTTTAAATCCCCTAATCCTTCAATCCAAACACTTTTTGCCGAACTGCTGCAAATTTGATGAAGAATAATTCTTTTTCTTTGTTTATTAATAAAAACAGAATCTACTTCAGAAACAATCAATTTGCAATGTTCATTAATGGCTCCTCCCGGATTCTTCCTATAAGTATTATAAATTTCAAGCGTATCACCCACTTTAACAGAAAAATCGTATAGTAAATATTCTTGTTCATTGTAGAGATAGAAAACCTTTTGGGCAGTATCTTCACGAATAAAACCCAATCTTATCCAGTTTATATCTTCGGTAAGATCAGTGCCCTGAAAAACGGAATAATATTTAAAGTCATTGATAATCGTATCTCCTTCAAGTTTTATTTGATATGTCTTATGATGCTCTTTGGTCGTTTTGTAAAACTCATATATATTCCACTTTTTGTAATCCTTTACAAATGAATTCTGATTTTGAGATTTGCAAATGCTAATATTTATAAATATGGTAATTGAGATTAATAGAATTAAATTATTCATGCTGGAGAGTTCATTTATTGTTTTAAAACTGATTGTTTATGAATAATTTCATTATCTGAAAGCAAATGAATGTAATAAAAACCTGATTTCAAATCAGAAAGTTCTATTGATTTGCTTTTTGGCATTATGCCATTTTTTATTCTGAAACCCATTGAATTATATAAGTTGAATTGTAACTTACCTGTGTAATTTTTCAGGCAGTTTTCTAATTTAATATTTAATGTTTCTGTAAAAGGATTGGGATAAATTATTATTTCCTCTCTAAATGATATTTCGTTGATTGCCGACAAGTCAGGTTCGCAATCAATAAAGTTGGGATTGCTATTAATGTAAATCAAACTATCTGTATTGTATTTGCACGAAACATAAAATCCATCGTAATCATCAAGTGGATAGGTAATACTGATGTTCGGGCCAACTCCTTCAATAAATTTGACTGCTTCATCCCACCTGGTTTCGAGATCGAAACGAATAATTTTCCTATTGTTCTTATAATAAACACTATCGACAGTACTATAATGGTTTGGCTTTATTTGGAAAGTGTCGCCAACAATTAAATCCATATCCATTATTATTTTTTCATCATTACCATAAATATCAATGTACCATAATTTACCGCTAATTGCATCTTCCCGAACTTTTCCCCAATAAATAGGCGGATAATTAAAATTACTCATAAATACATTTGAATAGATCGAATCAGGATAAGATTTTGTAAACATTGTACCCATCATTATTCCAAACAATTCCATGTGTGCAACATCCCATGATGTTGAATCGCTTTGAATAACAGCCTGATAAGATTGGCCTGAAGTATGAAGAACAATTATTAATAATACAGAGATTAAAATGCTTTGGGCTTTAATGCCTTTTTTCACAATTTCTTTCATGCAAATATATTAAATTGATTAATAATTATATTTTCTTTAATAGAATAAATCCTTGTAGGATTGTTCTTCAAATTTACAAAAAAAATTCCAAATATTTAATTTATCCGGAACAGCTTACAAATATTGGAAATAGAAGGAATATGTTGCTTGAAAACAAATCTGCGATTATCTGCGCAATCTGCGGGAAATTATCAAATTTGGGATAAGAAGGGGATTTGGAATTAGATTATTTCAGAAAGAAACATTACAAGAATTTTATTTATTTTAGCCGGACAAAATTCAACTTATGTCGAATAAAGAAGAAAAATATAATAAACGCCGGCTGGCATCATCTTATATTACAACAATTGTAAGTATTAGCCTCGTTTTGTTTATGCTTGGTTTGCTTGGTTTAGTAATTCTTCATGCAAAAAAACTATCGGAACATATTAAAGAAAACATTAGTTTTTCGATAATAATTAATGAAGATGTAAAAGAAGCAGGAATTAAACAATTGCAAAAACTATTAGATGCATCGGTTTTTGTTAAGTCAACCGAGTATATAACAAAAGAAGAAGCGGCAAAAGACCTTTCGGAGCAACTTGGCGAGGATTTTATCGATTTTCTTGGATATAATCCATTGCTCCCTTCAATTGATTTGCACCTTAAAGCCGAGTATGCAAATCCCGATAGTCTTGTAAAAATTGAAAATCAATTAGTGTCGAATAAAATTGTTAAAGAAATCTTTTATCAAAAATCTTTGGTTTATTTAATTAATGATAATCTGAAAAAAATAAGTTTCATAATTCTTGGCTTTGCAATATTATTGATGATAATTTCTATTGCCCTAATTAATAATACAATAAGATTATCAGTATATTCAAAAAGATTCATTATTAAAAGCATGCAATTGGTGGGTGCTACTCAGGGTTTTATAAGGCGACCATTTGTTTTCAGAGGAATTGCTAATGGAATTTACGGAGCTTTAACTGCCATTGTTCTTTTAACCGGAATTTTATATATTTCACAAAAAGAGATCCCCGAATTAATGGAGATTCAGGATGTTAATTTGTTGGTTTCTTTATTTGCGATAGTAATAATTCTTGGAATAATAATTTCCTGGCTTTCGACATTTTTTGCAGTTCGAAAATATTTAAGAATAAAAAATGATAATTTGTATTATTAACTGATACTAAATGGACAGGAATAATAATCACGATTTAACTAATGAAAAACCAAGTCTTTTAAGTTTTCTACGATTATAAAGTTAATGCGTATGTATTAAAAAAAGTTAAAAATCAATTCCGTATCAAAATTCTACTTATTTTTGAAAACTAAAATTTATAAAAGAAATGAATAAAGATAAATCCCATAAACAATTTTCAACAAAAACAACTTCAGGCATATCCAAAGGTAAAGAACCAATAAAGGAATCAACTGAATTTGCATTTACCAGAAAAAACTATAAATTATTATTAATCGGAATTGCATTTATTCTTGTTGGTTTTATCCTAATGGTTGGCGGAGGTTCCGATGACCCAAATGTTTTTAACGAAAATATTTTCAGTTTCCGAAGATTGACTTTAGCTCCCATCTTAATTATTGCAGGCTATGTGATTGAAATTTTTGCAATAATGAAAAGGCCTAAAGATTAATTATAAAATATTTCCATCATTGAATAACAATTATCTTGTTTTATCTTCTTTGTCAAGGAAAAAAAATGAATTGAATATCGAATATTGATTAACGAATAATGAATTTAGAAGTTGATTAAGTAAAAATTAATTACTTATGAGTTGGTTTGAAGCTTTAATTTTAGGAATTGTTCAGGGACTTACCGAATTCCTGCCAGTTAGCAGTAGTGGTCATCTTGAGATTGGGAAAGTGCTCTTAAACGTTAATGCCGAAAAGAGCCTTGTTTACACCGTAGTTGTGCATGGTGCAACTGTTTTAAGCACAATCGTAGTTTTCCACAAAGAAATTTGGGATTTGATATTAGGGTTTTTTAAACTCAAATGGAATGATCAAACAAAATATATTTTTAAAATTATTGTCTCGATGATTCCGGTTATTTTTATCGGATTGTTTTTTGCAGAAGAAATTGAAAGCTTTTTTACGGGAAATATGGTTTTCGTAGGTTCAATGCTGATTGTAACATCTCTATTACTTGCCTTTACCTATATCTCGAAATCAAACAAGCGAAACATCAATTTTCTTGACTCCTTTATTATCGGAATTGCCCAGGCATTCGCTGTGCTTCCGGGTATATCACGCTCAGGTTCAACAATTGCTACGGGCATTTTAATTGGTAACAAAAAAGAAATAATTGCAAAATTTTCATTTTTAATGGTACTCATCCCCATAATAGGAGCAAATTTAAAAGACGTTGTCGGTGGTGATATGGCAAGTAATTCAAGCGTAGGAGTTATACCACTTTTAGTTGGTTTTGTTGCTGCATTTATTTCGGGCTTACTTGCCTGCAAATGGATGATCAATTTAGTGAAAAAAGGAAAATTAATATATTTTTCAATCTATTGTTTTATAATTGGCTTAATAGCAATTATATTTGCCTAAGATTTATGGAATTTAATAATAAGACTAAAGAAGATTTTAATTTTCCGGAAGGAGAAATTCTATTGGTCGATAAACCGCTTGAATGGACATCATTTGATGTTGTGAATTTTTATAGGAAACTTATTAATAAAGTTTTAAAGATCAGAAAAATAAAAATTGGCCATGCCGGAACTTTAGACCCGCTTGCTACAGGTTTATTGATTTTATGTACCGGAAAATTAACAAAAAAAATCGACCAAATTCAAGCCCAGGAAAAAGAATACACAGGAACATTTACCCTTGGTGCCACAACTCCATCCTATGATATGGAAACCGAAGTTGATAAAACTTTTCCTACTGAAAACCTAACCGAAGCCAAAATTTATGAAACCTCAAAACAATTTATTGGAGAGATAGAACAAATCCCACCAATTTTTTCAGCAAAAAAAATAAATGGTAAACGAGCTTATGAATATGCAAGGAAAAAAGATGAAAATATTTGCATGCAATCGAAAAAAATCAGCATAAAAGAGTTTGAAATAACCAAAATTAATATTCCATTTGTTGATTTTCGAGTGATTTGTAGTAAAGGAACCTATATTCGCTCACTTGCCTACGATTTTGGGAAAGCTTTGAATAATGGTGCATACCTCTCATCCTTATGTCGTACAAATATAGGTGATTACAATTTAAAAAATGCTTTCAAAATCCAGGAATTGAAGATGAAAATTGTTGAATTAGGTGAGAAAAATCAAGGAAAATAATTCATTTTAAAATATTTTGAAATAAGTATTGACTTTTTGAATTTTTTTTACTATTTTTGCACCCCTTTTTAAAAATTAATAATATAATTGATTATAAGTATATTTATATGAAATTATCACAATTTAGATACTATTTACCGCCGGAATTAATCGCGATGCATCCTATTGAAAATAGAGATGAGTCAAAACTGATGGTCTTAGACAGAAAAACAGAAACCATAGAACATAAGAATTTTAAAGACATTATAAATTATTTTACGGATGGGGATGTTTTTGTTTTAAATAATACAAAAGTTTTTCCGGCACGCTTACATGGCGAAAAAGAAAAAACCGGAGCAAAAATTGAGGTTTTTTTACTACGTGAACTAAACAAAGAATCTAGACTTTGGGACGTAATGGTTGATCCCGCACGAAAAATCAGGATTGGCAATAAGCTTTATTTCGGTCAAGACGACGAATTGGTTGCCGAAGTAATTGACAATACCACTTCGAGAGGTAGAACAATGCGGTTTTTGTTTGACGGGCCTTATGAAAAATTCAAAGAAACAATTCAAAGATTAGGAAAAACACCTCTTCCTAAAATTATTGACAGGCCTCTTGAGCCGGAAGATGAAGAACGATATCAAACCATTTATGCAAAACATGAAGGAGCTATTGCAGCACCAACCGCCGGAATGCATTTCTCAAGGCAACTTATGAAAAGGCTTGAAATAATGGGTGTTGTTTTTTCTGAAATCACACTTCACGCAGGCATGAGTAACTTCAGAAACATCGAAGTTGAAGACCTTTCGAAACATAAAATGGGCTCGGAAGAATTAATAATTAATGAAGAAAGTGTTGAAATTGTAAATAATGCAAAAAGAAATAAACATCAGATTGTTGCAATTGGTACAACTTCCTTAAAAGCTTTAGAATCGTCTGTTACTATTGGTGGTATGCTGAAAACTTTTAACGGATGGACAAATAAGTTCATTTTTCCGCCTTATGAGTTCACTCTTCCTAATGCGGTAGTAACCAATTTTCATTTACCACAATCATCTATGATGATGGCCATTGCAGCATTTGCTGGATACGATTTTCTTTTTAAAGCTTATAAAGAGGCTATTGATAAAAAATATGCTTTTTACACTTATGGTGATGCAATGCTTATACTATAAATATTTTCATTCGAAAGTTCACATAACATATTGAAAGAATATTTAATAATAGTTGCCGGTGGAACAGGAAAGAGGTTTGATTCAAAAACCCCTAAACAATTTTTAAATATTGCCGGTGAGCCTTTATTAATGCACACTATTTCTGTTTTTTACAATTATTCTAAAGGATTAGAAATTTTTCTTGTATTGCCTCTTGAATATTTTAATTATTGGAAAAATCTTTGCCTTGAAAATAAATTTGAAATTAATCACCGTCTTGTAGAAGGTGGTAACGAGAGATTTTATTCAGTAAAAAATGCTCTGAAATTTATCCCTGACGAAAGTTTTGTTACAATTCATGACGGAGTCAGGCCTCTTGTTGATCAAACTACAATTAAAAATTGTTTTTCGGAAGCTAAGAAATTCGGGAATGCAATTCCTGTCGCAAAAATAAACGATTCAGTCAGGCAATTAGGTGATGAAGGAAAGAGCAAAGCGATCGACAGAAACAAACTCAGAATAATTCAAACCCCTCAAACATTTTATTCAAAGAAGATCAAAAACGCATATCTTCAGGAATTTGATGAAAGTTTTACTGATGATGCTTCAGTGTTGGAATCAATGGGAGAAGAGATACACCTGATTGAAGGAAATCCTGAAAATATTAAGGTCACAAGAAAAAATGATCTTCTGTTTGCAGAAGTTTTTTTAAAAATCAAAAATAACCCTGAAAATCAGAAATAAGCCGAAAATTGCTAAACCGATACCTGCAACTCTGTTTATTAAGGTCATAATTTTTGGTGTCAGGTATCTTTTTATTTTATAAGAACCAAAACATTTTAAAACATCTGTTCCTAAAACCGTAATTAATGTTACTGAGAAAAAGTACACCAGAGGCCTGATTTCTGCACCATAATTTGCTGTCATCCCTACAACAACTCCCATCCAAAAAATCCAGATAAACGGATTTGCAATATTCAGAAAAAATCCTTTTAAAATATATGTAATTGGATGAGGCTGTTTAATTTTAATTTTATTATTGTTTGAGTCGATATGTAGTTTACGAGAATAAGTAACTAATCCAAAAATTATTAAAATCCCTCCGCTAATTATACCAAAGGCAAGATGATTTTCAGGCTTGGTAATTATTTGAATTGCACCTAAAAAACATAGCCCGACAACAACAAGATCGCTTAAAAAAATACCAATAGCCAGGAGGAAGCCCGACCAAAAACCACGATGAATACTTGTTTGTATCAATGCAAATAAGGCAGGGCCAAAGCCAAAAAATATTGCTAATGTTAATCCCAGAATAAGTCCTTCAATTAAAGGATGCATAATTAATTATTTAAATTTAAACATTCTTTTATATGTTCTTCCCATTCAGCCACTTGTTCTTTCTTGAACACCCTGGGAAACTTATTTGCTCCACCTTCTTTTCCTTTCTTCTTTAGCCATTTACGGAAAACTTCTGTAGGTACAACTTCTACAAAAACATCTTTAATGGCTTCCATTCTCTCAACACGATAATCATCATTAAGATTACTTAGATATTCATCAATTTTTTGTTTTGCAATCTCAGGATCAATCTTATCGTCAGTACCAAGATACCATTTATGAGCAAACATAGAATTATATTCAATGCCACAAACTGTAAATTCGCGAATTTCCACATTAAACTCCTCTTGAAATAATTCTATCGCACGATTGATGTTTTCGACTGAAAGATGTTCTCCGCATATGCTGATAAAATGCTTTGTTCTACCGGTTATTATTATTTCACTTTTTTGTTTTGATGTAAATTTTATAGTGTCTCCAATTAAATACCTCCAGGCACCTGCATTATTTGATAACAACAAAGCATATTCTTTGTCTTCCTCAACCTCTTTAATTGTAAGTGTTTTTGGATTTTTCTTAAGATTGCCGTCTTCATCAAAATTTAAATTATTAAAAGGTACGAACTCAAAAAATATCCCATTATTTAAAAGCATTTCCATTGACTTAACACCAATGCGATTTTGAAACGCAATATATCCTTCGGAGGCCAGATATGATTCAGTATAAAAAATGGGGCGGCTAAAAAGTTTTTCGAAGCTTTTTATATAAGGACTAAACGACACTCCGCTATGAACATAAGCAGACAGATTCGGCCAAATATCATGAATTGTTTTGAGATTATACTTTTTTATAATTCTTTCCAGTAAAATTTGTATCCATGCCGGAACGCCGACAATAATTCCAATATCCCACTCGGGAGCTTTTTTTACTATATCCTGTAGTTTTGTTTCCCAATCGGGAGCTTTTGAAATCCGTCTTCCCGGTTTATAAAAATGTTGAAACCAAAAAGGAATATTGCCGGTTGTGATTCCCGACAAATCGCCTTCATAATACATTCCGTTGTATTGCAAGTGTGTACTGCCGCCAATCATCAATATTACCTTCCGGTAAAATTCAAGAGGGAAATCATATTTTGATGTAGATACTAATTGTCTGAAACTTGCTTTTCGAATTGATTTTAACATATCGCTTGTTACAGGAATTTGTTTACTTGAAGCTTCAGATGTACCCGAACTTAAAGCAAAATATTTAACTCTTCCGGGCCAGCAAACGAATGATTCACCATTTAATGATCTGTACCACCATTTTTTATACATGGAATTATAATCATGAACCGGTACATTCTCTTGAAATAACTTTACAAAATCCCCGGATTTTAAAATTTTTGAAAAATTGAAATATTCTCCAAAAGCAGTAAATTGAGACTTTCTAAGAAGTTTTTGTAATTCATTTTTTTGTGCTTTATAGCAATCGATTTTCCGCCTTTTATCAAGAGGTTTACTTCTTAATTCGTAAGCTTTTTTAATTAAAGATCCTAATATAGGCATTTCTATTCTTTAAAATTGGCAGTAAAATTAAGAAAATATATAGAACACAGATGACGCGGATTTTACAGATTTTTTATTTATTAGTGTATATTCGCCTAATCAGCGTCATCCCTGCCCGACTTTGTCATTCAGGCGGGCGTGTTCCATTTCACTATCAAATAAAGAAATCACCTGCTATACCATCAGCAAATAATTTTCCTTTTTGCGATAAAAAATATTTATTTTCATTAAAAAGTAAAGTCTTGTTTTTTAGATGTTTCTTAGCTGTTTTTATAAAATGATCAAGATATTTTTCACCGAAATTTTCTTTAATTACATTTTCATTGCAACCCCAAATTGTTCTTAACGAAGTCATAATATACTCATTATATTTTTGATCGGTACTAAGAATCTCAATTTCTGCGGGAATAATATTATTATTTAAACTTTGAATATATTTTGAAAGATTCGTTACATTCCATTGCCGTGAATTCCCGTCAAATGAATGAGCCGATGGCCCCAGGCCCAGATATTTCCCACCTATCCAATAAATACTGTTATGCTTTGAATGGTGGCCGGATTTACTGAAATTCGAGATTTCATAGTGAACAAAGTCATTTTCCTCCATGCGGTTTAACAGATACTTAAAGTGCTTAATACTTTGGTTTTCGCTGATATTTTTGGTTTTTTCTTTTCTGATCAGTTTATCGAGAATTGTCTTTTTTTCAACTGTTAATGAATATGCTGATAAATGCGAAATTTCCATTTCAAAGAAAACATCAAGGTTTTGTTCCCATTTTTTTTCTGATAAAGTTGGTATTCCGTAAATCAAATCAATGCTGATATTTTCAAAACCAAAATCCTTTAATCGAAAGATAGAATTTTTAGCGTGTTCCGAATTATGTTTTCTATTCATATATCGCAAATCATCATCATTAAATGATTGTATCCCGACACTTATCCGGTTTATAGGAGTGTTTTTTAATTCCACAATTTTCTCATCGGAAAGATCATCGGGATTAGCTTCCAATGTGATTTCAGCATCTTTTTCAATCGAAAAACATTCCTTTATTCTATTAATAATTAAATCGATTTCAGAAACCAAAAGCATTGAAGGAGTTCCTCCTCCAAAGTAAATCGTATTGATTTTATTATTTTGAAAGAAATTTTTCTGCAACTCAATTTCCCTCAATAAAGCTGTAATAAAATCAGGTTTATACTTTATTGAAGCTATTGAAAAAAAATTACAATAATTGCATTTCTGTCTGCAAAATGGTATATGAATATAAATTCCGTTCATTTAGAGGGATAAATTTTTGGGGCAAGTTAATGAAAATTAATGGTGTCCTTTAAGAGGAAATAATATTACCAGTGAAATCATAAAACAAATTTAGCTAAAAGTATAATATATTTACTTCGTTTAAGTTTTATTTTAGATTGCCTTAATTCATAAATAAGTATTTACTTTATATACTTTATTAATATATAAATAAAATCGATTTTTAATAAAAAATAAACAAATTATAAAAAATAAATTCTTCAAATTTTATATTAATTTTACCAAAAAAATTTAGAAACATTGGAACGATATATTCAAATTCTCAATATTGCCATTGAAGCGGTTTTTGCCAATAAATTCCGCTCAATTCTTACGGCTCTCGGTATTATATTTGGCGTTGCAGCCGTAATCACAATGATGGCAATAGGCAATGGCGCACAACAGGAAATTCTTGAACAAATTAAATTGGTAGGAGTAAACAATATTTCCATCACTCCGATACTTGACTTATCAAAAAACGGTGAAGATGAAGACCAAAACAATACATCAAAAAACAAATTCTCACCCGGATTGACTTTAGCTGATGTAAAAAGCATTAAAGAGATCATTCCAAGTGTTGTGAGGATCAGTCCCGAAGTTACTTACGAAACCCATATCATTAAAGATGGTATCCGACGATCGGCAAAACTTAATGGCGTTACACCTGATTTTTTCAAAGTATTTAATTTGAATGTTCAAAACGGGTATATGTTTAACGAAACACAAATGCTTAACGGCGACCCTGTTTGTATTATCGGCCCTTCAATTAAAGCGAAATTTTTTCCGCAGGAAAATCCATTGGGAAAATATATAAAATGCGGCGATATCTGGTTGAAAGTTATTGGAGTACTCGAAAACAGAAATGTTAGTTCCGAGGTAACTGCAAATCTCGGTGTCAGCGATTATAATAATAATATTTATACACCAATACAAACTGTTTTACTCAGATATAAAGATCGTTCGCTGGTAAATAGTGCAGCTTTATCAGGAAGTAGCTTCTTCTTTTTTGGAGGTTTTGCTTCATATTCTTATGGTGGCAGCGGAGGTGAAGATAATTCTAATCAATTAGATAAAATTGTTGTTCAAATTGACGATAGCGAAAATCTTGCTGCAACCATTCAAATACTTCAAAAGATGATCCATAGAAGGCACAACAAAGTTGCAGATTTTGAAATCAAAGTACCTGAATTGCTCTTAAAACAAGAACAACGAACTAAAGATATTTTTAATATTGTACTTGGTGCTATTGCAAGTATCTCATTGATTGTTGGCGGAATAGGCATTATGAATATTATGCTTGCTTCGGTAATGGAACGTATTAGAGAAATAGGAGTTCGAATGGCAACCGGCGCAACCCGAAGAGATATTGAATTTCAGTTTATTTCGGAAGCTACAATAATCAGTATAACAGGAGGAATTATTGGGATTGTCCTCGGGGTGGTTTTATCAAAATTAGTTATGCAACTTACGGATATTAAGACATTGATATCACTGCTTTCAATTTTTATTTCTTTTGGAGTTTCCGCCTCGGTCGGTATTTTGTTTGGATATATGCCTGCAAAAAAAGCAGCAAATCAGGATCCGGTTACTTCATTACGTCATGATTAAACAGTCAGCAGTCGGCAGTCTTCAATCTGCTTTAAGAATTAATAAACACGATTAAAATTAAATTATGAAAAAGTTTAATTATAGAATTTCACTAATTATTTTATTAATAATTTCATCTTTTACCGTTTCCGCACAAGAAAATACAAGGTGGTTCAGTTTGAAGGATGTTTTAGAAATAGCAAAAAAGCAATCGCCAGATGCTTTAATGGCAAAGCATAAGTTTCGTTCAAGTTTTTGGGAATATAAAACTTTTAAAGCAGATTATCTTCCTTCACTAATTCTGAATGGAACATTACCTAGTTTAGCAAAGGGAGTTGGGCAACAACAAATAGAAGGTGAAACTAGGTATTTTAGTATTAATTCATCTTATGAATCCTTAAGTTTGTCATTAGAACAGGAAGTTGGAGTTTTAGGAGGTTCTCTTTCTGTTTCTTCAAATCTTTCCCGAAGCCAAAATCATCTTAATGATGTAATAGGTTATATTGGAAATCCAATTATTATTGAATACACTCAACCTCTATTTCAATACAATGAATATAAATGGGCAAGAAGAATAGAGCCTATAAAATATCTTGAAGCAAAAAGTAAGTATCTCGAAGATGTTGAGCAAGTTTCAATTACTGCTGTTAATTATTTCTTTAATTTATTATTAGCTCAGATAGAAAAAGAAATTGCGATAAAGAACCGTAAAAATTACGATACTTTATATCATATTGCATTAGGAAGATTTAACCTTGGGAAAATAGCTGAAAATGACTTATTACAATTAGAATTAAATTTATTACGTTCAAAATCATCCATTGAATTAGCAGAACTGGAACTGAGTAACAGCATCTTTTTATTGAAATCATTTTTAAGAATAAAAGATGATGTAAGCATTAAACTCATACCACCATTAAAAACTTTACATTTCGAAGTAGATGCTCAAAAAGCGATAAATGAATCAAAGAAGAACTCTTCAACAGAACATAATTTTGAAAAACGTTTATTAGAAGCTGCAAGTACATTGAATATGGCAAAAGTAAGTGGTAGATTTGATGCAAATATTGTAGCTAATTATGGTTTGGGGCAAAAAGGCTCTTATTTTAAAGATGTGTATATTCATCCAGATGAAGATCAAAATTTGTCTTTAGGAATATCTGTACCAATATTAGATTGGGGAAAATCAAAAGGGAGAATTAAAATGGCAGAATCAAGACACGATTTAGAAACAACTTCAATTGAGCAGGAAAGGGTAGATTTTGTGCAGAATATTTATTTGAAGGTTGTTAAATTTAATATGCAAAAAAGCCAGCTATTTATTGCTGCAAAATCTGATACAGTTGCTCAAAAACGTTATGAAATTACTCAACAAAGGTATCTTATTGGAAAACTTAACGATGTTTTGGAGTTAAATAGTGCACAAATTGATTCCGACCGTTCACAAAAAGAATATTTCAGAGCTTTGCAAACCTATTGGATAAATTACTTTGAGTTACGAAAACGTACTTTATATGATTTTGAAAAAGACAGAATTATTTTATTTGATATAAAAGAAATTCAGGAATAGATAAGCCTATGTAATTATTCAAGAGAAACCGGTTTTTTATGCAAGTTTTATCAGGTAGGAAGACAGAAGACCCTACTCCCGACTTCTTTTTTCAATCTCCCGACTTTTTGATTTGTTCAATAGAATTTAAATAATCACCAAAACACATAATGAACTATAATTTTCATAGTTTTGTATTAAGAAATTTTAAAAAATGAAAAAATGTCAGTTTTAGTTGGAAAAAGAGCTCCGTTATTTGAAGCCGATGCAGTAATTAATGGCGGCGAATTTGTCGAGAAATTTTCGCTTTCACAGTATATTGGAAAAAAATATGTTGTTTTTTTCTTTTATCCTTTGGATTTCACTTTCGTTTGTCCGACAGAAATTCTTGCTTTTCAGAAAAAGCTTAGTGAATTTGAAAAAAGGGATACTGTTGTGGTAGGCTGTTCTGTCGATTCAAAATTCTCACACGTTGCCTGGTTAAATACCGAGATAAATGATGGCGGGATAAAAGGAGTTACATTTCCTTTGGTTTCGGATCTGTCAAAAACTATTTCCGAAAATTTTGAAGTCCTTGCAGGCGAATATGATTATGATGATGAAGATGAGGAAATTATTTTCGATGGCGAACCTGTTGCATATCGTGGCTTATTTCTAATCGACAAACAGGGAATTGTGCGTCATCAGCTTGTAAATGATTTGCCTTTGGGCCGAAATGTCGATGAAGTTTTGCGAATGATTGATGCCTGGCAATTTCATGAAGAGTTTGACGAAGTTTGCCCCGCTAATTGGAAAAAAGGAGAAGCCGGAATAAAAGAAACCCAACAGGGAATATCAGAGTATTTGTCAGAAAAGAAATAAAATTTGTTAATTAATCAGACAATTTTTTTCAAACTCAAGAAACCGAAAAGATAGAAGTTAAAATGACAGATGTTTCAGACAATACTCAAGACAATACTAAGGTTCAGGAAGAGATGTCGTTTTGGCAGCATCTTGAGGAATTGCGATGGCATATAACCCGCTCAATAATTGCAGTTATTGTTTTCGCTGTTGTTGCCTTTTTAAACCGGAAAATCATCTTTGATGATATTATTCTTGCCCCGCGTGATTCTGAATTTATCACAAACCGTGTACTGTGTAAATTGGCTGATATTTTGTCATTTAAATCATTGTGCTTCGAATCATTCGACCTGACAATTATTAATATCAAGATGTCGGGACAATTTCTAACTCACATGTATATTTCCATAATTGCAGGAATTATTTTGACAATTCCGTATATAATTTGGGAAATTTGGAGTTTTATTAAACCTGCATTATATAAAAACGAACGAAAATACACTAATTATGCTGTGATTTCAAGCAGTTTACTTTTCATAATAGGAATTTTGTTTAGCTATTTTTTAATTGTTCCGTTAACCGTAAATTTTCTGGGTACTTATCATGTTAGCGAATTTGTTCAAAACCAGGTTTCTTTAAAATCTTATGTAAATACTGTTGTATCGGTTACTTTTGCAGTCGGGATTGTTTTCGAACTACCGATTTTTATGTATTTTTTCACAAAAGTCGGACTCGTTACTCCTTCGTTTTTAAAGAAAAACAGAAAATACATGTTGGTTATTTGTCTGATACTTTCCGCAATTATTACTCCTCCCGATGTATTCAGCCAGGTTCTTGTTTGCATTCCATTGTTCGCACTCTACGAAATTAGTATTCTAATTTCTAAAAGAGTTTATAGGAAAAGGCAGGAGGAATTGGCGGGGTAATATTAAGTGCTACTTTTTGTTATACAAGATTTATTTTAATAAATTTGACTTGATTGATTTTAATGTACCTTAGTGTTATTTATAATTATATTCAAAGCAAGTTGTTCTTTATTTTATTCAACTTTAATGAATTTTTCTGTAATTATACTTTCATTTGTTACAATCTTAATAATATATTGCCCTACCGGTAAATCTGATATGTCAATATACCTCGGGGAATAATTATATTTCTCTTGTTTAATCAATTTTCCTTCCATATCAATGATTTCTATTTTATTAATAGAAATATTATTCTGATCTATAATAATATGATTTACTACCGGATTAGGAAAAATTCTTATTTTATTTTCTAATGATAAATTATTTATGCCCGATGTTCCTGTGCTATCATACTGTAAAATAGCAACTCCATTAACCCCTCCAATCAATAATATTAAACTGTCCTGAAGGGAAACACCAAATGATTGACCATTACCGGTATTTGGAAAGTTTGCCATTTCTATTCCAGCATTACCGTCAATTTTATAAATAAACAAACCCGAGCTATTTGTAGCTATATACACATGATTCTTTAGGTATTTTACGTCCCAAGCACTATATGAGTTAACTATGGGAAAAGCCGGAATTAATGGGTCAGAAATCTTGAATACATCTACACCTCCTGATCCTTTCCCTAAAAATAACAAACTATCATTAATATCTATTGAATTATAACCGGAACCAATACTTGTAATAATTTGCATATTTAGAGGATTACTTATATCGAGAACCTTCAAGCCATCACCATGTGCAACATAAGCATAATTTCCTTTTGTGACAATGTCCCTGGCTTGTCCATATTCAATTACAAGTGTATCAAGAACTTTTGGGAGTGAAATATCTGAAATATCAATACTATAAACACCGGCAGAACTCATTGCTAAATATAAAATATCGTCATTTTTTGCTATCCCAAAAATACCTCCTCCGGTTTCCGGAAAATCTATTGAACTAATTTGTAAGGGAAAATATGGATTTGAAATATCTGCTATTATAAGTTTCACAGCCATTCCTGTTCCAAAATATGCGTAATCTTCACGAACCAGAACAGATGTGCTAAATCCACCTAAACTAATATTGCCTATTAGTTCTGGTCTAGACGGATTAGAAATATTAACAATTCCTCCACTTCCCAGTACCAAAAAATTTGTCTTTGAAGTTATAGCATGCAGACCATTAATATTGTAATATCCGAGTTGTTCAATAGTTTGACTTTTTCCTGTAATAAATAAAATCAAAATAAACAAAGAAAGAATGAAAATTGTTTTTTTCATAATAATTAACTTAATTGTTACATTTCAACTGTAAAAGTAATAAATATTTCCAATAATTCGGCTAAAAATTTTTCTTCAGTTTCAATACAAAAGAAAAAATTATCCTGCAACCTGACTTACACTCCCAAAAATCCATTAATTATAGATACAAATTGTTCGGGGGCATCTGCCTGAACCCAATGTGAGGCATTTTCGATTGTATGTATTTCCGATTTTGGAAAATGTTTTTCAATTTTTGAGTAATCATCCTCCGAAACATAAGTTGAAATTCCGCCCCGGATAAAAATTGCCGGGCCATTAAAAACACCATCAATATCAATCCCTTCATAAACACGGTCAATGTTATTATAAATACTTTCCATATCAATTTTCCACTCGTAGGAATTCCCGGATTTTCTTTTAATATTTTTCATCAAAAAATTCCTGATCCTCTTATCGTCAATTTCAGGTATGAGCTGTGTTTCAATATCTGCCCTTGTTTTAGCATTCGAAAAATCAATTGAAAGCATAGCATTAACCAGTGCAATGTGGTGACTCTTTTTCGAATAATTTCTCATGCTAACATCAACAATGATTAATTTGCTAACTTTTAAGGGATTTCCAAGAGCATAATGCATTGCTATTTTCCCACCCATCGAATGGCCCAAAATTATCGGATTTTTAATTTTATTATCATCAATAAAATCCTCTAAATCCTGAAGCATGCTTTGGTAATTAAACGAATCGCTATGTGGTGATTGTCCGTGATTTCTTACATCGGGAATTAATACATTAAAGTTTTTCCGAGCCATTAATTTACCAAACGGAATCCAATTATCAGATATACCGAATAATCCGTGCAAAACAATTATAGGCTGCCCTGAACCAAAATTTCTATAAAAAAGTTTCACTTAGTTTACCAAAGAATTAATATGTTTCTCAATTGTATAAAGTAATTTTTTAGCATTTAAAGGTTTTGCCAGATAATCGTCGCAACCGGCATTAAGGCTTTTTTCTTTTTCGCCAGCCATTCCGAAAGCTGTTTGCGAAATTATTGGGAGACCTTTTCTGAATTTAATAATCTGCCTTGTAGCCTCATAACCATCTAATTCCGGCAATTGGATATCCATCAAAACCAGGCTGATCTCTGAATTATTTCTGCAAAGATCAACTGCTTGTTTCCCGTTTTTTACCCATAAAAGTTCAGCTTTGGTGTTTTGAAGTATTCTTTCAATCAGGCTATAACTTAAGTCATCATCTTCAACTACAAGTATTGTTTTACCATGCCAATTATATTTTTTTTGCTCGCTTTTTATTGATTGCTTTTGTTTTAATGTTTTTTCAATTGGCTTATAGGGAATTGTAAAATAAATAGCAGTCCCTTTTCCAACTTCAGATTCTATCCAAATATTTCCACCAAGAACTTTAACTAAACTTGCAGAAATAGTAAGTCCAAGCCCCAGGCCGTTAGTTTTTTTTATATAAGGTTCTTTAGATGTTTTTATACTATCGAAAATATGCTTGATTTTTTCTTTAGATACGCCAATGCCTGTATCCTTTACATAAAATTCTATGAATTCATTTTTGTTCTGATTTGCAGATCCTTTTAATGAGTATCCAAATTCGATGGAGCCATAATCGGTAAACCGGAGCGAATTTTCCATCAAATTTGATATTATTTGCTGAAGCCTGAAAGGATCAGAAAGAATTGTGAAATCAGGATTTGAGATTCCGGTTTTATATATTATTTTTAAGCCATCTTTATTTTTTGCTTGTTTTAATTTATTGAATGATACATGAATATCATTTAAAATTTTATTGACCTGACATTCGGTTTCAATAATTTTTACCTCCCCTACTTCAATTTGTGCTATGTCTACAATATCATCGCCTAAGTTCAAAAGAATATTTCCGGTATGATTTATATGATTAATAAATTCTTTTTTGTCTTTTAAACTAATATCGGGATTCATCAATAGATTTGAAAACCCGATTATCGTATTCATTTTCGTCCGGATTTGATGAGACAAATTTGTTAAAAAATTAAGTTTAAGTCTGTTCAGCTCAGCAAGTTGGTTTTTCTCTTCCAAAACATTTTTTAATTCATTTAGTTGCTTTTCAAGATCTTCGTAAGGTAGTTTGTTTGTCATTTTTTGAAAAGTGTTTATTGCTAAAGTCGCGTTTTTTTTGCAATAATATAAATTCATTTTAAAATAAGTCGAAAATTTTTGTTTTTTTATGTATTTAAAAGAGTTAGGCTGAACTTCACTTGCTATTGTGATTTCTAATTTTAGAAGCTATCTTTGCAAAATAAAATTTGTACAGAATGCTTTATCTTGCACCATTACAAGGATATACCGATTATATATTCAGAAATGTTTACAATAAATTTTTTGATGGCATTGATTTGGCTATCAGTCCTTTTGTATCGCTTGTTGATGGAAAACGTGTAAAACGAACGCATTTAAAAGATGTTCTGCCTGAAAATAATTCGGGCATGAAAGTAATTCCACAAATACTCGGATATTTGCCCGACCAATTTATTGTAATGGCAAATGATTTATATAATTTAGGTTATGAATCGCTAAACTGGAATCTCGGCTGCCCCGTTCGTTCAATTGCCCGGAAAAAACGTGGTTCGGGGATGCTTTCTCATCCCGAACTTATTGAAGAGACTTTAAATGAAGTGCTTCCTAAAATCCCTAATAAACTTTCGATAAAAACCAGGTTAGGTTATTTGAACAATAAGGAATTATTAAATATAGTACCTGTTTTGAACAATTTCCCTCTCGAATTTTTAAATATCCATCCCCGAATAGGGATACAAATGTACGAAGGTGGGCTTGATCTTGAAGCTTTTTCGGCCTGTGCTGAAATTTCCGAACATAAAATAGTTTTCAGTGGAGATATTATTGATTTTGATTTTTATAATAATATGAAAAATCAATTTCCATCAATAAACGATTGGATGCTGGGGCGAGGATTGCTGTCGAATTTATTTTTACCCGATGAAATTCTCCAAAAGAAAAATTATTCAAAAGAAGAAAAACTTACAATTTTTTCAAATTTTATCGATGGGCTTTTTGAAGAACTTAAAAAAACAAAAACTGCCGATAAACATGTTTTAAATAAGATGAAAGAGTATTGGGTGTATTTTAAACGAATGTTTGTTAATGGAGATGAGATTTTTAATACTTTAAAATATATACAGGATATCGAAGAGTTTTATAAAATGACTCATGAATTTCTTGGAAATACTGAATTAAAAGTGTAGAGATACTGAGAATTTGGAAAAAAAAGTATATAATGAAGATATATTCTATTCTCAATTAATGTTCAATTACCGGCGATTGTGTCCGCTTATTCTTTTCTTAAATAATCTATTTCATATATTATCTCTTTTGTAATATTACCTTTCCTGTCGCTTACTAGAAGTGATTTAAGTATTTGATTATCGAAATAAGAAAATAAATATTGGGAAAGGAATTTAGCTTTATTAATGCTCGTATTTACAAGGTAAAATTTAACTGATATTAGTTTCGTGTCAGTATTATATTCAAACAAATACTTCTTTTTAGAGTCTTTTCCCAGTTCATAAATCTCCAAACATTCTATTTTATTATTATCATTGTAAGCCTACTCAATATTTATTTTAATGGGGTATGTAGTCAATGACCCGTGATTTTGGTTGATAATTTCTTTATATGAAACAGGATTTTTATTTACTGCCTTCTCAACTAACCGCAAGAATAAAAGTCCTCTACTTTTTGATGATTTCTCTATATTATCTTCAATGAATTTGTTCAAACTCTCGCTTGAAGCACTTGAGATTCTAGCTAACCTGACTCTTCCTGTTTTTCTTCCCTGTACTTTACATGAATCGTCCTGAAAAAAGTTGACACATTTTGGTGCAAATATAAGTAACTGTTAATAATTTCATTTTATTATTTCAAAATTATTCCTAAAAAAACCCATTTTATGAACATCGGCAGGTTTGTTGTAATTTAGACTCAGGTGCGGTCGTAAGGTGTTGTAAATCTTTATTATTTCTCTTATTTTCTTTTCCGCCTGCTCTCTGTCTTTTAGTTCTAAATCATAAAGCCATTCATTTTTTCATTACTATCTTTGTTTTTCAAAGATTTTTTATTTTTGCATAAACATTATTACTCTCTCGGTAGCTCAGTTGGTAGAGCAGCTGACTCTTAATCAGCGGGTCGCGGGTTCGAGCCCCTCCCGGGAGACAAGCCGTCTTTGTTTTCTTTTAAAGATGGCTTTTTATAATTACTTCAATTTCATTAAATTTGAATTAAAAATTGAATTCTTTTGCTTTTTATATTGCTTTTCTCACCTGATATTTTATAAGAATATTTTTTCAATCATATAAATTTAGTTCTTCACATAGGATTAAATCATAGAAAAATAAATACTTACGAAGTTTTTCTAAAAATTTAAAAAGTGTTTTTATTATTTGTCAGAATTTTATACTTTTGCAGCCATTTTTCAGGATAATATGAACAAATAAGAATTAATACCACCATGAAAATTTATAAAACTAACGAAATAAAAAACATTGCACTTCTCGGAGGTGCTAAAACGGGAAAAACCACACTTGCCGAAGCTATGCTTTTTGAAGGAGGTGTTATTAACAGAAGAGGTTCAGTTGATGAAAAAAATTCTGTTTCTGATTACAGACAAATTGAACTTGAGCGTCAAAATTCTATTTCATCTACAGTATTATATACTTTATATGATGATAAAAAGATCAACATAATTGATACTCCCGGTTTTGATGATTTTGTTGGCGAAGTGATTTCTGCCTTAAAAGTTGTTGATACAGCAGTTGTTGTTGTGAATACACAAAATGGAGTTGAGGTTGGAACTGACATTGCCTGGCGAAATTCAGCAAACAAAAATACTCCGGTTGTTTTTGCTATGAATCATCTTGAACACGAAAATTCGAATTTCGATGAAACAATCAACTTGATGAAGCTACAATATGGAAATGGTGTTACAATAATTCAATATCCTGTTAATCCTGGTGTTAATTTTAATTCCTTCATCGATTTATTAAAGATGAAAATGTTTACCTATCCCGAAGGTGGCGGAAAACCCGAAATTTGCGATATTCCTGATTCAGAAAAAGATAAAGCAGAAGAACTTCAAAGTGTTTTAATTGAAAACGCTGCTGAAAATGATGAAGATTTAATGGAAATATTTTTTGATAAAGGTACTTTATCGGAAGAAGAAATTCAAAAAGGAATACAAATTGGTATTAGAAACCGGGGAATGTTTCCTGTTACCTGCGTTGCAGCAAAGCAAAATATGGGCGTTGGCAGATTACTTGAGTTTGTTTCAAATAATATTCCATCATCTGATGAAATGCCTGCTCCAAAAACTACTGATGGAGAGGAGATAAAATGTGATGCTACCGAGCCTCCGACTTTATTTGTTTTTAAAACAATACAAGAATCGCATTTAGGTGAAATTACTTTCTTTAAAGTTCTTTCGGGTGAAGTTACTGAAAGTATGGATATGAGTAATTCCAGAACTCAAAACAAAGAAAGAATTACACAAATTTTTGTTATTGCCGGAAAAAACCGTGAAAAAGTTGACAAAATGAATGCCGGTGATATTGGAGCAACAATAAAACTAAAAAACACTCATACAAACGACACATTAAATTCTTTAAAAACATCAGATAGAGTTATTGAACCTATTCAATTCCCTGAATCAAAATTCCGTGTTGCAATTAAAGCAGTTAATTCAACCGATGATGAAAAACTGGGTGTGATTTTAAACGAATTGAATAAAATTGACCAGACTTTGATTTCTAATTATTTCAAAGAATTGAAACAATTAATATTAGAAGGCCAGGGAGAGTTACATTTAAATATTGCAAAATGGCATATTGAAACAATTGAAAAAATTCCTATTGAATTTCTTGCCCCAAAAATCCCTTATCGTGAAACTATCACTAAAGTATCACAATCAACATATCAACACAAAAAACAATCCGGTGGAGCAGGACAATTCGGTGAAATACACATCGTTATCGAGCCTTATAAGGAAGGTATGCCGGAACCGGCTAAATATAAAGTAACCCAAATGCTTAAGAAAAGTTCGGTTAATCCATTAAATGTCCAAAAAGGTGAAGCTATAGTTGCAGTAAATGTTAGAGGTAAAAACGAAATTGAGCTTGAGTGGGGTGGAAAATTAATTTTTTATAACTGTATTGTTGGTGGTGCAATTGATGCACGATTCTTACCTGCTGTATTGAAAGGCTTAATGGAACGTATGGAAGAAGGTCCATTAACCGGTTCTTATGCAAGGGATATCAGGGTTTGTATTTATGATGGAAAAATGCACTCGGTTGACTCAAATGAAATTTCATTTAAATTAGCCGGAAAGCATGCATTTAGTATGGCTTTCAAAGAAGCAGCTCCAAAAATACTCGAACCTATTTATGATGTTGAAGTAATTGTACCTGAAGATAAAATGGGTAATGTAATGACAGATTTACAAAGCCGTAGAGCAATAATCATGGGAATGGAAGGTGAACAAATCAAAGCTAAAGTCCCATTGGCTGAATTAAATAAATATTCAACAGCTTTAAGTTCATTAACAAGTGGTAGAGCTACTTATGGTATGAAATTTGCCGAATATGCTCAGGTTCCCAACGATATTCAGGAAAAACTTCTGAAAGATTACGCTGAATCACAGAAAGAAGATGAATAATCTTTTTAGTGAAACAAAAAATATTTACCCCGGATTCGATTGAATTTGGGGTTTTTTGTTTTTATGGAAATCCTGATCCTAACTCTTGAACTCGCGAAAATTAATGTATTTGCAACTATATGTTAACAATGAGTGCTAATAATTAAACTCAGATTCCTGACACATTATGTTTAACAGACTAACAATAAATATTATAATAATCAACAAAATGAGAATAAAAATGACACCAAAATCTTTGTGTAACTTTGAGTGTTCTTTGCGTTTCTTTGTGAGATAGCCCTGCCCGTCCGGTCAGGTGGGTATTACACAGAGGTTCACAAAGGATCCACTAAGTTGCACAAAGAAAAAAAGAGGTCAATAAAAATTCCCTTGAAGTCAGGAATTCTGAACCTGCCTTTACCGAAACGGCTACGTTCAGGCAGGTTGTTAAATGTCTAACGATAAACTTCAACAATATAACAATTTAACATTTACTCCAAAAACTCAATTATCTTATTATAATCCTCAAAAGAAATCTTATGAGTAAAACCGCTAACTTTATTAAGTTTCATTGTTTCCAGAATTATTTTTTTATCATATTCAACCCCTGTTTCAGAAAGTTTTATGGGGCAGGATAATGATTTAAAAAACGATTCAAAACAAGAAATAGTTTCCTTTGTAGTTTTTACTCCAAACAAATTTTCACCCAATTCAATAATTCTTTCCGGAATGCGGTTCTCAAAAAGTTTCAACCAGGCCGGATAAGCTATTGAAAGTGTAGCACCATGCGGAAGGTCATAAAGCAGAGATAAAACATGGCCTATACTATGAGTACCCCAGTCAATTGAACTTCGGCCGTAAAATGTAAGTTTGTTCAAAGCAGCAGTTGCCGCATACATAATTTTAGCACGTAATTCATAATCTGTCAGATTATTAAGTAAATCAGGGCCAAAATCAATTGCTTCACGAATAATAGAATAAACAAAACGATCGGATAAAGTAGCTTCACCTCCTCCAAAGTATGCTTCAAGACAATGAGCTATTAAATCAACAATTCCATACGCAGTTTGATCTTTTGGTACGGTAAAAGTATATTTTGGATCCAAATATGAATGCTTTGGATAAATCAAATCGTTTCCATAACCAAGTTTTTGCTTTGTTTGAAGATTTTGTGAAACAGCAAAAGGATTCATCTCTGTTCCTGTTCCGGCGAATGTTAAAACATTAATCAATGGAATTGATTTTTTTGGGCTTGCTTTAGCAATTAAAAAATCCCAGGCAGTATGTTTTACCGGAATAGCAATTGACACTAATTTGGCACTATCAATCACGCTACCTCCACCAACAGCAAGTATCATATCCACATTGTTATTTCTGCCAAGTTCGGCGGCCTTATCAACATCTTCAATAATTGGATTGGCTTTAATGCCATGATATTCTACATATCGAAGATCAAACAAATTCAACTGATCAATTACTTGTTGATAAATCCCATTAGATTTTATAGAACCTTTTCCATAAATTAAGAGTACTTTTTTACCATAATGCGAAAGAGTTTTTCCAAGATCCTGAATAACATTTTGTCCAAAATGTAGAATTGTCGGGTTGTTGATTGTAAAATTTTCCATATAAGGATAGTATTTGTTTTTGAAAACATTTAAAATATCTTTTTATACAAATTTATCAAAATCCTTGAAATAAAATCAAAATTCTTAATTCCAAATTCTTAATATAAATTTTCCTGCATTTAGTGATTTACGTATTTTTGCAAATTATTGATTTATTTTTGTAAAAAACGGAAAATAGTTTTTCTTTTGTACAAAAAATGATTTTAATTTATCAAAAAGTGTAATGATTTTAGGAGTTGGCACTGATATAATAGAAGTAGAAAGAATTAGAAAAAACATTGAAAGCAATAAGCGTTTCAAAGAAAAAGTTTTTTCGAAAAATGAAATAGATTATTGCGAAAACAAAGCAAATAAAGCCGAAAGTTATGCTGCCCGTTTTGCTGCAAAAGAAGCTTTTTTTAAAGCACTCGGAACAGGATGGAGAGACGGGATGTCTTTCCCGGAAGTTGAAATAATGAATAATGAACTTGGAAAGCCGCAAATTAATTTATTCGGGAAAGCAAAAGAAATTGCCGAAAGTCAAAAAATTACTAATATTCATGTTTCTGTTTCGCATATAAAAGAAATTGCAACTTCTGTTGTGATATTGGAAAGCAATAAATTATAAAACTGAAGACTGAATATAATAAAAGAAATAATTATAAAATTTTAAGCAAAGACAAATAAGAAATAAAATGGGAATTAGTAAATTAAAAAGCATTTTTAGGCCTAAAAGAATTGCCGTGATTGGTGCTTCATCAAAGCCCAATAGCGTAGGTGGGATAACATTAAAGAATCTTGTTAGTGGCGGATTTCGCGGTGTTGTTTACCCCGTTAATCCAAAACATGAAGCGGTTCTTGGAATTACGTGTTTTCCCAATGTTAATGATGTGCCTAAAACACCTGATCTGGCGATAATTTGTACGCCGGCTGAAACGGTTCCAGGTTTAGTTCGCGAATGTGGTGAAGCCGGAATTCTGGGAATTATTATTATGTCGGCAGGTTTTAAAGAAGCCGGAGAAAAAGGTAAAAAATTAGAAGATAAAATCCAAGAGGAAATTAGTCGATATAATGGCATGCGAATTATCGGGCCTAATTGTTTGGGTATAATTCTTCCCGGTTTACACATAAATGCAAGTTTTGCTAATGGTATGCCAAAACCGGGGAATGTTGCATTTATTTCTCAATCAGGAGCCTTGTGTACATCAATTCTTGATTGGGCATTAGAGGAAAATATAGGGTTTTCAAGCTTTGTGTCAATTGGCAATATAATTGATGTCGGGTTTGGTGATTTGATCGACTATTTTGGACAGGATCCAAATACAAAATCAATAATATTATATGTTGAGTCGATAAAAGAAGTACGTAATTTCATGACTGCTGCAAGAGCATTTTCTCGTAAGAAACCGATAATTGTATACAAAGCAGGCCGTTTCCCCGAATCGGCAAAAGCTGCTGCCTCACACACGGGTGCTATGGCTTCAGACGATGCAATTTATGATGCGATGTTCAAGCGTGCCGGTGTTACACGTGTTTATGAAATAGGCGATATTTTCGACTTCACTGACCTTATCAGCCGAAAAAGAATACCAAAAGGATCAAATCTTGCAATTATAACTAATGCAGGTGGCCCGGGTGTAATGGCTACAGATATTTTGATTTCTTTAAATGGTGATTTAGCAAAATTATCAGAATCAACTCTTAATAAACTTAACGCATTTTTACCTTCATACTGGTCGCATGGAAATCCTGTAGATGTACTTGGTGATGCAAATCCCGGGAAAGTGGCCAAGGCTACAAAAATTGTTCTTGACGACTCCAATGTTGATGCCGTATTAGTGATTATTACTCCACAAGCAATGACCGATCCGACCGGAACCGCCAGGGAAATAGCAAAATTATCACAAGATACTTCAAAACCAATTCTTGCTGCATGGTTTGGAGGCAATGCAATGAAAGAAGGAGTTGATATATTAAATCAGGAAAGGATTGCTGTATTCCAGACTCCTGCCCAGGCAATTCGGGCATACATGACTCTTGTTTCATATTCAAGAAATTTGGGATTATTATATGAAACACCTAAAGATATTCCTGTTGAATTTTCAATTGACAGAAAAAAACATCGTGAAGAATTCTACACCCGGTTTGCAGGTGAAGAAAAAATTCTGACTGAAGATGTATCGAAAATGTTGCTAAGAGTTTATGGTATTCCAACAACAATGCCTCTAAAAGCTAAAACAGTTGAAGATGCTGTAAGGATTGCAAATACAATGAATTACCCGGTTATCTTAAAAATATTTTCTCCAGATATTTCACATAAAACCGATGTTGGCGGTGTAATTCTCAATCTTGAAGACGAAGAAATGGTTAGAACTGCTTTCGATAGCATGATGGATCACGTCAAATTAAAAGAACCAAAAGCAAGGTTAGAAGGTGTAACTATTCAACCTATGGTTGATATTAAAGATGCTGTTGAGTTGATTGTTAGAATAAAAAAAGATTCAGTATTCGGTACGGTAATTCTTATAGAAATGGGAGGTACGGGAGCCAAGTTGTTTAAAGATAAAGTCTTGGGCTTTCCGCCACTAAATGAACGCCTTGTAATGCACATGCTAAAGTCGTTAAAAGTCTTTCCATTATTAGTCGGGAATGCAGATCATTCAAGAAAAAACATTGATAAACTCATTGAAGTTTTGATTAGAATATCGTACCTCGCTGCCGATTATCCGGAAATTGAAGAATTAAATATTGATCCATTGTATGTTACAAAAGATAATGTAATTGCTTTGGATGCAAGTGTTGTTCTTGATCAGGAGGTTTTAGGAAAAGATATACAACCTTATTCTCACCTTGCTTTACATCCATATCCTGAAAAATATGTAGGAACTAGAACTTTAAGGGATGGTACCGAGGTATTATTAAGGCCAATTAAACCTGAGGATGAACCTATGTGGTTAGACCTTTTAAGAAGCTGTTCAAAAGAATCTATATTTTCGCGTTTCCGCTATGATTTTCATTATAATACTCATGAAATTGCAACTCAGTTTTGTTTTATTGATTATGATAGAGAAATAGGTGTCGTTGCAGAAATTGTTGAAAACGGAAAACGGAAATTAATTGGTGTCGGGCGACTAATTGCTGATGTTGACCATGAAACGGTTGAATATGCTGTTTTAATTACCGATTCATGGCAGAAAAAGGACTTAGGAAAAATACTAACAGAATATTGTATTGATATAGCGAGCAAATGGAATTTACAACGCATTGTTGCACAAACAACGAAAGATAATCAGGCAATGATCTCAGTTTTCAGAAAACTTGGATTTAAACTTAATTTCGGTTCAGATTCATCTGTAGAGGTGTCGAAGCAATTGTAGTGAGTGGAGTATTGGAGTGATGGAGTATTGGAAATTTGTCTCAATAGATACTCATTTATTCTGAGGTTTTATTATTTTTTAATAATTTTTCAACTTCATTAATAAAGTCTTTCATATTCGCGTATAGTTCCAAAATATCTTCTTTACTAAATTCAATGTAAGGAACATAATCACCATCCATTCGATTTTTGAAAGCATCACGAAGAATTTTACCATATTTTTGTGAAATCAGGTTTTCTTTAACAAAATTTTTATTAAACCAACCAATAAGTTGCAAGTGTTTCGAGGATTGAAAATTATATTTTAAAGCCAACGCTGTCAGGGTATAAAACATACCATAATATATCCTGTTAATTGCAATCTTAAATAAATCATTATCAATTAATTTTGCACTTCCAGAATTGCTTCTTTCGATTGTGCATACCTGTAACTTATTAATTCTTTTCTGTCCTCGTCATTAATCATGCGTGATATCCTTCTTTTAATGCATTAGAAAATATTGGATGTTTTCCCCGCAAACTGTTTTTTAATTCGTTTAGTGAAATAATTTGAGTATCTAAGAAAGTATCATGTTTTAAATCTATCTCATAACATAAATCATTGATCTTTCTTCTCATTTGCCGGTCATAATCATTTTTTAATACTATTAAAACATCAACATCTGAATCCTCAGTTGCTTTTCCCGAAAGTTGTGAACCGAACAGTACAACATCTGAAATACTGTTGCCCAAATTTTCGACCAGAATGCTTTTTAATTCTTTTACTATTATTCGATTATCCATTACGATTTTTTTTCAAAGATATAAAAAATATTTTTTAATATTATATGACTAAAAAAATATTTTCCTTAAAATGCGGTGTTCATCATTGTGTTAGAAAGTGTAGAAATAATGTTAGGATTTTTTCTTTCCGATTTGTTGTCTGTTTATAATTTAATATTATTTTTGCCGGTGTTACTAATGTTGACAAAGTAACACTATTTTTTCTCCATTTCAAAATATAATGGAAAAGAAATATTAGAAAAGTATTGATTTTTAAATTTTTTTAAATACACGGTAACACTATATTGAATAAAGTAACACATAATATTAAACCCGGATTATTATTATTTTTAGTATTGGTATTCTATTTCCCTTTATTATCACAGAATTTCACAATTGAAGGCATTGTTTTTAATGAAATCCAAACTCCTCTTACAAGAGCAAATGTTATATTAAACAATGGTGAATTTGCAACAATTTCAAATGATAAAGGTGAATTTCGTTTTAGCAATATTCCTGAAAAAAAATATTTACTTGAAATATCATATATTGGTTATGAAAAATTTATATTCCTCATATTACCTGAAAAAGAAAAATTTAATCTAAAAATAAAAATGCAGTCTTCAGCTCAATCACTTGATGAAGTAGTTGTAAATGGTGATAGAAAAGATCAGATAAAAAAAACCGAAAGCAATAACATTGAATTTATAAGTGAAAGTTTTATTGAAGAAAATACATCCGGTAGTTTAATGCAGACTATTAAAAAAAAACCGGGGATTAATTCTATTGACATGGGTACAGGACTTTCTAAACCCATGATTCGTGGCTTGAGTTACAATAGAATTGTTGTAGCTGAAAACAGTATTAAACAGGAAGGCCAGCAATGGTGTGCTCATCATGGCCTTGAAATAGATCAATTCGCAGTTGAAGATGTAGAAATAATTAAAGGGCCGGCATCAATATGTTATGGTTCAGATGCTATTGGTGGTGTTATTAATATTTTGTCAGGTAGTTTTCCTGAACCGGAAACTACATCCGCCGAAATTTCTATAATCGGTAAAACAAATAGTGAATGGCTGGGAATTTCAGGCAAAATAAGTACAAGACGAAATGACTATTTTCTAAAAGCAAGCTGCACTTATAATAATTATGCCGATTTCAAAGTACCTGCTGATTCATTTGAATATAAACCAATGCATTATGCTTATTTAGAGAATGCTTTAATTAATACTGCCGGCAGGGAACTTGCTGTTTCGTTTCAAACAGGAGTTATTAAAAACTGGAGTAACAGTTACTTTGTTATTAATAATTACTATCACCATACCGGCTTTTTTGCAATGGCGAGAGGCGAAGAATTGGTTAACTTTAACCGTGCAGTCCATCAGGCAAGCAATCGTGATATTCTTTTACCACACCAAAAGGTAAATCATACAAGCATTAATAATTTTACAAATTTATATTTTGGTGAAAATAAATTAGAAATCGCACTTGGTTTCCAAAACAACCTTTCGCGGGAATATGACAGGTTGCAAGACATTTCCGGCAACAGGCCTGAAGATCTTTATAGATATCGAAAAAATGATCTTGATATAGAATATAAACTTTCAACTTTTAGCGGAAATATTGCTTATTTGATTAGAAGTTTTAATAATCAAACAATAAGGATTGGCCTTAATAGTCAATATCAAAATAATTCTACCGATGGTTTTAACCATCTTTTACCTGAATATTCGAGGTTTACAACGGGGATATATGCTACACATAAATTCAATTTTAATGATAAATGGATTTGGAACAATGGAATAAGAATTGATTATGGTATTATTGCATTGAAGAAAACAATAAACCCGGATATTGAATTAGGAGATCCTGTTTTCAACCCATATCTAAAAAATATTTATCCAAGCTTTACTTTCTCAACAGGTTTGAATTACGCACCTGGTTCAGGGTATTTATTAAAACTGAATATTGGAAAAAGTTTTCGTATGCCTGCTGCTTATGAGTTAGGTTCTTATGGAATTCATAAACACACCTTACGTTTTGAAAAAGGAGAGCCTGATCTAAAACCTGAAGAGGCTTATCAACTAGATATTGTATTTGAAAAAACTTCTAATAATTATTCAATTTCAATATGCCCCTTCTTTAACTATTTTTCAAATTATATATATTTGACCCCAACACCTGATTTTGCTCTTGGCACTTTTACAGGACAAATATATGAATACAGACAAAACAAGGCAATCTTAAGCGGAGGGGAGATGCAGTTCCGGATTAATCCTGCAAAAAACCTTTCATTTGAAGTGAATGGCGAATATGTTTACGCCATAAATCCGGATTCCAGGTCAGCATTACCTTATACACCCCCATTATCTGTTTTGTCAGGAATATATTATTCTCCCGGATTCAAAAAGATATTTAAAGATAACCGGATTGGTTTTGAAATGCTAAATGTGGCCTCACAAAAACATGTTGCAATCAATGAATATTCAACAAAAGGATATTCTTCTTTTAATTTTATAGCAAAAACAAAAATAAATTTGGGCAATCAGATGGTAAGTTTTGTGCTTCAGATACAAAATTTATTTAACACCAAATATTTTAATCATCTGAGTTATTACCGAAGATTACAAATACCGGAACAGGGTAGAAATATACAGTTATTTATTTCTGTGCCTTTTAAAATGAAAACAAATAAATCAAAATCTAATATTAACAATTAAAATTTTAAAAAAATGAAAAATCTAATGAAAATATTTGGTATTGTTATTCTTGTTTCAGTTGTCTTAATATCTTGTAAAAAAGATGAAGTAATTGAAGAAGTAACACCTGAAATTGCAAGTGTAACAGCAGAAAACCACGATGGAGGAAAAGAAATACCTTTAGGGGGTACAATTAGTGTTGACTTTGAAGCAAAATCGAGAAGCGGCTCAAAATTAAAATATTATAACATCGAAATTCATGACCATCCTGCATCGGGTGCAGTTGCTGATGAATATAAAATTATCGACGATCAGTTTACCGACAATTTCAAAGGTTTGAATAATGCTCATGTTCATCAGCATATTGTAGTACCGGATACAGCCAACCTTGGAAGCTACCATGTAGTAATTATTGTTGTTGATGAAGACGGTAATTCATCAGATACAGAAGCTCTTGAAACTCATATTGAAATAGTTCAATAGCAATTATGAATAAAAAACTAATTATTTATAGTATTTTTCTTTTAGCAATTTTAATTGGTTGTGTTAAAGAAAATGAAATTGTTACCGAACAGCCCGTTGTAGAATTGATGTCGCCGGCACCTTGTGATACTCTTCGTTATGGAGAGCCATTCAGGTTTCTGGCAAAAATAAGCGACAATTCCGGCTTGGGAAATATTAAAATGGATGCACATAATAACTTCGGACAGCACTTGCATGGCGACCACGAAGGCTGTAATATGGATGATCCAAAAGATGCTGTAAATCCATATTTTGATGAGTGGATACTCGAACTTCCAACACAAAATACAGAATTTACATTAGACACTCTACTATTTATACCAGACACAAGCAATTTCGACACAGGCGATTATCATTTCCATATATACATTACTGATAACGAAGGTTATCAAACATTTACAACTGTGGATGTGAAAATATTGTAATAGATCAGAGTTGTTTAAGCTTTCTTGTTCCTTGTTCTTTGTTTCTTGTTCTTTGTTTTTCGTTTTTTTTCTGCACACTCATCTCTTGTAATTCGCAACAAGAATTGCTATATGTTTTCCCGATTGAAAATATTTATTATATTTGATTCTTATTTAAGTAGTAAATAGTAATCAAAAAGGCTGTAAAATGAAAAATTTAATTGTCCTGATTTTAATTTTTGTGAACGCAAATATTTCTTTTTCTCAAAACGATGCTTTGATTTCCGAAAAAGAACCGGGAGAAATATTGTGGTATAACTATTTAACCGGCTCTGCTACCAAGGGATCAAATCCTGTACTTACACCAGAGGAAAATATTATTTGGGTAGAATATAAATCCGCAGGTACACTCCATTCAGATATTCATTGTTTTAATCCGGAAGGAGATACAATTTGGTCTAAACATTTTTTCGCACGTTTGGGATTCGACCCAATGGTAATTCCGCAATTGGGCTGGATTATCATCGGATCATCGAGCAGTTACAAAAAGCTGTATTGCCTCAACTCTGATGGTACTGAAAGATGGAATACCACAATGTCAGATAAATCAACACAAGCACCGGTAATTGATTCATTGTTCAATATTTATATTGCAGCCGGTACAAAGCTGATATCTTATGATTCAGCCGGTATTTTTCGATGGGAATACAATTCACAGGTAGGTGAAATCTCAACCCCTCTGTCGGTATGCAAAGAAGGCGTAATATATTTCGGTACAGAATTCGACAAATTAGTTGCCGTACAAAGCACAGGTAATCCGATTTTTATTAATGATTTATTTGGATATGTAAGAGGTGCTCCAACAATAGATAATGATGGGACAATTTTTATGTCAACCAGCAATGTTGACATTAATAAATCGAAAATTGAAGTATTTAATCCTGATGGTAATTTCGTTTGGGAAATGTCTCTTTATGAGCCAAATCCATCTGCAATAATAATTGGCGGCAACAATTATATTTATGTACGTACAATGAATTTTTGGGGTGGAGGATATGGGAAGTTGTATAAAATTGATAAAGCAGCCCAATCAATTGTATGGAGTTTTTCTTATGGCCCGGGCGTTGAAGGCGCATGGGACCCTACTCTATCCATCAATGGCACTATTTATTTGTCGGTTGCCAAAAAATATTCAGGTTCTGCTGCAAAATACTATGCCATTGATGAAAATGGCAACGTAATTTGGGAGCTTGATCCGGAAGCTGCCACGGGTAAAGAAATGAATATAAGGTCTCATATGGTAATTGGTAAGAACGGGAACATTTATGCCATGGCCAAAAATGATAATGATTCTAATTATTTAGTTGCCATTGAAGACCCGGAGGCAATTATTGCCAATTCGGCCTGGCCTATGCACAAACACGATCAGCACTATTCCTCTCTTGCATCGAATGTTGTGTCGCCCCAACCCGATATTTTCGTTGATAAGATGGCATTGGATTTCGGATTTATTGAGCCTGGAAATTCATCAAACGATCTATTGACAATTTATAATATCGGCAACATTCCTTTGGAATTAGATTGGAACCTGGATAGCGATGTATTCAATCTCGAAATAATCCCTGAAAAAGCCAGTATTAAATACAAATCGGAAACCATTCAACCCGGCGATAGTATTTTATTTAATGTTATATTTTCACCGATAGGTACAGCCATGTATTCAGATACAGCCTTTTTTTTATCCAACGATCCTGATCAGCCAAATGTTGAAGTAATTTTAAAAGGAAAGAGTAGCATTGAAGGTGAAATAAAATGGAGACTTCAGTTATCACCACATTTATCAGGGCCGGCATTAGATGATTTTGGAAATATCTATGTTACCGGATCTTATAAAGTTTGGTGCATTAGCCCAAACGGTGAAATAAAATGGGAATATGAACCGGCAGATGAAAAATCAAGGTCAGATTATTCAAATATTACAATTTCGAATGATAATCAGTATGTATTTATGCCGTGGGGAAAAACTATTATTGCCATTGATTCATCAGGTAACGAAGAATGGATTTTTGACCCACCTGAAGATGACCGCTTATATCCGATAGCAATAAATAAAGCGGGACAATTATTTTTCTCAGAATCAAGTATGTATGGTGGCGGGCATCTTTATTGTATCGACGAAAGAGGTACTGAATTATGGAATTACTATTCAGGATTTAGCTTATCTTATCCGCCTGCAATTGAAATGAATGGCAATATCATAACAGAAGGTAACTCCGGTAGTCAGGCAAGGATTTATTCTATTGGCTATCTTGGCAATTTTATTTGGCAAACGAATTTTTTTCCAACAAGCCCGGCATCAATAGGATTTGATAATATGATTTATATTGGAGGAATGTGGGGTAGCATGGGTAATTATTTACCAAAAGTCAGGTCATACAACCAAAGCGGAATACTAAACTGGGAATATCCAATTTCCAATGAATTTGCAACAGTTTCTTCATCAATTGTAACTCATCCCGATCAAATGCTGATTTTTGCAAGCAGTGATTTTATTTATGACAACGGGACTATTTATGCAATTGATAAGGATGGCAATTATTTATGGGAGAAACTTTATAATGGTGAAATTTATTCAACTCCAGCGATTGCCAAAAACGGTTCAATTTGCTTCGGATGTAATGACGGTAATTTTTATGTAATTCATCCGGATGGTTCTGAAAAGTGGAATATAGAAACAGAATCCGAATTTGCCACATCGCCGGTTATCGACAAAAATGGAATTATTTATTTTTCAACTGAGAATGACTTTTTATATGCTGTTTATGGCGAAAACGGTGGCCTTGCTAATTCACCATGGCCTATGGTACAGCATGATGCCAAACATACTTCTGCTGCTGATACATCAACAGTATTTATTGATGAACCGGAAATTTTATCCGTTAAGCTGAAACAAATGTCAGCCAAACCCAATCCCTTCAATCATAAAATATTAATTCAATGGAAAATTAATAAACCGGGAGAGTATAAAATTATTATTTTTGATTTATCCGGAAATGAGATTGTTTCACATGAAGGAAATTGCAATAAAGGAATTAACCAATATGTTTGGAATGGCTTAAATCAGGAGGGTAATGAAGTTAATTCAGGAGTTTACATTTGCCAATTGTTATCAGGCCTCAAAACTTCGTGTATTAAATTGATCAAAAAATAAATTAGGTGATTAAAAAAACCATTGATATTATTTTTCACCCTGCCTTATTGGGGTTTATTATCTCTATAATTATTGAGTCCAGTCAAAAAACGAAGTTTTTGAAAATTAGCGAAATTTAATTATTTTCAAAAATATGATTACAAGTTAATTAGAAATGTTCATTAGCGCATTAGTTGCTGAATTTGGCTTTTTAAACTGCACTCAAGTATTACAATTGCATTGGGAACATTAGATATTATTGATTTTTTAATTTTTAGCAATATGTTTTTCCTACCCGCTATTATACAAACGTATTGTTTTTTTTAACTTGGATATGTTCTTTTTTGTTTATATGTTAGTGTGTGATGAATGAGCTGCAATTTTGCATCAATGAGTCCGGCCTAAAAAGAGAAAAAAATGGTTCACGCAAAGTTCGCAGACGAATCGCAAAGCACGTAAGCAGTTAATTATGAGAGATTTGCGATCTTTGCCTTAAGCTTTCCAATCTTTGCGTGAAATATGTTTTTAAACTGCACTCAAGTATTACAATTGCATTGGGAACATTAGATATTATTGATTTTTTAATTTTTAGCAATATGTTTTTCCTACCCGCTATTATACAAACGTATTGTTTTTTTTAACTTGGATATGTTCTTTTTTGTTTATATGTTAGTGTGTGATGAATGAGCTGCAATTTTGCATCAATGAGTCCGGCCTAAAAAGAGAAAAAAATGGTTCACGCAAAGTTCGCAGACGAATCGCAAAGCACGTAAGCAGTTAATTATGAGAGATTTGCGATCTTTGCCTTAAGCTTTCCAATCTTTGCGTGAAATATGTTTTTAGACTGAACTCAGAAAAGGTTTTTTAATAATTAACCCGAAACTCCAATTATTAATTGCTTAAGTTATATCAAGTCAAAGATACTTTAGTATAGAAACCCAAACAGCCACAAAGGTATAGTGTTTTGATAAGCAAATTCAATATTATCGGCAGCAATAAAAGCATTTTTCATGCCTGATATTTGCTTGCGTGTTTTGTTTTTTCCACCAACTTCAACCGTATATTTTTGATCAATAAAAAAATCACCTTTATCTGAACTCAGGGTGCTGTACTTTTCACTTAACTGATTGTAAAAAAATGTTTCCCTTAAAGTACCGGCATTCACTTCTGTGTCAGAAAGTGCATATATAAGATTGGAATTATTTAAATACACCTTATCCGGTTTATTCAATTTGCTGATACCATAAGTACTTGCTTGTAATAGCATTAATAAATCAGCTTTTGAAAGTAGGTAAAGATATTTTTTATTTCCTGTGGCCAGTTCGGGTATTTATGAATTTCATCAGGAAACAGGTATTTACCACCACGTTTTACAAACTCCTCAGCAAAATCAACAATGGTGTTTGTTGAAAAGTAAAGGAAGTCAAGGCTTACATAGATGGCTTCATCCTAAAATTTGCGAAGGTATTCTTTAATGTATTGCAAAAATACTATAAAAATGCAAAATTGATTTTGCAATATTGAATTTTATTTAATTATTATTTATTATTAGCTCTATCTCCATAAAAGACTAAAAAATTTAGTAATTTTGTAAAGAACGTGAAAAAATTAAATTAAGAATGAATCTAACAGCAATAATCGAAAAATCAGATGATGGTTGGTATGTCGGGCAAATTGAGGAATTTCCCGCTGCAATATCACAGGGCAAAACAATTAATGAACTGAAAGCAAATTTAATTGATGCTTTCATGTTGCTTTTAGAAACAAATAAAGAAAATACAGAAAAGGAATATATTAATAAAAATGTAATCCGTGAAGATTTATTGCTTGTTTAATGAAGCGGCAAAAATTGATAAAGCATCTTATTAAACATAATTGTTTTTTGTTGCGAGAAGGAAGAAATCATAGCATTTATCATAATCCTGAAAACAAGGAGCAAACAAGTGTTGGCAGGCATAAAGAGTTGTCAGAATTATTGTGTAATAAAGTTTGTAAGCAGTTAAGAATACCACCCATTTCCAAATAAATTGTAATCTGATAATTCTTTTACTATTATTAGATTATCCATCAGGGTTATGTACTAAATATAGCAATTAAGCATTCTATCATTTGTTAATGTTCCAAATAATTCGTGGTATTACCTTTAACAATCCCCATCGCCGCCTTAATTCCATCAGCAGCACTTGAAATTATTCCACCTGCATAACCGCTTGCTTCGCCCGTGATATAAAGATTTTTCATGCCTTCACAAAGTCCATTCGAATCACGTAATACCTGAATTGGCGCTGAAGTTTTGCTTTCAAGGCCCAAAATAATTCCGGTATCAAAAGCTTTAATTTTTTTATTAAAAATTATTAATCCTTCCCTAATTGAATTGCTTATCTGAGATGGTAATAAGTCCCATAAGGGCGCGGGATTTAGCCCTAAAGGATAAGTGGATTCAGGAATTATTGAGGGAATCTTTTTATCAATAAAACCCTGAATACTGCAAAAAGGAGCGCGATGATCATTAGAATACTCAAAAAAGCTTTGCTCAATATTTTCTAACCAATTCAATGTTTCTGAGGCTGTTGTTTTTTTGCCTAATAAATTTTCGGGATTAATTCCGGCAACACAGGCAGCGTTCGCGAAATTTCCGTTTCTATTATACAAACTCATTCCGTTAACAATATTAGTGTTTTTATAGGCAGTAGCAGGAACTACAATCCCACCCGGACACATACAAAATGTATAAACCGGAAGCGAGGTTTTTCCTTGTGATGTCAGGCGGTATTCAGCAGCTTTTACTCCGGGCAAATTTTTACAACCCCATTGAGCCATGTTAATAATTTCGGCAGGATGTTCTATTCTGCAACCAATGGCAAAATTCTTGGTTTGAAATTTAACTCCTCTGCGAATTAACATTCTGTAAGTTTCAAAAGCCGAATGGCCTGAGGCAATAACAAATTCGTCTGCTTTAAAATTACCTTTTGAAGTAATAGCTTCGGTTACTTTGCCGTCTTCGATCACCAAATCTTCCAACATGGTTTCAAAATGGATTTTTCCTCCGAGACTAATAAATTTCCCCCTGAGTTTACCTACAATATTTATCAGATTATCGCTTCCAAGATGTGGATGAGCCATATATAATATTTCCTCGGGAGCCCCTGCATTAATGTATGCTTTTAAAATAAACTGTTTTTCTTTTGATATGTGTTTTGAACGGGAAGTGAGTTTTCCATCAGAAAATGTACCGGCACCCCCTTCGCCAAAAGCATAGTTGTTTTTTGTGTCAAAAATGCCATTTACTTCAAATTCTTTAATGCTTTTTGCCCGTTTTTTTACTTCCGAGCCTCTTTCAATAATAGTTGTTTCAAAACCTGCCTTTAAAAGAACCAAGGCTGAAAAAAAACCGGCAGGCCCGCTACCTATAACAACAGCTTTTTTATTTCTTATTTTCTTTGGAATATCTAATTCGGGAATCTCTTCAAATTTCCCTCCTTTCAACTCTCTCGAAAATACCGAAATTCTTAATTGCCAGTGAATATTACTTTTCTTCCTGGCATCAAGGCTTTTGTTTTCTATTTGAAAGGAAAAGTTTTTTATTCGAAGATTTATTCCGATTTTTTGAATTAGCTCTTCAAGCTGATAATCTGTTGGTAATTTGATTGATATTTCCCGGTATCCCATAACTGTTATTCTTAAAACGTGGAAATTATTGCATTTTTTTGTCCCGTAGAGACTTAATATTTATAGAAAAATATTCACGAGAGTTAACAAGTCCCGTTAGGGACGATATATTATTGAATGTCTTTTAAAATATACTGCTCATCATAATCAACGTTAAATCTGTTTAATAATTCAATATATTCTTCTCTGAATGTCCTCTGTTTGTGGTGTTGTTCCTGATTTATTATATATTTTACTACCCTATCTATATGTGAGTGGGAATAAGAAAAAGCTCCATAGCCCTCTTGCCAATTAAATTTACCTTTAATAAATCCTTTTTTATTAATCCATCCGGAAGATGATCCTTTTATATCCTGCAATAAATCTGGTATTACCTGATGTGGTTTATAACCTATGAAAACATGAATATGATTAGGTATTCCGTTTATTGCAATTAGTTTATGATTATTATTTTGTACTATTCCGGTAATGTATTTGTAAAGTTCATCTTTCCATGTAGTTTTAATCAGTGACATTCTGTTTTGGACTGCAAATACAAATTGGATATACATTTGTGTGTATGTATTAGCCATGATTTATTTTATTACGTCCCTACGGGACTTTGTTATGGATATTTTTATTTTCTATAAATATATTGTCCCTAACGGGACTAAGACTACCAACAAAAACAACTCAAAATGTACAAAACTTGTCTGCCCGCAAGGGTGGATGGATTTACACCATTTGATAAATAAAAAAGGAGTATCATTATTGATACTCCTTTTTTGAGGTTTTATTGCAGCCACTAATTTATCGTAACTTTTTCTGTATTTATTCCATCACTGGTTTCAACACGAATTATATATAATCCTTGATTAAAACTTTCAGTATTTATTGTTATTAATTTACTGTTATTAGTTTCATCATAAATGATTTGTCCTGTACAATTAATTATCATTACTCTGCTAATATAAGTTTGAGCCTGGATATTAATAATTTCCGTAGCAGGGTTTGGATAAATTGATAATGTTTCCGAATCATTATTGACTAAGCCTTTTGTAATATTTACAATACTGAATTCACCATCATCAGCAGGATAAACATTTTCAACATATGAATTATAAATAGCTTCCATGGTAAAATCTGCATCAGAAATCTCATTATAGTTTGAATTATAGATTTTCAAATTAATTGGATTACCATAAATATATCCTTGTCCATCAGTTAAAGTACTAAATACAGGAAGAGCATTTAATAATTTATTTTCCGAAGAAATTTTAATAGCGCCAACTAAAACATCTCCATCGTAAGCTGCAACTTCATCACCAATCTCTAATCCGTTCACATAGATAGTATAAACGGGATCAGCAGCATTACCTCCATTAAAATTAAAATGTGTTGCTATAGAGTTATTCAAATTAACTGAAGATTTTGAATCATCCGAAGGATAAATTAACACTCCGGGATTCAGCATTTTTACGAGATAGCCTTCGCCAGGATTTGCATCACCAATTCCATTCACCCAAATGGGTCCGATTTTTCGAAGCATTCCGCCCTCCGAATCTCTAATATATGCCAGATCATCACCAACAATTGTGGCAAAAGCTGTCATTGCATCAATAGAAGAGGTTGGTAAGAAACTTACAAAACGGAATCCTGTCGGTAAAGAAATAGGTGTATCAGCAGGAACCTGGTCACCTTCCATGCTAAATGATTCAGATGCCATTAACTTAAATAAATATCCTTCAGTTGATGTCCAGTCACCAATTCCATTTATCCAGTTCGGACCGATTTTACGTAACATATTACCCTCTGAGTCTCTTACATATGCAAGATTTTCATTTAAAATATCTTCCAGTATAACAAGCATATTCATATCATCTTCAACAACATAGGAAGAAATGAATTGAAAACCTGTATTTAAAGTAAATGATTGAATAACCGGAGCTGATGATGATTGCCCTGTGATTAAAATATTATCGACTTCCCATGTTGAAGATTCATCAACGGTTGAAGTATATTTAAATGCAATATAAACACTTGAACCAGAATAAGCGGAAACATCAACATCTCCTGATCCTATCCATTCCCAACTTCCCGGTGACCATTCGGCTTCAAGATCGGCCCATGTTGCAGTGTTTGGATCACTTGCACCATCATAATCATTTGAAATTTTCAACTCAAGTGGTGGCCCTGAATAATTCATTGCTGTTTCAAAAGTTAAAAGTTCATTGGTATAATTATCAAAATTTAATGCCGGAGAAATTAACCAGTCTTCGTTTTCGTTGCTTCCACCTTCATAACCCGACATTTTTGCATAATAATCACCACCATAAGAGTCTGCATACCATACTTGTTCACCTATAACACTATATTCCGACCATGTTCCTAATGTTTCATCATTAAAATCTTCGGCATTAATAATAGCAATGTTTTCGGTTGTTGCGTTAGCTGAAGGTGGAGTGCCATCGGTTTTATAGTCAATATTTGGACCACCATTAGTATAAGGGAATATTTTAAAATAATAAGTAGTTGCCGGTTCAAGGTTTGCAAAAGTATATTCCTGAACACCATAATTAATATTCATAATACCTGTTCCGTCAGAAAGATCAGGATCGTTATCTTCGGGAGTGCCATCAACGGGATGAGAAATATTATTCACATCGCTTGCTTTGATGAGATAGGCTGAAGGAAGCTGATCACCAATAGCATCATCCCATGAAAGATTAATTGAGATACCATTAGCTACTGCGCCAAAATTAGTTGGGTAATTTGTAGGTTCCGGAGATGGAGCACTTCCGGTTATTGAAAAGTCATCATAATAAACCGAACCGCCATTATTACCATCCTGATGGTAAACCCTTACCTCAAATCTAAAACCTGTTGCTGTTGGAGGAGCAGTTAGATTAGCAGAAAAATTAATCCATTCAGGACTATCTTCCGAATATATTGATGGACGCAAAACATCTTGATTGTCAGGAAGAGTGGTGGATTCGTCTAATAACCAATAAGACCAGATCCTTGTCTTGGCTTCAGGGTCATTGTCATAATACCAATAACTAATTGCGTAAGTTTCGCCACCTGTAATTGACATTACATTTTGTTGTAGATCTTTTGTGCTGCTTGCAGAAGTATGCATCGCAGAGTAAGTCCCACCGTGAACCGGTGTTGTTGCCTGAGTAATGTTTTCGGCTTTTGTCCAATCGGTTGGGGTGTTTGGATCATCCCATGCTTCTAAGTCTCCGTTTAATACCAGGTTTTGGGCATTAACAAATGCACCCGACATCAAAAAGATTGACAGAATTGATAAAAGAAAATTTTTTTTCATAGCTAATTTTTTTTAATGAATAATATGTGTTTTATTTTAATCTCAATAGGTTTATTTATAATAACATAAATTTAAAAACTCATTTTTATATATTTTATTTCAACATAAAACTGAAAGCTTTGAATGAATTTTTTATTTGATCTATCAAAAGTATAAAAAATTCTATTAAGTCTCAATATTATTTGTTTAATTTTTTGTTAAATATTTTTTGCAAAAATCTGTATTAGTAAAATTGTGTAAAAAGAGTATAGGGGAAATAGAGGGAATACGGGAAATAGGGGAAATAGGGGAAATAGGGGAGAAATGGGAAATATTCCTTTAACCTGTATGTTATTTTAGAGATGGACTGGGGTAAACAACTGCACCGCTTTCAAACATTTTAATTAAATATCCTTCACCGGGTTTGCATTCTCCGATTCCATTTACCCAATTAGGACCGATTTTTCTAAGCATTTCACCATCAGAATTGCGAATGAAATCAAGTTTTTCATTTAAAATTGAAGCAAAAGCTAATAAAGCATCTATGGAATAATCAGGGAAATAACTTATGAATTGATATCCCGGATTAAGTCCGACAGGAATTTCAGGATTAATTATTTCACCATAAATTTTTAAAGGATCATCATTTAACATTTTAATTAAATATCCTTCCGAGACTTCCCAATCACCAATCCCGTTAACCCAGAATGGCCCGATTTTTCGAAACATTTTACCTTCGGAATTTCGAATAAAAACTAAATTTTCATTTAAATTCGAATCCATAACAATTTTCATATCAGGAAATTCGGGTATAATATTGGAAGAAATAAATTGATAACCCTGTTTTAAATTAATCGTTTGTATATTATTTGAAATAACCGGTAATGGAAAATCAATATTATCAATCCATGCACAATCATCAAAACCGCTTTGACTGGAATTTTTTTCATAAATCCATTTAAAACAATGTTTCCCGGAAGAAACCGAATAGGTTTTCTTCTCCCAATCTGACAAGCCTGAGAATTCATCAATAATTTCGTCATCAATATAGAATCTTAGAAAATCATTTATTTCACACGAAACTTTCCTGAAAAAGGAAATTGAGTCATCATTTAAAACCTTGAAATCAACTCGTAATTCCGAATTTTGATTTTCAATAATTATTCCTGATTTTGCACAAAATATACCTTCGTAAGGATCAATTTCAGAAATTTGCCAGTCTTGATTTCCACCAAATTCCCAGTCAAATTTACTAAAATCACCTGACTCAAAGCCTTCGTTTGTTCTTATAATTATTTCTGAAAACGTCTTTTTTGAAGAATACGCATCTGAATTTATATTTATGGTAAAATCAATATTACTTCCTGATGGAATTAATGATGAAACGCTTACGTTAAAAATGGCATTTTCGATGCTGTCATTTTCAAGTAAATCTATTTCAAAAATAGAATTATTTATGGTAAGAAATTCATTAGAAGATTCAAGTTGGCAAACCACATTTTGTGCTTCGGAGTGCCCTTCATTTTTAATTTCGAAAATCAAATTTGCGGTTTCACCCGGATCAAGGCGTCCGTTATTATTTGTGTTCAAATCATCAACAATGAAGTTAACACAACTTAATGATGGAGCGTAAGCCTGAACATTTGAAAAAGATTCATTCACATTCTGCTCATAAATTATTTCAAATCTAAAAGGAAGTTCATATTTATCAGGAATATTTTCGGCAACTTCAATTTCAAAAGCATTTTCAACAATGATTGATTGGCCGGAAAGTACCGGGCCGGAAAAAGAAATTTCATCGGAAATAACATTTATATATTGATCGGAGAAATCGAGAAATGAAGTTATAGAACCTGTGGCATCTTCTTGTCCGATATTTTTAACCTCAATTGATAAAAAAGCTGTTTCACCCGGTTCAATTAATGTGTCGTCAGGTGTGTTAATCATCAGCTCCTTAACAATCAAATAAGAACCGGAAATATCTTTTGAAGGCAATGATGCGAAATAAGGTTTATGTTGCGGTTTTGTAACTACAACATCTACATTTCCTTCAGTAAGAACCGGAGAAACCTGGATTTCGGCAAATCCGTTTTCATCAATAAATGCCGAACCAAGCAAATTCCCCTCTTTTGAAATACCAACATAAGAACCTGAAAATGCTGAAACCCTGAATGTATCGGTATTCATCGGAAATATACTTAGATGATCCACGGAATTGATTTTTGATTCTGTAAAATTAGTTACTACAGATGGATCACCAAGCAAATTATACGATTGCCAATAAAACAAAGGGCTTGTCTGATGAGGATAACCCTGGATATTTGCTTCAGTTACTGCAAGATTTCCAACGAAAACTAAAGCATCATTTGCCACATAATCCGAAACAAAAGAAGCATCAAAGGCTCCAAGACTTGTTTCCTCAAAGCCTGGTACATAGCCGTTATTTATCCCAACAATAGGAAATGCACCAACAGCCCAATAAAAATCCTCGAACCATTGTGAAAATCCAGCTGAACCAATATATCCTATTGCTCCGCCATTAGGATTTCTTAAAAATGATTCACCGATGCATTCTTCATATCCAAAATCGCCGGAATAACAACAATTTGCAATTACCAAAGGTGATTTCTCAGAATTATAAAAAGCGTAAACATCGCCACGGTTAAGAGAGGGATCAATCCATGAAGTCTCGGTACCATGAGCAGTATAAGTTAAAAAACCAAGCCCGGAATTTACAGTGTTGTAACAACCGTTATATTCGGTTAAAAATTCATTAACCATTTCGAAGCCATTGGCCTGATTAAAATAATTTTCGGTTCCGTATTTAATTGTTGCCTGCCCGATAGCAGGATTCCATGTTTGATCGACTCCGGCAATTAATGTTGCGTTATTAAGGAAAGATGGATCATTAGCCTGATATTTTTCGTAAGAAATTGTTTTCCATACCTGAGTTGCAATTTCCTCTGTATTTTTTCCCGAAAATCGTCCGATATACATATCAGGGAAATAATCACCATCAACACATGCATAATATAAATCCGTCATTTTTCCTGTTAAAGAACCAGTACTTGCCGGAATTTGTTGCGTATCGCCGACTAAGAGAATAAAACTCGGTGCCGGATCATCAGGAGTTCCTTCGTTATATCTTTCGTGTATCCATGTTTTAATTTCATTAAATGAAGAACCGATCTCGTCGGTGAATGCAATAATAATTTCAAAACCTTTTAAGGTTTTCCACTCAATAAAATCCTGAATTTGGTCTTCAAACTGACGATCGCAAACAATCAAATATTTAACAGGGTATTTTGTCAAATCGGGATGCTCCGGATAATAATTGCTTTTGTGATTAAATAATTTGTTATAAACAACTTCAAAATAAGGAGAATAAGTTGAGATTTTCTTGTTTTTTGTCAGAGCTATATCACTACCCGAAAAATTTAGTTCAACCTCAATATTATTATAAACCCGAATGATACCTTTTATAGGATTATAACTTACCGGTGAAATTTCGAGGCGTGCAATACTAACACCTCTCATAATACCAAGTACTTCTGTTTTAACTAATTCATTATCGTTAAATTTATCAATTTGATAAAACTTATTATTAAACTTAGTTTCAATATTGTTTACCGAAAACTCTTTACTCGGTGAAGTTTGAACAGGGATAATAAGATTATTTATTTCGAAATCCTTTAATTTATATTCCTGAATTTCATAGGTGATATTCTTGATTTTAACTTCGGTACCAAAAGGGATCTCGATCAAATTTTTTATAGCAGGTAGTTTTGGTTCGCCAATATTACCGCAATAATATGAACCGTCAACATAAAGTTCAGTAAAAACACCTTTTTCGGTTTTAACATCGAAAGTCTTAATTTCCTGAAAATTATATGATATTATTAATTTTGAATAATCATTCTGTTTTATAAGTTTTTCCGTGTTTTTTTGTGAAAGAGGAATAATATGCTCCTGTCCGAATGAACACAACACGATGAGATTAAACAAGAAAAAACACAATAATTTATTTACCATAGTAACTTAAAAAATTTGTACAAAAGTAATTTTAAATGATTATGATTCAAAAAGACATAACAATATTCATTGGGTAAAAAAAGGGTGTGCCGGAATCAGGCACACCCTTTTTTCAAATCGTATAAAAAAATTAATTCACTGTTACTTTTTTAGTAATAACTTTGCCTGAAAGCTCAATTTTCACGAAATAAACTCCAGCTGGATAATCAGATGAGTTAATCTTAATATTATTAGAACTTGAAGTTGTTGCAAAAATTACTTGTCCGACAAAATTCATTATTTTAATTTTTTCAATATTTTTCTCTGAAACTATATTAATAATATTATTTGCAGGATTTGGAAAAACACTGATATTGTTTTCGGTAACTTCGCCCGGTATTGATGAATCTTTTGTAACATTTACAAGGCTGAATTCAGCATCCTCAACAGGAAAAATATTTTCAGAATAAGCATCATAATACTCATTGTTAAAATTATATGATGAAGAAACTTCAGTTTGGTTTCTGTTATCCCATACTTTTATGGAAATTTGATTGTGCTCGGTATAACCGTTTTGGGTTGTAAGTGTTTTGAAAACAGGAATACTATTTTCGAATTGGTTATTTGAAAGAATAACACCTGAACCAACCATAACATCGCCATCAAAAACAGCAATTTCATCACCAATTTCTAATCCTGAAACATAAATTGTGTAAACCGGATCGGCTGCATTTCCACCTTCAAAAATAAAGTGATTTACTATGTTTGGGCCTATTGAAGATAATGTAGATTTAACAGGAATATTATATACCAATTCATCATCAGCAAACATTTTAACTAAATAACCTTCGCCGGGATTTGCATTTCCAATTCCGTTTACCCAATTAGGGCCAATTTTTCTTAACATTTCACCATTGGAATTTCTAATGTAATCCAAATTGTCATTCAAAATATTTTCGAAAGCAACTAAAGCATCTACCGGCACTGTAGGCAAATAGCTAATAAACTGATATCCGATGTAAAGATCAATTGAAGTCAAAGGATCTATTTCAATACCTGAGATTTCTAATGTTTCCGAACCGGCCATTTTAAATAAATAACCTTCGGTAGTGATCCAATCACCGATACCATTAACCCAATTTGGACCTATTTTTCTCAGAACCGAGCCTGTTGAATTTCTGACATATTCAAGGTTTTCATTTAAAATATCACTTAATACGTCAAGCATATCCGGATTTTCAGTTTCTATTCTTGTTGATGAAAACTGAAAACCAGCTTCTAAATTCAAGGTCTGAGTTTCAAAAGCGGTAACTTCAACAGGTAACGAAATACCTTGTAATATGTCTTTATTAGAATTATCCTGAACAAAAAGTGAAATTTCACAATTTTCAGTTACCCAACCTGCATCCACAGTAAAATCAAGAGAAACAGTTTGAGTGTTTGAAGAGGAAAAATCGAGGGCTGTTCCATAAGAATCAGGTGCCATTAATCTCATAGCATGATCGACCTCCGAAAGGCCCTGCCAGCTAAACGGAATATTTGACTCGGTTAATGCCATGTGTAACACAAGGTCATCACCGGTATATTCTGCAACTTTAGTTACTGTAACATTGAGATTAAAATTTGGAGATGTTCCCGTTAGTGTGTAATCAATAGTAAATGAACAAGGAGTATTAATTTGATTTTGATAAAACAGATCGTGTTCCGACCATGTTGCCCATTGGTAATAGCCTATCATGTTTGCATCATAATAGGTAGTAGGAAACCATGTCCAACCGTAATAGCTCTGTCTGACATTGTAAAAAGAATTTTGGAAAGGATCATTATAATGATATTCAATAATTGAAATATCATAATTTAATTGCTGCATTTGCTCCATAATTGCAACTACAGCAGGACAGGCGCCTCACCATGTGCCTGACGAAATTTCAACAATTACTTTCTCTCTTGGTACTTGTTGAGAAAACAACAAGAATGGTATAAGAACCACTAAACTAAATAAATAAATTTTTTTCATCTTTTTTCATTTTTATTATGTGAATCACAAAATTATGCTTTTATCTATAATAACATTATTTGTTAGACAGTTTTTTAATAAAAACGTTGTGTGCAATTTGACTTTTTCTATTCAAAATGAATTTTTGAAAAAGATGAAATAGAAAATTAAAAAATTATTCAAAAAAAAAGAGGGTGTAAACCCTCTTAATTTTAATATTTTACTAAGTTTTTAATTTATAGTAATCTTTTGAGTTTCCGTTCCTTCTTTAGTTTCAATTTTAATCAAATAAATACCTGCTTCGAAATTGCTTGTGTATATTTTTTTGTCGGTTCCATTATAAATTGTTTGTCCAACATAATTGAAAACTGAAATATTTTTTATTTCGTTAACCGAAGAAATATTAATTACGTTAGTAGCCGGATTAGGATAAATTAGAATTTCATTGATTGAAACAGAAGAGCCTTTAATTACATTGGCAATGCTGTATTTTCCATCTTCAGCCGGATATATGTTTTCAGAATAAGCTTCGTATTTAGTTTCAAAAGTGAAATCAGCTTCAATGATCTCACCGGAAATTGAATTCCATACTTCCATGCTAATTTCATTGCCTTCAAGATATCCTTGTCCTGAGTTTAAAGTACTGAAAACAGGAACAGAATTATCAAGTGCATTTTCAGAAACAATTACACTTGCTCCAACCATTTTGTTATTATCGAAAACTGCAACTTCATCACCAATCACCAAACCCTGAACATAAATTGTGTAAACAGGATCGGCTGCATTTCCACCTTCGAAAATGAAGTGATTTGTTGTTTTTGTATCAATTGAAGATAATGTAGATTTAACGGGAACACTGTAAATTAACTCATCATCTGCAAACATTTTGATCAGATAACCTTCGCCTGGCATTGCATCCCCAATTCCATTCACCCAATTCGGGCCAATTTTTCTCAGCATTTCTCCATTGGAATTTCTGATATAATCCAGATTATCACCTAATATGCCTTCAAAAGCTACCAATGCATCAATTGCTTCTTCGGGTAAGAAACTTACAAACTGGTAACCCGAGGTTAATGTTATTGGTGATAATGGATCTATTTGTTCTCCGGTAATTTCCAAAATTTCGGCTCCGAACATTTTAAATAAATATCCTTCTGTCGAAATCCAGTCGCCTATTCCGTTTACCCAGTTCGGGCCGATCTTTCTCAAAACTGTTCCGTTGGAATTCCTGACAAAATCAAGGTTTTCGTTCAGAATATCTTGTAAAACAATTAGCATATCAGGATTCTCTATTTCTACTCTTGTTGAAACAAATTGATATCCCGTGTTCAAAGGAAGGGTTTGAGTAATTTCTGCTTGTGGTGTTAATCCAAAGAATTCGAGATATTTCAACATTAGTTCTTCTTTTGTTGATCCACCATCATCTAATCCGCCAAATTCAAATGATGCGCCAATTGTTCGGTAATCACCTCCATCGTTTGCTACTCCGCAACCATAGTTGGGTGATTGGTTTTCGAAGATCACTACAGCAGGAGAGATGGCACCAAGGTGGTCTATCCAGCTATTATCGCCCGAATAACTGAAACTCATGTCTTCGGTAAATGTTCCGTTTTGTCCGTTTATTGTTCCGAGGTCACCCGAACCGTCAGCTTGTCCGTTTATATTAAACATTGAGTGAACTGCGGTCTGGTTGTCGTAATACCATGTGTCGCCACCTTCCATATAAAGCATTCCTCCGTTATCAAGGTAAGCGGCAAGAGTTTGTCCTTCGGATGAAGATAAAACATGATTATCTGAATAAATTCCAAGGCATACAAAAACGCTTGAATAAATATTAATATCAGCTGGAATACCAGTTGTGAGATCAGAAGAATATCCTGCTGCAGTTACAGTACTTTGAATGTCAGAAGCTGAATTATGGTTTCCATCTAAATCTATAATAAGAACAGGTTTTTGGCCAACACAGAAGTTCATAGTAAAGCTATTTGTGTAAGAACCTGCATTTGCAGAAGCATTGAGAATGATCTCAGTCATTTGTCCTGTAGGAATTGATGTGCTTGCTGTTACTGTGAATGTGCCTTCGGCTGTTTCATATTGTCCGAGGTTTCCAAAGTTTGCCGATTGTGTAATGATAGTATATTCGGATGGGTTTACTTCAATTTCACCTAAAACGTCCTGGGCAATTTCATCACCATTGTTACGAATTGTAGCGATAATATCGACAGTTTCGCCCGGATCGATTTTTCCGTTTCCATTTCCGGCTGCATCGTCAACATAATAATCCATTAAAGAAAGATAAACTCCCGGAATTTGTTCTAATGCTGCAATAGCATCAAGGTCAAAGCCTGCATTATCACCACTTGAAGAGCCATCACCGTCGTCTTTTATTTTAAAGAATTGTGCCTGGAAAATTCCACCATTTACTAAATCGAATTCCGAAGTTCCTTCACCATCGCCTAATTCATGCCATGGGCCATGCATTGATTCAGAAGCATAGCAAGTGTAACCTTCAGGAGAAGCATCGCCTTCGAAAACTATTATATCATTTCCCGGCCCGTCAAGTATAGGAAATTGCATATCACAAACTACCCAACCGTTTCTTCCAATTGAATAATTAATATCATCGGGGCCACCAATGATGCCGGGGGTGTTGCCTTCGTCATCCTGATTGTTATCGGGAATTTGAGATGAAGAAATTTTATAAATATATTGTCCTTCTTCGGGAGTTAATTCAAAATTAGTGACAGTTGAATTATTGCTTGTTACAACAATATTATTAATAGTTTTGGTTTGATAACCGTTTGCTTTTACTGTAATTGAATAAGTTCCGGGTAAAACATATTTATGATAATCACCGGCTGTAGGATCAGAGTAAGTAGGGAAATAATCATCAACAAAAACTGCTCCCGAAACGGGTTCTCCCGTGTTTGCATCGGTTACTATTCCTTCAACTCCAAAACCTGAATATTCAATCATAGCAAGCATTGCGGGGACATTAATTGTATAATAATACAAAAGTTGTGATACGGGAGGTTGTTTTTGTTCAGAAATTTCCATCGACCAGCTAATTGCACCTAATCCTCCATAATTAGAATCTTTTGTGCTGCCATTGATCGGATACATTCCCGTACAACCTTGCCCATATTCTAAATTGGAATATCCGGAAGTTGACGCATAAACACCGGCTAATTGAATTATTTGAGAAAAGTCGGGGCATTGTTGAGGCCTGTAACTCCAGGGGCATGATATATATTCAATTCCACCGTGGTAAGTTGTATGAACAACAAATTGATTATTATATGCGCAATCCCAAAGATATTTTGATTCGGGCTGTGAAAAAGCTCCTGAACTGCCTCCCCAGGCATCCCACATATAACCATGGTCACGGTTAAGATCAACGCCGTTTGCGTTATATCTTGATACATTTACCCTGCCATCAGGATTGACCATTAGATACAACCAAATTTCACGATTATTTACCAATTCGGTTATTGTAGCATCAGTTTCATAATTTAAACAAAGATGCCTGGCAAAACGAATAATGTTTTCAGGTCCGCATATTTCATCACCGTGGATACCTCCGTCAAACATTACTTCTGCTTCGGCTTCATCAATTGCAACATTATCACTGATCTTAAGGGCGGCACATTGTCGTCCCTGAATTGAAGTACCGAAAATATGTTTTTCGCAAATATCCGGGAAATGCTCGACAAGGCTGTCTGCTAATTCAATGATCTCGGCATAGGAATGATAGGCTTCACGGGTTTGCCAAAAACTCTGATAATGTTGATTCATATTTTCTATCTGTATCTTATATTCCAATCCAAGTTTCTGGATTTTATCAAGTTCAGAAGGAATTATATACACGATTGCATGATCGGCAGCAACATCGCCGTTTAATTTTAAGGAGTGAAGTTTTTCAAAATCGCCTGCCGATTTTAAAAGAACTTTAACTTCTTTTTCATTTTCTCTCCATCCATTATCTGCAAAGGCAGAAATAATAAATGAAATAAACAATAATCCGAATAGAATTTTTTTCATTTTATAAAGTTTTTATTTTTATTAATTATTTGAATTTCAAAAGTAATATTGACTTATATGTATTTATTTGTTTTTAATGTATTGCATTTTAACAATTAAAGATATTGAAATTGGAAATTAGAAATTTAGGGTCCTTCTAATTTTATTGTTTTATATCTTTTTAGATTGAACTCTTTAATTTTTTAATTTTTTTTGTGCCAAAAGTATTAAAATTTTACATCAATAGCATATCTGTTTTTAATGACAATATTATAAATTGATAGGTTGCATTATGGGGGTTTTCTATTTACTATTGATTATTTGGTAATAAAAAGATAAGTGAAATTATCAAGTGATGTTGAATGGTTAAATTGTTAGATTGTTATATTGCTGTGCTTTTGCAGGTAGAGGACAATAAGATGTTATTTTCTTTGGCGATTATGAGGTTTTGTCATTCGACATTCTTTGTTCGATGTTCATTATTGAGTCCGGTAGTAAAATGGTTCACGCAAAGCACGCAAAATATTGATTATAAACAAACTTGTTTTCGGTCTTTGCGTTAAAACTTTTCGGTCTTTGCGTGGAATTATATATGTCTGTTTATCAGGCAACATTACCACCTAAATAATTACCTTAAGTTTTTGATTTAAGAAGTTCGTTGATCTCTTTTAGATATTTGTTTTCCTGCTCCAGGAGGCTTTAGAGTGAGGGAGGGCTGATCCCAAGCATTTTTGCAAGCTTATAGATTGATATTTTCCTCTCATAGCATTTGTTGGATATGTTTAATTAACTGTGTCATTCAGTAATTATTCTTTTTCAAGGCCCTACATAAAACAACAATGTTTTGAAAAAGGAAAATATCGTTTTGTGCAAGACTCCCTTTTCTAAAACGAATTTAATATAAAAATCCCAGCAACCAAAGAGGGATGCGGTTTTAATATCCTATTTCAATGTCATCAGCAAAAATAAAAGCATTTTTTAAGTTGCTTATTTGATTTGTTCCTTTATTTTTTCCTCCTATTTCAATAACATAATTATTATCAACAAAAAAGTCGGCTTTTTCATTGAGTATAAAGGTTTTGAATTTTATAATTAATAAAATGGTTATTCTAACCACCAATTTGTAAAAAATCATTTTAATTTAACTTCAGAATTCAAAAATAAAGGAGAAATATATCTTGCAAAATTTGCTTTAATCAAAGGTCGTGGAATTTAAAACATTTGAATTTTTTATATAAAATTTGCATAGTAAAGTTATTAATTTTAATTTTGTTATAGTAAGAATATTATTAATCAGTAAGTATGAAGAAAAATAACAAAAAACTGATACGAAACAGCACTGCCGAGTTTTTGATTTTTACTACGCAAAGTCAAGAAAAAAGTATTGAAGCTCGCTACGAGGACGAAACTATTTGGTTAAGCCAAAAATTAATGGCCGAATTGTTCGATGTTGAAGTTAATACCATCAATTATCATCTGAAAGAAATATACAAAAGTGGTGAAGTACAAGAAAATCGAACTATTCGAAATTTTCGAATAGTTCAAACCGAAGGCAAGCGGCAAGTTACACGGGAAGTTGATTTTTTTAATCTTGATGCCATTATCTCTGTTGGTTATCGGGTAAACTCCAAACGAGCAACACAGTTTCGCCAATGGGCTACTCAGGTTTTAAGGGAATTTGCCATTAAAGGATATTTGCTGGATAAAAAACGAATGGAAAACGGTTCGTTTCTCAGCGAAAATTATTTTGAACGTTTGTTGGAAGAGATTCGTGAGATTAGGCTCAGCGAACGCCTTTTTTATCAAAAGATTACTGATATTTATGCAACAAGTTTGGATTATAACAAAGATGCACCTACTACTCGTAAGTTTTTTGCTAAGGTTCAAAACAAACTACATTTCGCTATTCACGGGTATACTGCTGCCGAGCTAATAATTAAAAGAGCAAACAGCAATAAAGAGTTTATGGGACTCACCAGTTGGGAGAATAGCCCAGATGGTAAAATTTTTAAGACAGATGTTTCGATAGCAAAAAATTACTTATTGCAGGAGGAACTTGGATCACTCGGGCGAATTGTGAACGCCTATTTGGAGCTTGCCGAAGAACGTGCCAAAAGAAAAATCCCCATGACCATGGAAGACTGGGCAAAACGTCTGGATCTATTCCTTGAGTTTGACGATAGAGAAATTTTAAAAGACTCCGGAAAGATTACCGCAAAGATTGCAAAAGAACACGCAGAAAGTGAATTTGAAAAATATCGTATAGTGCAAGATCGCTTGTTTGAAAGTGATTTTGATAAAATGCTAAAACAGATAGAGTCGAAAGATATAGAAAATGAGGGTGATGGAAATTTGAAGAGGTTGGGAGAAGAGTGATTTGCAGAAAAACTCCATTGTCTTTATAATTCGCGCATTCGCGGCTTTTTATACCAGACTCATTATTTCAAATATAATATAACAATATCACCCAATTAATAAATACTTACGGTTATAAATTGAGAATCATCAAAACTCATGAAGTCTGAATTCTTATTTCAAAACAATTTTCTCAATAGCAATATTCTCACCGCTTTTAACTCTTAAAAAATATGTGCCTTTAGCAAAGTTTGTCATGTCAATCTGATTACTATACACATTATTATTGTATGGAAGTTTTTGATTAAACAACATTTGTCCCTGTTGATTTATTATTGATATTTCAACTTTTGAATTATCGGTTGAAGATATTGAATATGTAAAGACCCCGTTTGTCGGGTTTGGAATGATCTCTAATGAAATGTTATTATTTTCAACTTCATTGATTCCGGTGCAGGGATCGAGGGTTAAAACAAGTTCATCAGTTACTGTTTCATCACATGGTTCAAAAGAAAAAGCAGTTAATGTTAATTCAACACTTTCATTCAGAATATCGTTTTCACCCGGATAATAGATTGTTGATAATGATGTGGTGTCTTCAAAAGTACCATCACCATTTGTTGTCCAGGTCACGGATGAAGAATATTCAGCTGTAGCATTTAAAAATAAATTATGATAATTACAGATCAAAGTATCATTTCCGGCAAAACATTCAGCATATCGGTTGATTTTTAAAAGCAAACTATCACTTGCAACCATTCCGGGTTCGTACCCGAATACAGTTAGTTTAAGCCAGACTTCACCATTTTCAATATCATCCCATCCTCTGATATATTGAGCAGCCAGACTTTTAGTATTATTAAAATGCCCATCACCTGAAGTTGTCCATTCAACAGATTGTTGAGATGTAGCCTGTCCGGATGTTTGGTAAATAAGGTCCCAACAGATAGTATCGTTTTGGCCGGCATTGACAGTAGGGAAAAGAGCAGGTTCAAAGTTAAAAGAAATAATTCTTGTTCCCCAACCCGAGGTATTCATATATTCGGTTGTAAACCAAAAAGTGGAATCATCAGTTGGATCAACAGACATTGCACTATAATCGCCCCAACGATTCATATTTCCCTGAGAACCGAAGCCCGGATAGAGAGTAATTTCTTCAAAGTTCATTTCTCCGAGAGGTGCTTCCGGATCACGGCCCGTTGTCCTGATTCCGGGATAAACATCTGAGCTTGAAACCGAATATCCGAGGGCGATATCGCCATTACCGTTCATTGCAATACTTCCCATCCATCTATGCTCATTGTCGGGTGCGTAGGTTCCCTGTTGATAAATATCCCATTCGCCGTTTTCTTTTCTTAATTCATACCATCTTACGGCAGCTTTGTTAGATGTTGAAACCGTGTGATTAGTTAATAATACCTCATAATCTCCAAAATTTCGATATTGAAGTCGGTACATTAACATACCGGAAAGATTATCAAGCCTATTAGATGTACCGGGTTGAGGAATATTTGGAACATTAGAGCTATATGGTTCGGGAGTAAGGCTTTTAATTAATTCGAAACTCGAATTTGCAGGTGTTTCCCAGTCAACTTTAAATTCATAAAGTCTGATAATATGATTAACTAAGGTCATAAAATAGTTTGGTGCTCCCTCGGGAGGTTCAGGCCCGTCGACATCGGCAGGAAGTACTCCAAAAATATTATCGTATTCACCAAAATAAACCATTTGAGCATCAGGATCACCCTCTAACATTGCTTCACGGTCGAAAGAAGCAAAACCTGCTCCAATGAAACCGCCCTGAAACATGTGATAAGATGAATAATATCCATCAGGCCAGACACCAAATTTAGGATAATCGTTAAAGTGATCGAATTCAAAAGCATAACGATAATATTCGCCCAATGGATCGCCTGTTTGTGAAACGGCAACCAATTCATAACTTTTTCCGTTTGAGCATTGAACGGCAAATTGAGTTGCTACCCATCTGTCAGCCATTTCATCGTAAAGTAATATCGGATCGCCATCGTTATGGCCTGTCCATGGCCCAACGAAACCACTCCATAATGTGCTGTTATCAACAGGGCCATATAATAATGCACCTGTTTTGTCGAAAATGGCAAACGAAAGATTTATCATTTGAAAATAATGATTTGGCCCAACATCTCCATCGGTATCGGGAGGGTATACGCCGTTAACATTTCCTACGCCGTCAATGTTAACCAAAGGACCTCTGACATCAGTTGATCCAAACTCTTTTTGAGCCAATGGATCAATAAAATCCGCTTCACCTTCGGTGTCGCGTGGTACAAAATCATTTTCTATAATTCCGTCTTTCCAGCTTCTGTCTCTTTCACCGGGTAAAATAATTTTCATTTCAGTTAATGGAGGTGTTTTGTCAAAATATGCAGCTTTTCTGACTTTTGGAGTGATGTTCCCTGATTCCTGAGCAAATCCATTTATGCAAAATACAAGGACTAATAGTAATACTGTTGTTAGTTTTTTCATTTTATATTTATTTGTTTCGGGTTTCAATTTTCGAGTTTCATGTTTGACCATTGATCATGCTTGAATAGCGTTGACCGTTTTTTACTTTTAATTTATTTATCAATTAATTTTGTATTACAAAGACAATTTGATATGTTAAAAGTTGCATTTATAAAAAAGTGACTTTTTTCAATTTCAGAATGATTATTGAGTCCAGTCTAAAAAGGGATAAAATGGTTCACGCAAAACTCGCAGACGAATCGCAAAACTCGCAAAGAATTGATTATAAATATGTTTGTTTTGCGTTCTTTGCGTTAATACTTTCCTATCTTTGCGTGAAATGAGTTTTTAGACCAGACTCATTATTGAAAAGAACTTTCTGTTTTAATATCTTTTAACCATTTATCCATTTTTACGGGACAATATGCTTTTAATTTTTTTAATAAAGTCTCCACCGAATTTTCAACAATAATATTATCCCTGTGTTCGTCACGGACAAATCCCTCGTTTACGGCATGATCGAAAAACGACAGAAGATCACTAAAGTAATTCTCGACATTTAGTAGTCCTAATGGTTTGTCGTGAATTCGAAGCTGATTAAAGGTCAGCATTTCGGCTAATTCATCAATAGTTCCAAAGCCTCCGGGCATGGCAATAAAAGCATCAGACATTTCGGCCATTAAAGTTTTTCTTTCCTGCATTGAATCAACCACAATCAGCTCTGTGAGATTATTATGTGCAACTTCTTTTTTGATAAGGCTTTTAGGCATAATCCCAATTACTTCTCCATTGTTTTTTAGCATCGTATCGGCAAGAATTTTCATTAATCCGACATTCGCTCCTCCATAAACTAAAGTAATATTTTCTTTAATAAAATGTTCGGCAAGCTTTTCGGCCATTATTTTGTATAGCTCACGAAACCCCATACTTGAACCACAAAATACACAAATTCTATTCATTTATTTATATTTCTGAATTTTGGCAAAAGTATGAAAAAATTATTATTAACTTATGAAACCGTTATTTTTGGGCCAAATTTTATTTTGAGATGCTGATGATGTATTATTGATTTTTTTATATCTTTGAGCAACTCTGTGTCTTCTTTGAGTACCTTTGTGAAATAGCTATTTTGCAAAGAACCACAAAGAAGGCTCTAAGTTTTTCAAAGAAAAAATATATGAAATACGTAATCATTCTTTTTCTGCTAATTTCATCCGTATATGCTCAGGAAATTTCAAAAACAGAAAAAGAAAATAAAAAAACAGGCATAAAATCCATAAAAGAGATCACTTATCAAATACCAATAGCCTTTGGGTATTCTTATATCAGGAATTTTAATGATAAATTTTTACTTGGTGCCGGAGTACATTTAGGGCCATGTGTCTATAAACGAGATTATATCGATTTTGCTCTTATTAAAATATTTGTACGGAATGTATTTAGTAAATACAAATTGAACAAGCGAGTTGATTATGACATTGGAGTTTTTATTTCATCTCCACATTTTGATCAAGATGTTTCTTCCTTTTATGGTTTAATTTTCACAGGCTTTTTTAATTATAAGAAATTTAAAATAGGGATAAACATGTTATTTGGCGCCTTAGCAGATGAGCAGAAAATTAAAGTTTTTCCATTTTATGTCGTAACACCGGTTTTAGTTTTTAATTTTTAATACTTTTGTCATGTTTTATATAGACAAATATAGATGAATAAATTATATCCATTAAAGTTTAAGCCCATTTTTAAGGATAAAATATGGGGAGGGGACAAAATAAAAACTGTTCTCGGTAAGGATTTTTCGCCTTTGCCAAATTGTGGCGAAGTATGGGTTCTTTCGGGTGTTGAAGGCAATCAAACTATTGTAGAAAATGGTTTTCTTGCCGGAAACGAACTGAATGAACTTATCGAAATTTTTATGGATGATTTAGTTGGCGATAAAGTTTTTACAAAATTTGGCAATGAATTTCCGGTTTTAATAAAATTTATTGACGCAAAAGAATGGTTGTCTATTCAGGTTCACCCTGATGATGAACTTGCAGGAAAACGTAAAATCGGTTCCGGCAAAACTGAAATGTGGTATATTATGGATGCCGAAGAAAATTCGGAATTAATAAGCGGATTCAATAAAAAGTTAAACAAAGACGAATATCTGGAAAAATTCAAAACAAAAAAGTTAAAAGATGTTTTGAACTATGAAAGTACTAAAAAAGGAGATGTGTTTTTTATGCCATCGGGCCGTGTTCATGCATTAGGTCCGGGTATTATGTTGGCCGAAATACAGCAAACATCCGACACAACCTACAGAATTTATGATTGGGACAGAGTTGATGAGAAAGGTAATTCAAGAGAATTGCATACTGAAGAAGCTCTTGATGCTTTTGATTTTAATCATTACGATTCGTATAGAACCGAATATAAAAAAGAAAAAAATAAAACCGTTGAAGTTGTAGAATGTCCGTATTTTAAAACCAATGTTATTGAACTGACATGCGGCCTCGAGAAAAATTATAGTGAATTGGATTCATTTGTAATATATGTTTGTGTCGAAGGTTCGGTAAATATTGAATATCCCGACGGATCGGTTTTGATGAAAGAAGGTGATGCCGTTTTGATTCCTGCTGAAATTTTAAATGTTGGTTTAATTCCAAAACCGACAGGAAAAATTTTAGAAGTTTATATTATCTGATTTTATGGCAACCTTTTTGTAATAATTTAAGTCTTTAACTGAAAATTAATATTAATATGTTGGGAAAATATGGAAATAAGGGAAATGGAGAAAATATGGGAAAATGCCCTTATACCCTTTAAACCTTTATTCCCTTTAAAATTTTAAATATGAAAAAAGTTATTTTATTTGCGTTAATGATCACATTTGCAGGTTATGGTTTTTCTCAGGAAACAGAAAAAAAACTAACAAAGATACCCGCAATAGATGTTAAAAATTTAGATGGAGAAGTATTTAATACTTCTGAAATTTCTAATGATGGAAAACCCGTAATAATTAGTTTTTGGGCTCTATGGTGCAAGCCTTGTATCAGAGAATTAACAACAATTGCTGATGTTTACGACGACTGGATTGACGAAACAGGAGTAAAATTGTATGCCATTTCTATCGACGACGCACGATCAAGTGCCAAGGTTCTACCGACAGTTAATGGAAAGGGTTGGGATTATGAAGTTCTTTTAGATCCAAATAGTGATTTCAAGAGAGCAATGAATGTAAATATGATCCCACATACATTTATTCTAAACGGTAACGGTGAAATTGTATGGCAACATACCTCTTTTGCCGAGGGTGGTGAACTTGAGATGTTCGAAATCCTAAAAAAAGTTGCCAAAGGGGAGAGTGTTTCCGGTGATTCGCATTAACATTTTGTAGCATTTCAATAAATCGAAACAATGAAAAATAATAATAAGAAAACAATTTTACTTTTTTGTATTCTTTCTGTATTTTACTTTCTTTCAACAGAAACTAAAGCTCAGGGAGTACTAAGTAATGGCTCTATTCATGGTAATTTTCAGATGGATGCCCAATTATATTCCGAGGATTCTGTTATCAATGCTCCCGATGTATCTGAAGATATGTTAATGAATGGTTTTACTAATATCATTTACACTAATGGTAAATTTACAGCCGGCCTTCGATATGAAGTATATTTAAATCCAATGCTGGGTTACGATTACCGCTTAAAAGGAAGTGGAATTCCTTATCGGTTTGCTTCGTTTAAAAGCGATGATTTTGAGATCACTGTCGGTAATTTTTATGAACAATTCGGAAGCGGATTGGTTTTAAGATCTTATGAAGAATGGAACCTTGGAATTGATAATTCAATTGATGGTATTAATATTAAATTCAAGCCTTTTAAAGGCATTACAATTAAAGGTGTTTACGGAAACCAAAGATATTATTGGGAAAAAAGTAAAGGAATTATACGAGGAATTGATGGTGATTTCTTTGTAAACGATTTATTTACCGGCCTTTCTGATATGAAGACGAAAATATCACTTGGTGGTAGTATGGTTAGTGTTTTTCAGGAAAACGACCCGAGTTTAGGATTGCATTTGCCATTAAATGTTGCAGCTTTTGCAGGACGAATGAATGTGAGCAGGGGTAGGGTAAGTTTTATGGCTGAATATGCCAACAAAATTAATGACCCCGAATCATTAAATAATTTTATTTACAAAAACGGCGAAGCTTTATTAGTTTCAGGTTCATATTCACAAAAAGGACTCGGAATTATGTTATCAGCAAAACGAATTGATAATATGGTTTACAAATCCGATAGAAAAGAAATTGGAAATGCTCTTGATGTAAATTTCCTACCTCCTTTGACTAAACAACATGTTTACAGCCTTGCCACTATGTATCCTTATGCAACTCAGCCTAATGGAGAGATGGGTTATCAGGCGCAGGTAATTTATACTATTCCGAAGAAATCTAAATTAGGTGGAAGATACGGAACTACAATCTCGGTAAATTATTCCCAGGTTAATTCAATTGATAAGCAAAAAATTGATACTATTCCGATTGGGGAATACGGAACAAAAGGCTATACTTCCGATTTCTTCAAATTTGGTGATATAGTTTATAATAAAGATTTTAATATTGAAATAAGCCGAAAATTGAATAAAAAATGGAAAGCAATTTTAGCTTATACAAATTTGGTATATAATATTGAAGTTGTTGAAGGTCATACAGGTGAACCAACGGTTTATTCAGATGTTTTTATTCTGGATATAACTCATAAATTTACACCAAAGAAAGCATTAAGGTTAGAATACCAGCAATTATTTACAAAACAAGATGAAGGTGACTGGTTGGCAGCAATGCTGGAATTTACAATTGCCCCGAAATGGTTTTTGTCAATTTCCGACCAATATAATTACGGAAACCCACATAGTGATAAAAAAATACATTATTATATGGCTGCTATGGGCTATACAAAAGGTACAAGTCGAATTGCTCTTTCTTACGGCAGACAACGTGAGGGCTTAGTTTGTGTTGGTGGTGTTTGTCGATTAGTTCCGGCATCAAACGGATTAACTCTGACAATTAGTAGTAGTTTTTAATAAATAAGAAATAATGAAATATTTTAAAATATCAATAATATTAACAGTAATTATAAGCGGGGTAATTTTTTCATGCGATAAAATTAATTCTCCTTATCTTGTGGAGCAACCTCAGCCTCCTGATACAGCTGCATGTCCCGTGCCTGATTTCCCGGAAGTTAGCAGTTATGAACGAGTAGTTTTATTGGAAGAATTTACCGGTCATTTATGTCAAAACTGCCCTGAAGGAACAGTTGAAGCTCATAAATTAAAAGAAGAATTTGGAGAAAAATTAATTCTTGTTTCTACACATGCAGGAAGCTATGCTGAACCGATTCCCGATGAACCAGGCTATGAAATTGATTTACAAACCGAAACAGGAAATTTATTATTAATAGATTTCGATATTAATTTTTGGCCGATAGCATTGATTAATCGAATTGAACATAAGGGTTATCCAAAGTTTATGTGGCAGGGTATTTTGGATACAATGATGACTGCCCAACCTTTAATAGGTATGCAAATGAAAACCGATTATGATGATACTGACAGAAAACTTTGTATTCATGTTAAAAACAAGTATTTAAAAGATCTTTCAAATACTTTAATGTTGTCAGTTTATATACTTGAGGATAGTATTCAGGCAGCTCAGAAGAATGATAAACCCGAGATTGGCCCATCACCCGATTGGTTCGATTACTGGCATAATCATGTTTTAAGAGGCGCGGTTAATACTCCATGGGGTACATTAGTACCTGATAGCCCTTACTTAAAAGATTCAACACTGATTACAACATTTGAATATTATTTAAATGAAGATTGGAAAGCAGACTATTGCAATGTTGTAGCTTTTATTTACGATGCCAATACGAAAGTTGTATTGCAGGCAGTTGAGGCAAAAGTTATTGGAATTGAATAAATATTAATGGAGCATCTTTTGAATTTCCTCAATTTGAAAATGGGATAACTGTAATTGATGTTCGGTGAATTGTTGAAAATACGCAAGATATTCATATTTATCTTTGCTATTATTTTTACAAAACAAGACAATAAAGACTGGGTGGCAGCTTTGATTGAGTTTACAATAGTACTAAAATGGTTTTTTTCAATCTCTATCAATATAATTACGGAAACCCATATAGCGATAAATAATTACATTATTTATATGGATTCAATGGGCTATACAAAAGGTACAAGTCGTATTGCTCTTTCTTATGGCAGACAACGTGAAGGCTTAGTTTGTGTTGGTGGCGTTTGTAGGGTAGTTCCTACATCCAACGGATCAACTTTAACAATTAGTAGTAATTTTTAAAAATTAAGAAATCATGAAATATTTTAAAATATCAATAGTATTAACAATAATTTTAAGCATAATAATTTTTTCATGCGATAAAATTGATTCTCCTTATCTTGTGGAGCAACCTCAGCCACCTGATACAGCTGCATGCCCCGTGCCTGATTTCCCGGAAGTTAGTACTTATGAACGACCAATTTTGTTTGAGGAATTTACCGGACACAGTTGTGTGAATTGTCCAAGTGGAACATTAATAGCTCATGAGTTGAAAGAGAAATACAAGGAAAAATTAATTCTTCTTTCGATTCATGCAGGTAGCAATGCAATGCCATTGCCCGATGAACCTGGTTATGAAATTGATTTTAGAACCATTACAGGAGATTTATTATTAGAAGAATTTAATCCGGATGAAAGCGCTCCAACAGCGATGCTTAACAGATTAAAAATTAATACCTTTTGGGCATTACCATTGACGTTATTACCATTATCTTGGTGGGAAGATAATTTGGATACTATGACAACTGCCGAACCTGTAATCGGAATGCAGATGATAAATGATTATGATGACTCCGAAAGAAAACTATGCATTCATATTAAATCAAAATACTTACAAAATCTTTCAAACAGTTTGATGCTATCAGTTTATATGCTTGAGGATAGTATTCAAGCGGCTCAGAAGAATAATGATATAACAGTTGGCGATACACCAGAGATATTAGATTACTGGCATAATCATGTTTTAAGGGGCGCGGTTAATACTCCATGGGGTTCATTAGTACCGGATAGCCCTTACTTAAAAGATTCAACCCTGATTACTTCATTTGAATATTATTTAAACGATGATTGGAAATCAAAGCATTGCCATGTGGTAGCTTTTATTTACGATGCAAATTCAAAAGTTGTATTGCAGGCAGTTGAGGCAAAAGTTATTGGTGACGAATAAAAATTAATGGAGCACCTTTTGAAGAAATTCAATAGGTGCTCCATTATCTTAATTATACAGAAACATCTTGTTTTTACACTTTCTTTGGTTAAGAATAATAGATTTGAGAATTAATTCTGAAAATCTTTTGGAAATGGTGTGTTCTATACTATTATTTCATAAAACTTTGTTTTTTTAACAAAGTTTAATCTGTTTTTAATTATAATATATAGATTGTTAATATTTTATAAATAGGTTCAATTATTTTTTTTTATCATCGGATTTCACAGATTTAACGGATCCTAAGTTTGACACCTAATTACCCTATAACGATCTTAACTCCCTATAAACCAATA
>CAYWXI010000002.1:0-185917 GCA_964462015.1 uncultured Bacteroidales bacterium | reverse complement strand
TTTACGGGGTGTAGCGCAGCCCGGTTAGCGCGCGTCGTTCGGGACGACGAGGTCGGAGGTTCGAATCCTCTCACCCCGACTCAATTTCTAAATAGTATTTCAATATACTTTTGTATATAACAATCACAAATTTTACACACATAGTCGATATTTATTCGATTATGTGTGCACATTTTGCTAATGAAAATCACAGGGTGACTTTAAGTCACCCCGTGAATAATCTTTACTCCTCAGTCTCCTTCAATCCTTCCAGGAGTTTCCTGATATCCCACTCAAACTTGCGAAATATCCCGTTAACGGCGACTAAACCATGCCACCAATTTGCAAAATCCTAAGAGTTCTCTCATCTCGAATGAGATTTAATATGTTTTTTAGGCTTTTATTCAGTAAATTAAAGCTGGAGAAAAGGTAATTTACAATTTTGGAAAGTCAAGGGATTTTTTTTTGATTTGTTATTTTACAAATTATAAGATCATAGCAGTTAAATTAGTCATTTATCTTTTTTAAAAAAGTTATCCTTGAAAAATTCGTGACTAAGTTTTCTAAATTCCATATACCAATTATTAAAATCTTTTTTTCGTTCAGATAGTCTTGTTTTGTAATATGATAAAAAAGATAAAATTATAATATTCAATGTGTCTTTAGTAACGGATTGTATTTCTTCAGGGTTTCTAATTTGAATTATTGCTACAGTTCCATCACTATTTGAAGTTAATTTGTTTTGGAAAACACTTGTAGCATGTACATTTCCTGAATATATTCTGTAATAAATTTCATAAAAGGCATTTAAATTCAGTTTCTTTGCTAATTGCTCAATATTATCTGGTCCTCCATATAATGAATACCATTTGGGATTTTTCTTTCTTGAAAATGTATTCTGGTATTCGGTATTAATTGGTACATACTTGGGTAATTTTAAGAGATCTTCAGCATTTTGTTTCGCTGTTGCAAAAAGTGGTTTGTCGAAAAAGTTATTCACTACTTTTAACAATATATCCTTTTCAAGCTCTCTTTTTAATTGCTTACCACTTTGAGTTGAACTCTTTAATTTGTCACAAAATTTAATGGTTTCATGGGTGTGCCAAACTATGTATGATAGAGATCTCCTATATGTATCATCTTGCAATAAATACTCTAATCCAAAAGTGTTTTCAAGCAAACTTCTTAATAGAGGTTTACATTGTTCAATAGATGAGTTTTTTATTAAAATCGAAATTGAATCTCCCAACTCTAAAATATTTCTAAAGAACAATAAAGGTATTAAATTTTCATCTCCTTCTCTATTTTTATAAGCATCCCATTTTAGTAAATGAGTTCCAAAGTTTATTGCATTTTCAATTAGCAAAGAATATTTATAAAGGTGTTCCTTTAAGTCATCCACTTGTTTTCTTGGTAAGATATCGTTTATTTCATTGTATTTCATTACTTTTTTATTTGCTGAAAAATTATAAATATATTCTATGCCAGTGCGTTTAATATTCCAATCCATATTGTAAAGATATAAAAATTAAAGGGAATAATAAACAACGGGAGAGTATTCATTGACAGATGATATGAATTAACTACAACTGAACATCAGTATTTTAATATTTGTGATATAATTAATGCTTTATGTTAGAAAACATTATCGCGTTTTTGAGGTGTTCAACTTGTCATTAAATACTTTAAAGTTTTGGTCTGTAAATCTTATCTAAAATATCCCAATTTAAGTTATCTTTTTTTAGATAAAGATTTAAAAATTAAAAATGCAAATTCACCTGTAAGAGTGAAAGCATCACTTGCCGTTTTATCTTTAAAATTTAGATGAAATTCATCTCGATGTTCAATAAATGGAAAATGTTTCCTAAGTAAATCTTTTTTTGAACTATTCATTTTTGAGATTTTTGCTTTATTTAAAATTTGAGATTTATGAATAACAGCGTGTCTTACTTGTGAATAAGAATCATACCAATCAATAAAATTCAATTTTCTCAAATTTTCTCCTTCAAGCTCTCTATAATTTGGAGATATTTTTCTTAAAATTTTTAAAAGGTGCTTGTTATTAATTCGGTTTTTTAAAATTTTAATTCTATCAATAATTTCAAGTAAGTCAATTTCATCATTGAGTGAAATGTCAATATCATTTACTGGTCTGTTTTTCTGGATATAAGTTGCAATGATATTGTATAAAAACATCTCTAATTCTTCATATGCTTGAGCAATTTGAAAACCACATTCTCTACTAATTAATCTTGAGTTTTGAGATTCTAAATTATCACGGTTCAATCTGTAGTATAAATTAACAGGATGGAGATTATAATAAGGTTTATTTTCTTTTTCTAATGTCAAATCTCTTATTGCTATTGTAGAATCAATAATTTCATAGAATTTTGAGTCAGGGTCTGTAAATGTCTTTTGATATTCTAATAAATGGTTTTTGAAATGGAAAAACTGCCCATTGATTTCTACAAGTCCTTTAAATATGGTTTCAAGATATTTTTGATAGTAATTATTCTTCATTATATATGGATCCGCAGCAAATACATGCTATACTGTTGCATATATTTTCCAATTAATTTTGTAAAGATATAAATTATTTTTAAATATCTAAATCATCAAGTGGTTATTTTCCTGGCTGGGAGTTAAAAAGGGAAGGATGGGTGTGAGGTAACGTGCCCGTAATATGGCCAGTTGACGTTTTTCCTGCTGGATATTATTTGATATGTATTTGTTAAAGTTTCCACTTCTTTGTATTGATAACCCTAATGCGCCAATTGGCTATGATTACGTGTAGCGGTTGTTTTTATTAATTTAAAGTTGCATTGAACAGGATTCCAAAATTATCACTATTCATAAATTCTTCAATTCCACCACCTGGAGTATTAGTTAATTTTGATTTACTATAAGTCAACGCAACACCTAATCCCCATCGCTTTGATACCCACCATTCTTTGCCAACTTTAAGTTGCATTGAGAAGCCTCTATCGGTTGAAACTGAAGTGTCGTTATCGCTGTTTATTAAAGTGAAATTTCCCAAGCCTATTGAGGCAGAAAGAAAAATGTTAGTAGGCATTACATAGTATGTTAGACCTGCTCCAATCATTGCTTCTCCAATTGTTAAATTATTAGATGAATTTTCACTCTTGCCGCTTAATGAAATTTCCGGACCTGACATTGATTTAGAAACTAATGTAGCATGCAATATCAAGTTTTCTTTTAAAGCACCACCAATTTTAAAATCAAAAACACCACCAGCACCTTTAAACTTCATATCATATTGATTTTCAACTTTTGCAGAAATATCTGCAAAATTAACACCTCCACAAAGTGACAAATAAAAACCTTTATGCTTCTGGTAATCTTTATCTTCCCGGTTGTTAAATTCTTGACCATTGCATATCGTTACCAAAACAAGAAATAAGCTTAATAATGTTAGTCGTTTCATAATATATTATTTAAAGTTTTATTATTTACTTTCTGTCAAATTACCGCTAACGGTGTATTGTCCGTTATGTTCAAATATGGTTTATAATGTTCAAGTTTTCGTGTTTTTAAAATGTTCTTTATTTTTCACAAATATAATAATTTCATTTGAATATCATAGCAAGAAATAAAAAAAGCGGATTTTTAGGCCCGCTTTTTTTGAAGGTGTTATGAAAAAAATGTTTTACAAATATAGAAATTATTATTAATTATCTAAATCATTGAGTGGCGTTTTGCAGGCTGGGAGGTAAAAGGTAAAGGTGGATGTGGGAAAGTCTTGGTTTTTTAATGGGATTTTGGTGGAGAATTCTTACTTTAACCTCTGCTTTGCAAGCCATTTGAAGCATATTTATTATCAATTGTTTTTCTCTCTTTTCAATTGAGCTTTCTTAGGTTTATAGGAATCAAACTCACCTTTTGAAGTTTTAACCTCAATTAACTGTGGAGTTTTGTCTTTCTCAAGAATGGAACACTGAATATATTTATTTTCTTCTATATTCAGATCGACCACTACACATTTACTAAAATTAGCTCCATAACAAATTTTCACGGATGACGTATTCATGCCAAAATTAAGATTTACATATGAGTTTGGTATGAAAGAATATGTTAAGCTATCATTTACTGAAAATTCAAAAGGTATATCTGATTCTTTTGGGGCTCTTCTATAAACAATGAGTTTTGCTCCAATTAGGTTGGGATTTTCTGATGACATCTTGTATGGATGAATAGCTTCCCCCGTATTTTTATCAATAATATATTCAATCATTTTGCTCTTTGCGTTTGATAATGCTACTCCTGCATATATTCCACCACCTATTGCACCTCCCACAACACCGGCTACACCAACTCCAGAAGTGTTTATTAAATCATATCCAATAAACGAATATTGACCTTTTTCAATTTTAATAGGAAAAAATTCTGATTGATGTAGGATGTAAGAAATATTTCCATCACAAAATCCCCAGATCTTTTTTATTCTTCTGTTTGTTTCTGAGTACTTAGGAGTCAAAGAGTAGGTGCCTTTCCAGGTTTTGTTAGTTCTCGCTTTTGATTTAACATAGAAGGAATCGGTGATGCCAGGCTTATTTAACAAAAACTCATTGAATGTTTTATAAGCTCCTTTAATTAGCTTCTTTGATTTAGGTATTTCGGTCTCTTGTGCATTTAGTGTAATAGCACCTAAAATGAATAATCCCAAAAGTAATTTATTTTTCATTTTTTAATTAATAGATAAAATATTAGTACGTTTATAAATCATCCCCAAAAGTAAAGAATGAAACTGAAACGAAAAGAAAAAATGTGAAAATATTGGTAATAAAACAGTAATGGGGATGATTAATAACTGCAAATACATACACCTTTTGTTGTTGTTTTTATTTCCAATTCATTTTGTACAAAAAAAAATTATTTTTTATTTTCAATTACTTTGGAAATCGTTTTTGTCATTTAAAGGCCAATATCAATATCAAATTGCTGTCGGTTAGTTTGAAAGTTCCGGTAATACTTGAATTGCATATAAAGGAAGGTTGGTTAGCCAGTCCTGTTCTCTAAAATTTGACATAGAGGTTCGTACAGCTTTTGTATTTGGATATTTTTGATAAAATGTCTTTAAACTTTTGGCTTGGAGATTCTCTTCAGCTTTAACTTCAATGGCGAATATGTTTCCGGAGCTTTGGACTATAAAATCCAGCTCAGCTAATGATTTTGAAGCAGACCAATAATATACGGCGATTTCTGGTATCGTCTTTAATTGTTGTAGCACAAACTGCTCAGTTAAAGCGCCTTTAAACTCCTCAAAAATCATACTTCCTCCAAGCAATGTCTTTACATCAATACCTGCCATTGCGGTCAATAGTCCCACATCAACCATAAAAAGTTTAAATGCACTAAAATCCTCATATGCTATTAATGGAATACCAGGTTTAACTACCCTGTTTGTTTTATAAATCAACCCACAATCAATTAACGAGGAAAGCGCCAACTCAAAATCTTTTGCCCTTGCTCCTTTTTTAATAGCACTATAGATGAATTTTTTATTTTCTTTTGCCAACTGTGAGGGAATAGAATTCCAAAGCATTCTAATCCTGGGAACTATTTCTTTTGGAGCATGTTTTGAAAAATCCTGCTCATAAGCCGTTAGTATTCTGTTTTGGATTTGTCGAACTTCGTTGTAGTCTTCGGTTTTGCTAAACATCAAAACCGCTTCCGGCATTCCACCTGTAAAGTAATACTGTTTAAGCAAATGAATATATTTTGTTTTAAAACTTTTTATTAGTTTCCAGTCCTTATTTAGAATTAAATTGAGTAAATCATGCTTTCCCTTTGCTATAAGAAATTCTGAAAAACTGAGTGGATGAAGATCAAGAAAATCTACTTTCCCAACCGGAAAAGATGTGTATTTGTGTAATGACACACCTAATAATGATCCAGCTGCCACAATATGGTAATTAGGTGCATTCTCATAAAAGTATTTTAATGCAGTGATTCCCCCTTCAGCTTCTTGTATTTCATCAAAAATGATAAGTGTGTTTTCAATGTTTATTTGTAATCCCGTTTCAATTTGAACAGCAGAAATAATTCTATTTATATCAAAGTCATCAATAAATAATGATTGAAGCAATTTTGAACTTTCAAAATTAACATAGGCTGATTGCTTATAGTTTCTTTTCCCAAACTCTTTCATGAGCCAGGTTTTACCCACTTGACGGGCTCCTCTGATAATGATTGGCTTTCTGTCTTTCTTTACTATCCAATTATCAAGATATTGCATTGCAAATCTTTCCATACTAAAGCATTTTATCGAACGACTTTTTGTGCAAATATACACTTATTCGTACGACTTTGTGTTGTTTTTAAATTTTATTGGCTAAATTTTTTTTTCACAAAAAAAATAATTATTATTAAATATCTAAATCATTGAGTGGGTATTTTGGCGGGTGGAGGTTAAAAAGGGAAAGGTGGATGTGGGGAGGGGTTGGTTTTCAACAGGGTTTTGGTGCGGGGGTTTGGGGTAACGGTTGGCAGTATGAAACATTGTGCATTTCAGAGTACAGAATTTTCAAGTTATATCAAGCTTGAATTTACTGCTTTTCTCTATATATATTTTTAAACTCTGTTTTTAGAACATCATCAAAAATCTTATATCCCGAATCATAATTAAACTCACGTAAATGATCAATACTCCTCGGGTTGCTTCTTTTAATAATAGAAAAATAATTTAGCTTAATTTTAAATAATTTAGTGACATTTTTTAATATTGGCCAAAGATCTCTTTGGGGCATGTTAACTTTATTAATTTCATACATTAAAAAGTAAAAAGAACTCCAAAATACAGCTGCTTTATCATAATCAATATTGTCTGGGGATCCAATAACTGAAGAACAATTATACTTTGGAATGAAATGTTGTGCAAGGTCAAATCTTGCAGCTTTACATGCTGATAAGAATAGTCTTCTATTACAAAGGTGATTACCTATGATTAAATCAAGTTCTTTAAAATTAATTTCTTCATAAGTTAATACTAATCCATTTTCATTTCCATGACAGGCTATATGCAAGAATCCAAAATTTGATTCCGTGAATATTTTAATAACATTTTCAAGCTCCAGTTTAGTTCTGATGTAAAAATATTGATTTGGAATATCGCATAAATCTAAAATTGTTTTTAAAGTGAATCCATCCAATTTATTATCCACCTCATTATCAATATCCATTGATTCAATTATGAATATTCCATATTTTGGTTTTTCTTTGATTGTCAATATTTTAAGCTTTTAATGTATGCACAACTTTAATATAGAGTTACCATTTTCCTAATTTATTTTGTAAAGTTATAAAAATTATAGGAAATAATAATAAAAAGAAAATATAAAACAGTTAATATTTCTATTGCAATTATTTTCCCTCTGTCCACTAAAAGGCTTTGTTACTAGCTGTTGTTTTATGTTCCTCTTGGTTTTGGAGGTCTTGGAGGAGCAGTCGGTCTTGGTGGTGGTGTCCCTTTCACTCTTCTTGGAGGAGGAGGTGGTGGTGGTGTCGGTCTCTTTGCCATAATTTAGTAATTTAAAAAACCTATAAATCCAATTATTATTAACAATATTAAATCTAAAAATAAAAAAGTTCGAGTAAGGTAATATGAATCGGCTCTCTTATCATTAATTCTTTGGTTGATATCTGTCAATTCTATATAGTATTTTTTTAGATTGTTGCTAAAGCCAATACACGTACTATCTCTCGCATCAGTCCGTTTGTTTTGATACGTTTCCTTTTCACTATATTTATAATGAAATTTGTAAAGTTGTTTTTCGTGATCTTCCAAATTTTTCGTAAACGGCAGATAATAATATTTCCTAGTAAATCCGTGGAATACTTTTGCCAAAAAATAAATTGCAACTATTGTGGATAATAAAAACAATACTAAAAATATTACAAAAATCCAGTCCAAAGTCAGTGATAGATTTAGTAAACCATTGTCAAAATAGTTATTAAAACAAAAAAATACACCACCGATAAAAACAACTAATAAAGTTGTTGGGTATTGAATTATTTTGTCATAAAACCTTCCTCGTTCATGTTCAAACAAGTATTGCTCTCTATAAAATTCAATATTTTTTAAATCTATATTATCTGTCATCTTTTTTTAATAATTGGCTGTAACTTGTTTATTAAAACAAGTTGAACGAAAAATTTGTCCAAATATCCAAATATGGTTTATAATGTTCAAATTTTCTGGTTTTTAAATTCTTCTTTATTTTTCACAAATATAAAAATTATTTTTAAATATCTAAATCATCAAATGTATATTTCCCTCCATGTCTGCAAAAAGGGAAAGCGGGGTATGGGAAAGACTTGGTTTTTAATGGACTTTTCTTCTTTTTAGAACATCAAAGATATTCAAAACGAAAGACTACCCCTGCCCTGATCCATCTTCCCGGCATTTCGATGTTTCCAAAATCAAAATACTTTTTATCAAAGAAATTTGTTGCTTCAAAATAAACATTCAGATTTTTTCTTTTCCAAAAAACTCTGACATCAAGCAAAGAGAATGGATTATACTCGGTTTCTTCGGATTTTTCAAAATCAAAATATTTTCCTGCCCTGTCCTGATAGATGTATTGCCAGCTTGCACCAATATTTTTATAGACTTTATGCTGAAGGCCTGCAACAAACTTATTTTTCAAATAATCAAGTGCGTATTTTGAAATATAATCTTTGCTGTTTTTATCCATATCTAAATATGAGTAACTTAGTCTCAGATATTCGATGGGCGATTTTTTATTGAACATGTTTTTCAGGGAAAATTGCATGGATAATTCCAGGCCGGTTGTATGCAGGTTTGTAATGTTTCTACTTTCCCATTTCAAAGTATCATTAAGCTTTACCCAATCAATTATATCTTTTCCGTTTCGTCTGAATAAAGATAAATTCCCACTCACAAAATCATTTGATATCTTAACACCGACTTCAAAAGTTGTTGCTTCTTCAGGTTTCAGGTTTGGATTACCAATATTTGTAGGCCCTTGATAATACAAGTCGGTGAATGTAGGCATTCGCAGTGAATTGTTAACTGATCCGAAAATTTTGAAAATATCGTTAAGTCTGTAACTCATATCAATTCCCGGATAAATTTTCCAATCATAGTCTGAATTCCAATTCAAAAGCATTCCTGCAGAAACAGTTATTCTGCCAAAATAAATATTGTGCTCGGCAAAAAGACTAAGATTTTCGCGGGATTTACTTTTAGTAAAAACACCATCCGGTTCACCTTTAACCGGTTTAGGATTGTTCATAGTTTCACCGAGAACATTACTTAAAATATTCTCCGAACGAAAAGTCGAACCAAAAGCAGTCCGCCCGAATGATGAATTAAAACTCGCATTTATCCCCCCACCGTAAACATCGGTCATATGATAATTATGGCCTTTATAGGGATATAAACCTACAGGGGTCGGAAAACCCGCTGTGTCACCATTCATTACAAAGACATCTCCCTCTTTTTTATACCAGTCTTTTCCTTCTCTAAAAAGTTCAAATTTGTCTTTATGTCTTTTCCAGTAAATATTAGGAGAAATTTTTACTTTTTTGCCACCTTCAAATTTCAGATCAAAAAAAGATGTCTTTGTGTTTTCAAACTGATTGGGATATTTTGGAGTATAAAAATCATTTGCTCCAAATTCTTTATCAATATATCCGGCCTGAAAAATAAATTTTCCGTCTTTTATTTTATAGGCTGAACTGTAATAAATATTAAAGATATCAAAATCGGTATTATTAATGTAACCGTCTGTGGATTTTTTTGATACGGAAAGGTAATTATTAATTTGTCCGATTATATTCATTATGGAAACCGATGCACCAAAAAGTGAATTTTCGCCGGCCAATAAGGATATTTTCGCATTGTTAGTCCCGGAAGTTCCGGTAATTATATTAATTGCACCACTGAAAGCATTTGGGCCGAAGATTCTTGATCCGGGGCCTTCTAAAATTTCAATTCTTTCAATGTTTTCAATATCAACAGGTAAATCCAAATTATGGTGGCCGGTTTGCGGATCATTAAATTGAACCCCGTTAAGAAGTATTAAAGCCTGGTCAAACGAGCCTCCTCTTATACTAACATCCGCCTGCACACCACCGACTCCACGTTGCCTGATGTCAACATTCAACGCATATTCAAGAACCTCCTGAATATTTTGCACAGGTGCATTACTTATCTCTTCTTTTGTAATTATCGAAATTACACGCGACGACTCTGAATACAAAGTAGGAGTTCGATATGCACTAACTTCTATCTCTTCCATTAAAAGAGTATCCGTTTGAGCAAAAATATTTGAAACACTTAAAACTATCAATAACAATAATGTAATTCTTTTCATGATTTTCTGAAATTTATTAAAAGGTATAAGGGTAATAAAGGTATAGAGGAAATAAGGGTATAAAAAGCCCCTATTTCCTAATTTCTCTGATCCATTCCAGTGCATTTACAAATGCTTCAATCCAGGGTGAGATCTCATCATTTTTTCTTTCTTCGGGATAATTTGCCCAATTCCATGGGAAAATAGCTCTTTCCAAATGAGGCATCATTGCAAGATGACGGCCATCGTTTGAGCATAAAGCCGCAACCGAAAAATCCGAACCGTTAGGATTGCCCGGATAAGAATCATAAGAAAATTTAACAGGGATATTATATTTGTCTTCGTCGTAAGGAAGCGAGAATTTTCCTTCACCATGAGCCACAAAAATTCCTAATCTTGACCCAATCAAACTTTTTAACATAACCGAATTATTTTCAAGAATATTGACATTTATAAAACCCGATTCAAATTTACCTGATTCATTATGCAACATTTTTGGCTTTTCGTCATGGCGGGGATTAACAAGATCCAATTCAAGCATTAGCTGACAGCCATTGCATACCCCAAGACTCAAAGTATCTTTTCGTGAATAGAAATTTTCAAGAACCTTTCGGGCTTTTGAATTATAAATAAAAGCTCCTGCCCAACCTTTTGCAGACCCGAGAACATCGGAATTTGAAAAACCACCGACAAATACTATCAAATTAATATCTTCTAAGTTTTCACGGCCCGAAATCAGATCGGTCATGTGAACATCCTTAACATCGAAGCCGGCAAGATACATCATGTAAGCCATTTCACGATCACCGTTAACCCCCTTTTCACGAATTATTGCTGCTTTTATTCCGGTCTTTTCTCTTCTGTTTTTATCGATTCCATATTGAGAAAGTTTTCCGCTGAAATCATTATTAAATTTATAACTTAATTCCTGATTCTTATAGTTATTAAATCTTTCCAATGCCAGGTTTTCGCCACATTGTTTTCTGTCGAGGAGATAAGATGTTTTAAACCATTTATCTCTTAAATAATCTATTTCAAAACTAAATTCATTGCCTTGATTCTTTATCTTTAGCTCTCTCCTATTATTTGTTTTTCCGATCTTATAAAACGTAATTTGATTTTCATCAAGGAAGTCAGGAATTTTATCATCACCGGAAACCTGAATTAAAATTCCCGGATTTTCACTAAAAAGAAGTTTAATGGAATCATCTTCATTAATTGTAGTAAGATCAATATTCAATCCGGTATCATTATTTCCGAAAGTCATTTCAAGCAAAGCAGTAATCATTCCTCCGGCTGAAATATCATGGCCGGAAAGAATTTTCTTATCAGAAATTAATTGCTGAATTACATTAAATGCTTTCGCAAAATAATCAGGATCGGCAATTGTGGGCGAAGAATCTCCTAATTTATTTAATGATTGAGCAAAACTGCTTCCGCCTAATTTATATTCATCGTTTGAGAGATCAAGATAAATCAATGAAGTATTATTATTGTTTTTCAGGACTGGTGAAACTGCTTTTTTAATATCGCTTACTTCACCAACTGCCGAAATTATTACTGTTCCCGGGGAATAAACAACATCGCCACCGGGATATTTTTGTGTCATCGAAAGCGAATCCTTTCCGGTTGGAATATTGATTCCAAGCTTGCAGGCAAAGTCACTAACAGCCTGCACAGCTTTATAAAGCCTTGCATCTTCACCATGGTTTTTTGAAGGCCACATCCAGTTTGCACTCAGCGAAATCCCTTTCAAACCATTTTCAATCGGTGCCCAGATAATATTGGTTAAAGACTCGGCAACCGAGATCACCGAACCATTTGCCGGATCAACCAGGGCATTTACGGGAGCATGGCCGATAGCCGTAGCAATACCCTTTTCGCCTTGATAATCAATAGCGACAACGCCAAGATTATTCAAAGGTAATTGGACTTTACCGGCGCATTGCTGCATTGCAACTTTTCCGGTCACCGACCGATCGACTTTATTGGTCAGCCAATCTTTGCAGGCAACAGCTTCTAATTGCAATACATTTTCGAGGTATTCATTGATTTTATCTACAGAATAATCAACGTCTCCATAATTTGTTTTAATTGTTTCATCTTTAAGAATAGTCTTTGGAGGTTTTCCGAAAAGATATTCCAGGTTGAGGTCAATTGGACACTTCTCTCCCTTTTTGAATTTAAAATGATCATCGCCGCTTGTTTCACCAACATTATAAATCGGTGCTCGTTCTCTGTCACCGATCTTTTTAAGGTTATCAAAGTCATCTTCTTTAATGATCAAACCCATTCTTTCCTGCGATTCGTTTCCAATAATTTCTTTATCGGATAAAGTAGGATCACCAACCGGGAGTTTATCAATATCAATAGTTCCACCGGTTTCTTCAACAAGTTCCGAAAGACTGTTGAGGTGGCCGCCAGCACCATGATCGTGAATTGAAACAATGCTGTTTTTATCGGATTCAACCAATGCCCTGATAGCATTCATAACACGTTTTTGCATTTCGGGATTAGCTCTTTGTACGGCGTTCAACTCAATTGAATTGCCATATTCACCGGTTGCAACCGACGAAACTGCACCTCCCCCCATTCCAATACGGTAATTATCGCCGCCTAGAACAACGATGGTATCACCGGCTTCGGGAACATCTTTCAGGCTATCTTCTTTCTTGCCAAAACCAACACCTCCGGCAAGCATAATAACTTTATCGTAAGCAAATTTTTTGTTGTTTTCGAAATGCTCGAAAGTCAGGAGGCTGCCGTTAATTAAAGGCTGGCCGAATTTATTCCCAAAATCACTTGCACCATTTGAAGCCTTGATCAGTATTTCTTCGGGCGTTTGATACAACCACTTTCTTGCTTCGGTTTTATCTTCCCATTTTCTGTTTCCTTCAATCCGGGGATAAGAAGTCATATAAACTGCTGTTCCGGCAAGAGGCAAGCTTCCTTTTCCGCCTGCCATTCTATCGCGAATTTCACCTCCAGTGCCCGTTGAAGCACCGTTGAAAGGCTCAACAGTTGTGGGGAAGTTATGTGTTTCGGCTTTCAGGGAAATTACGGTATCAATATCTTTTATTTTGAAATAATCGGCCTTGTCCTGGGTCTCGGGGGCAAATTGCTCAACTCTAGGGCCAAGAACAAAAGCAACATTATCTTTATAAGCCGAAACCAAAGTATTTGGATTTAGCTTCGATGTCTTTTTTATTAATGCAAATAATGAATCCTTTTTTTCCTTTCCGTCAATAATGAAAGTTCCGTTAAATATTTTATGCCTGCAATGCTCGGAATTAACCTGTGCAAAACCATAAACTTCGCTATCGGTAAGCTTTCGGTTGATCTTTGTCTGAACTTCTTTTAAATACGAAATTTCATCCTTGCTCAATGCAAGCCCTTCCTGCTGATTATATTCCTCGATATTATCAATATAAATTATCGGGTCGGGAGTTTTATCAATTGTAAATAAATCCTGACAAAGCCCTTCATATTTCGATTGAAGCATAGGATCAAATTCCGGTTTATTGCTTGCTGTTTCAGTGAACATTTCAATCCTTGAAATCCCGGCAATGCCCATATTTTGAGTAATCTCAACGGCATTCGTACTCCAGGGAGTGATCATTTCTTTTCGGGGGCCGATGAAAACACCTTCTAAAGTATCACTGTCAATCAAAGCAGCTTCACCAAAAAGCCAGCTAAGTTTTTTCTTATCAGCGTCAGCAATTTCATGTGAAAGATGAACGGCATAAACTTCATTTTCAGAACCTCTGTAATATAGAATCATAATCAAAATTTATAAAGCACTTAAAAGGTGCAATTTAGAGCCATTTTATTAAAGGATGGCTCTTTAAATAATAACCGCTGCAAATATACTTTAAATGCAAGAATCCGAAAACAAATGAATGAGGATATGTTTAATTATTTTAAGGAGGGATGGAGTTTTGGAGTAATGGAATGATGGAAAGTAAACTCAATAGGTTCTCCAGGATTTTCAATATAAATACTTTCGGATGTACTACAAATTTCACTTATCACTTAATATTTGCGAAAAAAAATAAAACCGACTTGCTTTTTGTAAGTATGCCGGGAAAATAATATTTGCAAATAGTAGAAAAATTTTGTATCTTTATGGAAAAATTAATCAAATGATATGAATTAAAAATTTGAGATATTATTAATTGAAGACAGAAACCTAACTTTTAACTGCAACAAAAAAGTTAATAAATATGAGTCTTAAAAAACTGTTTATATCGATTTATTCTATTATTATAGTTTTACTTATCGCATTAGGCGTAGTTGCTATTTTAATGTTTCAAAATAGAGCAAAGCTTAAACAAAGTCATGAAATTCGTTACAAATCTTTTGTTATTGCCGATGAACTTAGGCAAAGTTCTGATGATTTGACACGCTATTGTCGCACCTATATTTCTTCAGGCGATAGTATTTGGGAAAAGAGATATTATGAAGTGCTTGATATCCGTAATGGAATAAAGCCCCGGCCTGATGGTAAAACTATTGCCCTGCAGGATAGCATGAGTAAGTTAGGATTTACTAAAACAGAATTTGATAAACTAAAAGAAGCTGAAAGCAATTCCAACGATTTAGTATGGACGGAAAAGGTGGCTTTCAATGCTATGAGAGGGTTTTTTGATGATGGAACCGGAAAATTTACTATTAAGAAAGAATCCGACCCGGACTTTGCACGCCGTATAATGTTCGATGAAAAATATCATGACGCCAAAGCAAAAATCATGAATCCGATTGATGACTTTTTTTTCCTACTGGATAGTAGAACATACAAATCAGTCAAAAAATATGATACTCTAAATTATTGGTTATTGGGCATATCTCTAGGATTGATAATAATAATAGCTTGTATTTCAATTATTTCATTCTTTACGATTAGGGACAAAATCATTAAACAACTTCATCGGTTAAACTGGGCCCTTGTTGAACATAGTAAAACAGAGCTGGAACTTGAAAAGCAACGTGATAAATTGGAGGAAATGGTTGAGGAAAGAACACAAGAACTGGCAAAAGCAAAAGAGGTTGCCGAAGATGCCAATAGGCTAAAAAGTCAATTTCTCGCAAATATAAGCCATGAACTGAGAACACCCTTGAATATAATAAGTGGTAATAATGAACTACTTAGAATGGAGATTGTTAATGAAAATTTATCAAGACATATAGAAAGCATTAATAATTCAGTGTCTCATCTAAAAAGTCTAATTAGTACTATTCTTGATTTCTCAGTGGCAGAAAAAAAAATGTTTGAGCTTGAAGATATTGATTTTAGTTTATCCAATCTACTTGATAATATCACTCTTCGTTACAATAAACCGGCCGGGAAAAAGAATTTAAAATTTACCTGTGAAAACGACCCTGCAATACCGCAAGTATTAAGGGGTGATTCAAAACGGTTATTGCAAGCTATAACACTATTAGTTGATAATGCAATTAAATTCACCAATAGAGGGTTCGTATCGGTCACTACCAAATTAGTTCATAAAAAAGAGGATACGTATAGAATTAACTTTTCTGTTGAAGACAGTGGAATAGGAATTCCTCAGGATAAAATAAATAAACTATTCAAGTCATTTACTCAAATAAATGGAAGCTCAACACGTAAATATGGAGGTATTGGATTAGGATTATCACTTTGCAGCAAAATCGTAAAGCTATTGGGAGGGATAATTACGGTTGAAAGTGAATTGGAAAAAGGGAGTTTGTTCAGTTTCGAATTGGATTTTAAAAAGACAGAAATGGCCCACTTAGAACAGGAGACTGAGAATTTAAAAACCAAAGAAAGTAGTTTGGATGAACCTAAGGTTGAGGCTCCGGTTCTTACGAAAGAAGAACTTTTAACCAAATGCATTGAGCTAAAAAAATTACTGGAAGATTCCGACTCTGAGGCCAGTTATAAAATTATAGAACTTGGATTGGTTGAGGGATGTGAAAATGAGCAGAAAGAAATGGAGGCGAAAGTCAGGAGTTATGATTTTGAAGCCGCTATTGAGTTATTGAATAAAATTATGATAAAAAGAGGATTAGAAGCAACAAAACCGTAACAAAGGCTCAATAATCCCCCAAAAAACGCTTTCTGTTCATATAGGTTTGTTTACTGTTTATGTTATAAAATCTTAAAACGATTAAATGATTTAGTGTTTCATTAGTTGCTTAATGTATGTCGTTTCGAAAACCATTTTAATGGTTTATTTTAACAGCTACAAATTACCGGCAATATATTTCAAATGCACATTTATTATTTCAATATCAGTATAATAAAACCGATCTTACGATTAAGGTGAATGTTAATATGAATGATATGGTTGAGCTTACGAATGGAGATATATTTAATATCAACGAAATGGCCAGATGTACATATTGATTGCAATTCAATGTCAATGACATGATTAGTTGTACGAATAAAGCGGGAATTAATGTCAATGATTGGATTAAGCATACGAATTATGCGGAGATTAATGTCAGTGATTGTATTAAACGTACGAATGAAGCGGAGATTAATGTCAACGGTTGGATTAAACTTACGAATAGAGCGAAGATTAATGTCAATGGTTGGATGGATTGTACTAATGAAGCGATCTTTAATGTCAATGGTAATTGTTTAGGTGATTTAAATGTCAGATTATGAGGCTTTTCACGCAAAGGTCGCAAAAATATTCGCAAAGGTTATGAACCTGTGAGTTAATTCTTTGCGTTTTTAGCGATTCGTCTGCGTATTTTGCGTGGAATTTTATATGTCTGTTTCTCTGACAACATTATATATAAATAATTACATTGAGAAATATATATTTCATTTGCAATTATCCTGTAGAGTAATAGCTCAAATTAGCCAAATAAGTTTCTCTGACACATAATATTATTTTTTATTCAAAAAATATCATTTCTGTTAAATATTTATTACTATATTTGTCAGGCAATAATAAAAACAAGAATACTTAGTACAATAAGGGATAAATTAATTTGATTTATTCCGCTGAATATCACATTACTCATCTAATTATTAATTAAATATTTAAAATTATGTTTAAAAAAATTTCTCAGTTTCGACACGAAGAACTACCCGAAGTAGGTGGTTTTGTAAAGGAAAGCCTTAGTCGGGACCTTGAAGATTTCACTTTTTTCAGTGGGATCTTCGATGAAGAATACATCCTTGGATTTGAAGGAGGTATTAGTGAAGCCAATGTAGCAATTTCGACCGAAGACAAAACGAAATTGCTAAAGAACCTTACAAGAAGAATGAATAATAAGGTTAAGAATTCCAGAACTTTGGTAAGTAAAATTGATTTCTTTTTGAAACGTGCCAAGGGTCAGCTTGATATTTCTTATGAAGATTTTGGATTGAAAAGTTTCAGGGCATCCATTCACTCAGGAAATATTGAGGGTTTTTTGGCAAATGCCCAATCGGTATTGAACCATGTTGTCAGAAACCATGATGCACTTAGCGGAGTAGGTTATAAATTAAGTCTGAGCGAAAATCTTCAAACCCTGATTGACAGTGTTCGTTCGGAAAACCAACAGCAAAATGTTTTGATTAATGAAAAAGCAGCACAAACCCTTGAAAAAAATCAAAAATTGAATAATTTGTGGACATATATCAATGAAGTGTGTGAAGCAGGAAAATTGATTTACAGGGATGATTCTCCGGAAAAATTAAAGGATTATACTTATTCGGAGCTGAAGAAAAGGGTGAGGTATAATGCTTAGCTAAGGCTAAAGTGAAAAGTAAAAAGGAATGAAATGCCGGATCATGGGAGGGTAATTGATTGGCATTTCATTTGCTGCTTTGTGATGGGCTTGGGTTGCTTTGTGGTTTATTCATCGGATGACTGTTTCAATTTAATTGATATGAAGAATTATGTTTCGTGGATTTTTTGAAAATAAGTCATCCGATGACTTTTTTGAAGGATGAAAAAATTGAGTACTGCACGTTGTTTTTTAATTTATGATTTCCAATTTTTTACATACGTTTTGATATATCTTAAATTTTATTGGCTGGAATTTTATGTAGAAAAAACAAAACCCTCAATTTATATTTAATCTTAATAAGAAGCCATATTATTTATATTAAGGATTTAAAGATTGTGTTATTTCTGTAAATAATTGATATTTTGTTTTTTATTTGTAAAAATGTATTTTGTATTACATTTTTTACATAGCTTTGTTATCAGTTTCTTAGGAAGAAAAAGCAGGAGTTTTGTGAGGGTTGGTAGAGGTCTGAAAAAAAGATTTAAAATGAGGATTTATTAGTTTAAGGTTCTAATAAAAAACACAAATTTTTAATGATTTTTGTGCAATTCTACATTACTAACTGCATATACAACAACATTTATAAAAAGTTGAAATAGAAATATATTTAGTGAATTTTGAAAGTAGCTTGTAGAATTACTTAATAAAATTAAATACTTGCAATTATGAAATGTATTTATCCCGTCATGCTATTAATAATAATATTTGCGTCTGACAAAATATTTGCTCAGGAGCAAGATTCACTATATAAGAAATATTCTGTTAATGAGGGCTTGTCTCAAAGTACTGTTTATTGTATTATTCAAGATGATAAAGGTTTTATTTGGCTTGGGACCCAGAATGGACTAAACAGATTTGATGGATATGATTTTGATAATATTAGAATTACGAAAAACGGAAATAATATACTCGAAAACAGAATTAATTGTATTGAAAAAGATAATCAAGGAAATTTGTGGGTGGGAACATACTTTGGATTATATATATATGATACCCATAATGAAAGGTTTGACTATAATTATTTTTCTGATAGTAATACAATTTTTAAAAATAAAAAAATATCCGGATTATTTTCTGATTCTATTTACATGTATGTAATAACACAAAATGCAATTTTAAGGACGAGCATAAAAAAGGGTAAAACTGAAATTATCCAAGCATTTAGCAATAATAAAGGGAAGGCTATTTTACCTTTTTACAAAACACCAATGATAAAAAAGAAGGATTTAGTATATTTTGGTGTTAATAAGGGCTTATATGTTTTGGATAAAAAAACCGATAGTATTAATATAGATGCTAGGTATAACAACATAAAAATTAATGCCTTTTATGATAATGGAAGGCATATTATGAAAGCTACTGATAAAATAGATGATACACTACGAGGAAATTTATTTTCAGATACTACAGTTTATTCAATAGAACGCGTAAAAGATGAAATTTGGGTTGGTACAGAATATGGTTTATACACAATTGATACAAATTTTAACACTAATAATATTAAGCGAAAAACGAAATTTCCAAACGACAGGTATTTTGATTTTTATAAAGACAAATCTGATAATCTTTGGATTGCAACTTACAGTAATGGAGTTCTTGTTTTTGATTGTAAAGATAAAAAATTTGAAAAAAATGAATTTTGCAATAAAAATATAAACTCCATTTATAAAAATAATGATACCTTATGGATGGGAACATGGCATAAAGGATTATTTGTTTATAAAAACGATAATCGTATTTTAGTAGATGAATGCAAAAAAATTGGAGATTTTGTTAGTGTAATTACACCAATTAATAATGAAATTTGGATAGTTGCAAGTGATAATAATTACAACAACAATCATATTTATATTTGGAATAATAATTCGTTTACAGAATTAGGGGATTGTATTAGTATTGATGATAAATCGTTAATAAACTTTGAAGGAAACAGAATATATAAAATTTTTCACGATGAAAAAGATAATATATGGATAGGAACAACAGACGGCTTATTTAAGTTTAAGCCTAATTCAAATGTTTGTCGAATAAAAAAATATGATTACAGTTTTATCACTTCCATAACACAAAAAAATAATAATGAGCTATTAATAGGAACCTATAATGGTTTGTATGTTTATTACTACGATATTGATTCATTAATAAAAAATATTGATGTAAAACTAAAAAGTAATTCTATTCATTGTATAAAGAAGGATAAAAACTCTAATTTCTGGATATCTACTATTTATGGGTTAAATAAATTAGATAGGAATTTAATAAAGATGGAGGAATTTACTAAGGATAACGGATTATCAAATAATTTTTTATACGATTTATTAGAGGATAGTAAAAGTAATTTATGGATGAGTTCGAATAATGGTTTAGGAAAAATTAATATAGATAGCAATAAAATAAGCTCCTACACAACCAATGATGGGATTAATAATCTGGAGTTTAATGTTGGAGCAAGTTTTAAAGATGACTCAGGATATATTTATTTCGGGGGAATTGACGGATTATACTATTTTCATCAAGATTCAATTATGAATGATGATTTTGAACCTCCCATTCATATCACAAATTTTATTAATATTCCTGATTCAATCTATTATAAATATCCCTCAAATAATTCTCAAATAGAATTAGATTATAATAATAACTCTTTTATTGTTTGTTTTACCGCTTTAGATTATACCGATCCTTTTTTGAATCAATATGAATATAAATTAGAAGGATATGATGAAAAGTGGAAAAAAACAACTGGTAAAGATCCAAAAGCAGTATATACGAACATTCCTCATGGTGATTATATATTTAAAATAAAAGGAACAAATAACGATGGTGTTTGGAATGTAGAAGAAACTATTTTGCTAATAAAAATACGCACTCCTTGGGATAAATCATGGTGGTTTCTTTCAATAGAGGTTATTTTTATTCTTCTTATACTTCTTCTTTTTTATTTAAACATTAAAAAAAGAACAAAAATTTTAGAAGAAAAAAGAAAAAAAAGGGAATTAGAAAAAGAAAAAATCAAACTCAAAGTTGAATTAGAGAAAGAAAAAGAAAAATTTGAAGCAACTCAACAGGAATTAATTGAATCAAAAACACAAGCGGCTAAAGGAGAATTCATTGCAATAATATCTCATGAAATCAACACACCTCTTGAAGTAGGATCTATAGGTATAACTACTATTAAAGATAATACAGAAGAATTAAGAGACAAATTTGAAAGAAATATTTTATCAAAGAGTTATCTGCAGAATTATCTTGAGCCTGTTGTAGAAAACTCTATATTAATATTTAAAAGTTTAAAAAATGCTGCGAGACTAATAAAAAGTCTAAAAGAAATATCAAGAGATCAAATGTCTGGTATCTCAAGAGAAATAATAATTAAAGACTTTTTATATGATTTATTTAATACTTTAAAACCGCTATGGCAAAATTCCGAATTAGAATTTAATATTGAATGTAAACCGGAAACAATAAAAGTAAAAACATATCCCGGTGCAATTTCTCAAATATTTACTAATTTAATAACAAATTCTATACGTCATGGTTTTGATAACTTCAGTAACAGAAGGGGAGGAAAAATTGATATAAAAATTAACAGGTATTCAGATAGATTATTTATTAAATACAAAGATAACGGGCAAGGAATAAAACATGAACATTTGAATAAAATTTTTAGTCCGTATTTTTCAACAAAAGAAGGTGCTGGCTCCGGTTTAGGTTTATCAATTATTAAAAAGCTAATTGAAAACGAAAAAACATTTAATGGAAAGATTAATTATACTAGTAAACCTGGACAAGGAGTTGAATTTGTTATAAATCTAAAAATAAATTAAAATATGAGTAAGTATAAGTTTTTTTCTGAAAATAATTCAGAATTTATAGAAAATAATTTTTTTTGGAAAATATTAATTGTAGATGATATTGAAGAAATTTTTACAGTTACAAAAAATGCATTTCGTAATAAAGAAATTTTTAATAAAAAGATAGAATTTTATTATGCATCTTCAGCAGAAGAAGCAAAAGAAATATTAAAAACTGTAAAAGACATTGCAGTTGCAATAGTTGATGTGGTTATGGAAAATCGTGATAGTGGCTTAAAATTAATTGATTTTATTAGAGAAGAAATAAAAAATAAGTTAATTCAGTTAATAATAAGAACCGGTTATCCGGGAGAAAATCCGGAATTAGTAATATTTAATGAATATAATATAAACGACTATATTGAAAAGGGGAGTAATACTAATCAACGCTTGTATATTACTATACGAAAAGCAATTCAAACTTATGATCTATTAAAAAATATTGATGAAAAAGTTATGGAACGTACACTAGAATTAAATAAAAAAAACAGGCAACTAAATGCTTTTATGGATAATACTCCAAATTTTTCTTATATAAAAGATAGTGAGGGTAAATATGAAATTGCATGTAAAACCATGACAGATATGTTTGGTTTGAAAAATAGAGATGATATTATTGGAAAAACCGACAAAGAACTTTTTAGCGAATTAGTAAAAAATGGTGAGATTGCTCAGAAACAAGCTGATAGAATGTTAGCATCAATTCAAGAAGATAATGATTTTATATTTAGGGATGGAAATGATAAACTCACTAAAGATTATCCTCGCATAACAAGATACAAAGGGAAAATTAAGGAAATACACATCACAGCTACAAAAGTAAAACTTTATTGTGATAGAGAAAATAAAGAGTGTATTGTTGGTATTGGAAAGGATATTTCTGAAATCCAAACATTCATTTTTAACATATTTCATACCTTAAGAAGTACCTCAAATAAATTGAACCAGACAATTGAATCTGCATTAACTATTTTTAAAATTAAAGATATAGATGAATATTTCAAGCTACCCAATGACGGAACAAATATTTCTATAAATCGCTATGCTTTTTATAAAACATTGCTTCTATTCAGAAATAGGATTCATAAACTTAAATTTTTTCTTTCAACCGGTGCACTTGATATAAAAGAATTGAAAGACCCCAAAGAAACTTCTATCAAAGAGATACTTGATTATATTATTGATATCGAACATTATGAACTTGACTTAAAAAGACCGAATATTAAAATCTTATATAATGATAATTTCATTGATTATATACTTGATGGCGATATTGATAAACTGGATTTATGTTTCTACAATATTATTGACAACGCTATTAAATTTAGTTTGAAAGTAAATGGTGAATATAAAAATATAGAAATTTCCTCTGAATATTTCGAATCAGTCTATCATCTTTATATTACCAATTATGGAAAAACAATTAAAAAGGAAGAAATTCATGAAATTTTCAATCAATTTAAAAGAGGTAGTGTTTCAGAAGATTATAATATTAAAGGTAGTGGATTTGGTTTATATATATGCAAAAAAATCCTTCATTTACATAATGCAAGTATAGATATGAAAGTTGATGAATTCCAGAAAAAAACTACAATAATTGTAAAGTTTAAAAAACCAAAACAAATAAAATGCGCAAAATAATTTTTATTGATGATGATAAATCTGAAATTGAAGGTTTCATTTTAGCTTGCAAAGACATTCAAGGTAAGAAGGTTAAATATTTTAGTAATACAGGTGATGAAACAAAAAAGTTTATTCTAAAACATAATCAAACAATTGATTTAGTTTTATTAGATATAATGTTTGAAGGTGATGGGGAAAATTATTATGGTGGATATCAAGAGGGTGTTATTTTTTACAAGTCATTTTTAAAATCTATTGATAACTTATTAACAATTATATTTACAAATAAAATTCCTGAAAACTATAGAGAAGATTTTAAGAAACATTGTGTCAATCATTCTGAAATAGAGGTAATTGAAAAGGCCGAAATAACGATTGATGATTTTAAACAAAAAATAGAATCGTTAGCATTGTTTGAAAGAGAATCTTATAATAATACCAAATGATACGTTACATATAAAATTAAATAAACCATGGCAAATAACACTGAAGATAAAGCAAAATCTAAAAAACACAAAATAAAAGTGAAAGAAGATAACACAAACTCAAAAATCGGACATGTTTTAAAAAAAATAAAAAATGTTAATGCATTAAACAAATTTAACTCATTCATTTTTTCATTATTTTTTATTGCATTTTTATCATTTTTAGTTATACTTTTAATATACAAATTTGGTAGTACTAATTCTGACTTAACAAATGGATCTAAAATAATCAAAGGTACTGATGGTATCTCTATTATAGAATCTATACCAATATACATTGGTATTTTATCTTTTTTCTTTACAGTTTTCATTTTTATTTTCCAATCCTATATTAAAACCCTACTTGATACTATAAGTAATATTCCAGACATCATTAAAATGAATACAGCTTACGAAATGACAAAAAAGTTTGAAGAGAAAAATAAGGAATATGATAAAAAGCAAAAGGCATTAATGAAATCAATGACTGGATTAATAAAAAAACCTCAGGAATTAAGTAGTCTTATTGAGAAAAACAGGAAATATTATGAAAGTAATTCAAGACTTGTTTTTCTAATTGCAAATCAGTTTTTAGAAAAAAGCAAACAAGTTCCGGTAGAATCAATAGCTTCTCTTTTAGATTTATGGAATGAAGATAGAGCTCAGTTAGGCGCCTATGCTCTTAGGGGTAAAGATCTAAAACTTGCTTTACCTTTTCTTAAGGAGAGACTCGAACATTATAAAAAGCATAAAAAAACTCAAATCGCAAGTGTTATTAAAGAGGCAATAGAAGATTTAGAGAAGAAAACAAAAAAGTCATAATGTGAAAACACCGGATTTGTTTTTAGCACAATCGTAAAAATTTTATCGAAAAAGCTATTAAGGAAATTAAGGCTTAGTAAAAAACACAGCAGTTAATAATCATCTATAATACTTTACCAAGATACTATCCAACTAAATTTTGGCAGCAAACATAGGATTGCTGCCAAAATATAGTTTTGTATATTTGTAAAAAAATTTATAGAAAAGATCAATACAAATAAATTAAATATCGTCAAATTAAATAGTTTGTTTAAGAATGAACAAACCTTTACTAATAAAGATTTGTTTGATTTTTATAAAACGCTTGAACCTGAAATTAAAGAAACAAGTGTTAACTGGAGAATTTACAGTTTGATACAAATGGGTATTTTAAACCGAATTGGCAGAGGAAAATTTATTCTTGGTGAATCAAGAAGTTTTATTCCGGAAATCCCTAATAAAATCAAAACATTAAATAATAAACTACAAAGGAATTTCCCGTTTTTAAATGTATGTTTGTGGAGTACTTTAGTTTTTAATGAGTTAATGCTACATCAACCCGGGCGATTTTATTTAATAGTTGAAGTTGAAAAGGATGCAATGGAATCTGTTTTTTATTTTATGAAAGAAAGAAAATATTCTGTTTTTCTGCAACCAACCCGTGAATTGTTTAACAGATATATTCCCGATGAAAAAGAAACATGGATAGTAAAATCCCTGGTTTCGGAAGCACCTACTCAATATGTTGCAGGGATAAATACAACAACTATTGAAAAAATGTTAGTTGATATTTTCTGTGATTCCATCACTTTTGACGCTCAGCAAGGTTCAGAAATGGAAATAATTTTTAACGGGGCTTTTGAAAAATATTCTGTGAATAAAAATAAGATGTTGCGATATGCAGACAGAAGAAGGAAAAAGAAGGAATTAAATGAATATTTAGATAAAGCACCTAAATTACGGCAGCAAACATAGATTGCTGCCAAAATATAGTTATACCCGGCTTGCGTTAGTTTGTAATGAGTGCCTTATAAAATGTCGTTAACAGGACAAATAGCACAATTAATTTTATGAAAATGTATCTGATTAAATTGTTATCCCTTTTTTATTTTTTCCCGAACGGAATGAAACTACATTAATTTCCTGCTTTTTAATGTATTGAAAAAATCATCCTTGTATGTTGGCCCTATGGGAATAAGCTTATCTCCGATAAGAATATGATTTCTTTCAATACTGCTTATTTTGTTCACAGCAACGATATAAGATTTATGAACCCTGATAAAATTGGAAGAAGGCAGGGTGTCAAGGATATCATTAAAGTTTTGGAGGGTGAGGATTTTTTTATTCGCCGTACAAATCCCAAGGTATTCCTTTAATCCCTCAATATAAAGAATGTCGTTAAAATCAACACGCTCAACACGGAATTCGGTTTTAACAAAAAAATAGTCACGTTCATCGTTTAGTTGGGATTTCTCTGATGAACCGGAGGTTTGTTCAAGGAAAAAATGCTTGTATATTTTCTCGGTAGCCTGCAAGAATCTTTCAAATGATATAGGTTTTAGCAGGTAATCAGTTACATTGAGGTCGAAAGCTTTTAGAGCATAATCGTCATATGCGGTAGTAAGAATTACTCTGGGTTTATCTTTCAATACATTTAAAAATTGTATCCCTGTAAGTGTTTCCATTTGAATATCAAGAAATATCAAGTCTGTCCGGTTTTCTTTCAGGTAATCCAGAGCGTCGATTGCATTGTCGAAAGATGCTGTTAAATCCAGGTAAGGTACATTTGATATATACTCCTCCATTTGTCTGATAGCAGGAGGTTCATCATCAATTATTATGCAGTTTATTTTTGTCATTTTAAATTAAATTCAAACTAAGATGAACCACGAATCTATTACCGGTTTCAATAATCTTCAAATCATGTTTATCAGGAAATAACAATTCCAGTCTTCTCTTTACATTTTTTAGTCCTATTCCTTCCGATTTTTCTATTCTATGCAAATTTAATGAAGACGTAACATTTTCAACATTAAATTCAATTTTTTTATTTTCAATAATATTCAATTTGATTTTTATACCAGGTGACGGAGTTTTAATTTTACCGTGTTTGAAAGCATTTTCTACAAATGGAATAAGAAGCATTGGCGGAATACTAATTGTATTAGGACTACCGTTTATTTCAAATTGAACAAAACCCGGATTATCAAGCCTGAATTTCTGTAAAGTAATATAATCGTGCAGGTATTCGATCTCTTTATTAAGTGAAATTTTGTCGTGAGTTGCGTCATACAAAATAAATCGCATAATATCAGAAAGCTTTATTATTGAATGTGTGGCTTTATCCGGATTGCTTTTAACAAATGAATGTATAGTGTTTAGTATATTAAAAAGAAAATGAGGATTTACCTGTGATCTGAGCAATGCCAGCTCACTTTTTACATTTTGTTTCTCCAGAAGAATTTTTTGTTGCTGACTTTTATTTCCTTCAATTGCCAATTTAAATAATCCTCCGAGAAAAACATAAAGTATAGTATAATATATTGCAACAAGAAAATATGATTTAATATATTGGAAATCTTTAACCCCTCCAAGTAAAATTTCCGTATAGTTCAAACTATAAGCATATAAAGGAATATAGCATAAAATATAAAGAACAATAATAATAAAAAACTTCAGATAAGTCTTTTTAATATAAAACCGCGGAACAATAATACTGTAAATTATGTAAAAATCAATAATTTCCAACATCATTTTACATGAACGTGAAATTAACTTATCATAAGAAAAAGGCTGCGAACCGAATATCAAGAAAGAAAAGGTCATTGAAATAACAACAAACCAGAACAGGATATGTATGGTTATAATTTGTTTCTTATTCATTCTGCAATTTTTTGGATAAAATTATTAATAATTATTTTACACCTTATTATTAATTCAACCAATATTAACTTTTAATCAACCAACAGTATAAATTATTCAAGGAAAAGGTTTTCAGGTAAAACACTTAATATGTTGATTCTATTTATACTTTGGTTGATTTAATTTTTAATTCTTGTTTAGAAAGTCAACTTTTGCTAAAGAAATTAGTTCTAACAAAAATAAATTAAACCATGAAAACACTATCTTTCATTTTTATCACAATCTTTTGTGCTCTGGTAAATACCGGCTGGTCACAAACAAATCTGTTAAACGGCCCGGAAGGCATAGCATACCACCAGGCAAGTAAAAGTTATTTTGTATCGAATGCGAATAATGGAAAAATCATAAAGATTGACAGCCTGATGAACCAGGAGGTTTTTTACCAGGGTTTCAGCGTGCCGATGGGTGTTGAAATCGTTGGCGATTCTCTTTTTGTCGCTTCCAACGATCCTTCTACTATAACATGTATTGAAATTTACAATGGTGAATTAGTTGGTTCGATGTTGGTTCCCGAATCCCCTTCCATGGCACATATGGATATCGATAAGCGCAGTGGATTTTTATATGTAGTCGGGCAAGCTGGGGATGTGTTTAAAATAGATACAAAAACCCTTTCGTATAATGTATTTGTTGGATCAGGCTTACCCAACGGAACACAAACCTGCAATGTGGACACTATAAATAATTGCCTTTATATTTTCAGTTGGCCTGTTACTTTTGTGCGGTCCATAAACCTGGCAGATTCGTCTGATATTCAAAATCTGGTTAATCCATTGGTGGGGCAAAACATCGACTGCACCAAAGACATTGAAGGCAATGTTTATGTTTCATCGTGGCAGGGGGATAAGATAAACAAATTCCCCCCCGATTGCTCATCAGTTCCGGAGGTATTTGAAACAGGTTTCAATAAACCTGCAGGCCTCATTTATAATCCGGATGAAAACCTGATTGCAGTGTGTAATTTCGGGGGTAATACTGTTGATTATATTGAATTAGGTTCTACAGGAACAGGGCAAAATATGATTTATGATAATAAGAATTTGAAAGTTTATCCAAATCCGGTAGAAATGGAATTGAATGTTGAGTTGAAAAATAATCATAATCAGGAAAAAACAATATCGGTTTATAACCTTCAGGGATATGAGTGGGCAAGTAATCATTTTACCGGGCCTTCTACCAGAATTAACATGGATCTTATGCCGGATGGTATCTATATTCTGAAAATAGAAACCGGTGAGAAATCTTATACAAAAAGAATAGTTAAATTTTAAAAGAAGATTAAAATGAAAAATCAAATAAGTAAATTTCAAATAAAATTATTGGCAATTATCGTGTTTATTGCTATTTGTAATATTTGCCAGTCACAAGTTAATTTTTCCGAATCAGTTATAGAAGAGAATTATGAAGGTACAATGTCGGTTTATGCTATTGATATAGAAGGAGACAATGATATGGATATTCTCGGTGCGGCATATTCGGGGAATTCAATAGATTTGTGGGTGAACGACGGATCAGAAAACTTTACAAGACAGACAATTGCTTCAAATTATGCCGGTGCATTATGCGTATTTGCCATTGATATTGATTTTGATGGAGATGCTGACGTGCTGAGTACAGCAAGCAATCATACCAGAGTAACATTATGGATTAATGACGGTAATAATAGTTTTGAGGAAAATACAATATCATCATCTTATTCATCACCCCATACCGTTTATGCTGCCGATCTGGATTTGGATGGCGACATTGATATTTTTTGTTCATACTGGGGTAGCCAGGGAATTCATTGGTGGGAAAACGACGGTGAAGGAAACTTTACAGATAATACTATTGCCACTTTTTCGCAGGCTACGAGTGTTTTTGTTGCTGACATGGATAATGACAACGATATGGACGTACTTGGTACGAGCTATGAAGGTGGAAAAATATATTGGTGGGAGAATGACGGAAATCAAAATTTTACGCAACATCAAATAAATTTTGCTGCTGCACATTGGGTTAGGGCTGTTGACTTGGATGAGGACTCAGATATGGATATAGTAGGTTCTTCATGCGGAACTTATGTTAAATGGTGGGAAAACGATGGCTCTCAAAACTTTACACCTCATACTATTACTTCTTCTTTTTATTGTGCTGCACAAGTTTGTGTCGCAGATATTGATAATGACGGTGATTTAGACCTTGTTGCATCCGCAGAGCAACACAATCAAATAGCCTGGTGGGAAAATGATGGGAATCAAAGCTTTGCCAAACATCCTGTTTCAGGATATTTCCAGGGAGCAAGCGGAGTGTATGCTGTTGATATGGATTATGATGAAGATATTGATGTTGTTGGTTCTGCACGCTTTGGTAATAAAATCAGCTATTGGAAAAATGATTTGAGCACGGGTTTTGGTACCAACCTGACTAATGATGAGCATAAAAAACCGCTTCAGGTTTATTCTAATCCTGCTAATGAAGAAATAACAATTCTGATTAAAAACTATTCAGGGGAAAGAATAATATTATCAGTTTATAATTCCATCGGAAATATTATTAAACAAAAGAACTTAAGCACATCGGAAACCGGTATAAATATTAGTCAATTTGCTAAGGGAATTTACTTTCTTAAAATAGAGGCAGATGATTATATAATTGTTGAAAAGATAATTAAAAATTAAGCTTAGGAAAAAATGGAAACAACCTCCCGAAATATTTCTGTATGGAATAAAAAAACAATTACTGTATTATTCGCACTATTTATTTTCACAATGCCTTTATTGGCACAGAAAACAACAAAAGATAAATCAGATTTCACTAAGGACCCATGTAAAATTTTATTTATCGGGAGTAGTTATTTCAATTACAATAACCTGCCAAATTTGTTTGAAAACCTTACTGATTATTCGGGAAATGAGGTTTATATCGATCAGTATATTCCCGGTGGACTCTATCTTTCAGATCATGCCACTAGTAGCATCACCGAAGCAAAAATATATGAGAGAGAATGGGATTACGTTATTCTTCAGGGAGTGGGTAGAATAACGGCCTATCCGGAGTTTTTTACTGACCATCCTGTTTATCCTGCTTTAGAAACGCTACAGAACAAAATATCAGAAAATTGCGAATCAACAAAGATGGTTTTCTGCTTACCATGGGCATATGAAGATGGAATGACATGGTATGGATGGCCTGATACGTATGCAGATATGCAAATTAAAATCTATGAAAACACATTACAATATTCAAATGATCTGGATTTCCCAATTGCTCCTGTTGGATGGGCCTGGTACGCAGTTCTTGAAGAAGAAAATTATCCGCTTCATTATTTGCATATGAGTGATTGGAACCATCCTTCACTTAAAGGTTCTTATCTTATGGCTTGCGTTATCTTCTCTGCAATTTTTCAGGTAAGTTCTGTCGGTAATACTTATTATGCCGGTTTACCGGAAGAAGAAGCAAGTTATTTTCAGACTGTTGCTTCAAATATCGTCTTGGATAGTCTTGATCTTTGGAATATATCTGCAAATACAGATATTGATGAATCCTCAGCACTATTTAATTTTCAACTTTCCCAGAATCATCCAAATCCGTTTAATTCATTCACACAAATAAATTACGAAATACAAAAGAAATCTTTAGTGGAAATAAGCGTTTATGATATATTTGGGAAAAGATATGCAAACCTGGTTAATGAATATAAATTGCAAGGTAAATATTCTGTTAATTTTAACGGAAGTAACCTGAAAAATGGAGTATATTTTTATAAGATGAAAATTGAAAATTGCGTTTTATGCAGAAAAATGGTATTGTTAAATTAAGTTAAAAAATTTATTTTATGTATTTAACTATTATGCAGGAGAAAAAAATGAAGCAAATAATTCGTAAATCAGTTTTAGTGTGCATTGTATTAATTAATTTTCTTACATATGCACAAGACACAACTTTTTCACATGATCAGCTTATTAACGACACCCGTGAACTCGTCCAATTGATCGAATCTGTTCATCCCGATCCATATATAAATGGTGGTGGAAAAATTGAATTTCACCGAAAATTTCAATCCGTCCTGCAGGCAATTCCTGATTCAGGTATGACTTTGACCAAATTTGTCTGGTTGCTTCAGCCATTGGTAAACTCAATTGGAGATGGACATACTTCAATACAACATCCTTTCTTTAATTATGATCCCCAAGCACCATCTGGCATACCATTCTGGTTTTCTGTGTTATCTGAAAAGGGGCTCTATATTAGCAAGGTTGCGCAAAAAGAATTTGAGCCCTTAATAGGTTCTAAGCTAATTTCCGTGGAAGAATTTCCGGTTCACGAATTATTGAAAAGAACACGACAACTTTTCCCTTGTCAAAACGATTATGACGCTTTGTGGAATTTAAATGCAATGTTATGGGAAAGCTATTTCATTAAACAATTTTTACCAGATCGTGCGGATAAGAATCGCTTGCATATTGAGATTGAATTAACAAATGGCAGAAGAAAAAAATTAAATCTGGATTTGACTAAAAAAAGGATTTATCCCCTTATTAAAAAGCAAACTTCAGCACTTGATTTACCATCAACAAAGGAATGCGACTTTACATATAAGTTTTTATCTGAGGATAAAAAGACTGCCTTTTTGCGAATTGATAGCCAGGAGGGTTTCAGGGAGATAGTTGAATTTGCTTTGTATCATGGTTTTGATAAAACTATTATAAAACAATTTGCAGGCCCGATTTACGAAAGATATAACAGTAATAATGCTCCAACCGATATCGATTCTCTGATTGCCGGTATTCCTTCGGCTACGGATGTATTTAAAAAACTTGTAGTGGATATGAAAAGTGCCGGTACTGAAAATCTGATTATTGATTTAAGCCGGAATAATGGCGGACAATCTATATTATCCCAAATCCTTATATATTTTCTTTACGGGACAAATAAATTGCTTGATTTACAAGAAACATCTTACACTATAGATAAATATTCGGATTATTATTTCAGTGTTTTTACTCAGACCAACATTGATAAAATAAATAAGGAGCATTTAACAGATCACTTATATAAATTAACCGGTACTGATTTTGATTTTAATAATGAAAAGGATAGAAACCTGATATTATCGGGCAAAATTACTTCTGACGATTTAAAGAAAAGGTTAAATGCTGAGTTCAAACCTTTCACAACTTTTTATAAGGAATACATTTCCAAGCAATATGATGGCTATTATACACCTCAAAATATTATCGTAATCTGCAGTGAGAGAACATATAGTGCGGGCTTTGGGTCCCTTGTGGACTTATATAAATGTGATGCTACTGTTTTTGGAATACCTTCAGGTCAGTCAGCAAACTGTTTTGGTAATGCTATCTATTATGAACTTTCAAACACAGGTTTAAGTGGTTTTATTTCTACTAAATATATAGAAATGTTTCCAGGAGACCCTATAAAGGGAAAAGAACTGATGCCTCATTACCCTGTTACATATGATATATTAAAACGATATGATTTTAATCCAAATACCCTATATCTCTATACTTTAGATTCTATTATAAATTTGAAATAAAATATTAAATTGGCTATTGTTATTTTGGAAATATATTCGTCCTTACTAATTTCTCAGTTTCATCATATAAAGCTTGTTTCTCGTAACTTATTACATTAACTAAACGGTAATTTTTGTTTGATAATAGGCTTTGTATTCGCCATCGAAATTGAGAAATGGTTTTATCATCTCCACAATCATACCACCATGTTGAATACAAATTTTCATTTTTCAACTTTAACTCACTAAAAAAGACATCCATTTCAGCAAGATTAATAATTTGTTCTTGTTGAACCTGATATCCGCTCCCCTTCCAGCATATTATTGGAGAATGGTCAGCAGAATAAAAACTTGAAGCAGGTTTAATATATATTAGTATTTTTTCATTGGTTAGTTTTAAAACACCATGTTTTTCGATTGAATTATTGAAACTTTCTGTGTTAATATTTATTGATGACAAATCTATCGAAGACAATTCTTTTTCACCTAATGATGAAAATCTAAATACCGAAAAAAGAATTGTTAATAGTATAACCAGAATATAATAATGTGATTTCTTTATTGAATGATTTGTGTCGGTTTTAGGCAATCCCGATTTCTTCGAAGGCATAATTTTAATAATGAACCAAATAGGTATAACTATATAAATAATAAAACAAATAATTCCAATTAACTCATGTGCGAAAGAACCAGGAAATGATTTAAATAAAGTAATCAGAATAATTCGAAAGAGGTTTGAAATGATAACTAATAAAAAAGCGGAAATTAACGAAATGATAATGCTGAAAATATTATATCCTATCTGTTTTGCTTTTTGCCGAAAGGAAATGAAAACTAATGTTATAAAAAGACTCAAAATAACCATTTTTAATCCCATGCATTCAGGATCAACATGAAATTCCTGTTTTCCTAACATGATAATATTGCCAATTGAAGTATAATCTTTATCTACAAAAGATAGTACGTTTGCTGCCATCTTAGTAAGGTTAAGCCTGATTTCGAATCCAATAATTTCGGACAGAAAAATTGCAACCGGAGAAACAATTATTACTAAGAACAGAGGAAGGCTGGTCAATTTTCCAAATCGACTTTCATATAAAAAGAATATTGAACAAATAAATGCAAAGAAATAGATTGAGCTTAATTTTAAAAAAGGGTATATCAGCAACAAAAATATTGCGATTAAACCATAACGAATCGACTTTTTATTATTTTTTTGCTTTACAACGAAAGGTAAAACTATTAGCAACAAAATAAAGTTAAAATCAAAACGCACATAAAAGGCAAGTTTCTGATATGCAAGTACAACAAACAGAGTTAGAAATAATCCGCTTACCCAAACATTGTTATTAGTAAAAACTTTTAATTTTGTAATCATTTGAGATTTAAAATGTAATTTCTTTTAATGAAAAGAATTAACATTATTGTAATTAATAAACCAATTAATAACCATTCAGAAGGTTCAGGAACAGCACCCGACGATTTCATCGATGCATTTTTTAAGCTATTTTGATTCTCGCTAATATCAAATCTTTCATAATCTTTTTTAGTTTCTAAAACAATCAAGCTTGAAACCGGACTTACAACAAAAGCCTCATTAGCCACAGAAACTAAATTGTCAATATAGCTTGAGTTTTTGCTAAAATAATTTCTTCCAAGATCTTTCATTATTTTATTATAGGCAAAGAGTCGTAATAAATGATCTGGTGCTTTTGATTTCTGAACAACAGAGTCGCGAATAATTGAAATTTGTGCAATATCTAAATCAACCTGATTCGGATTTTCATTTGATTTTACAAAAACTTCATTTTCAATTATACTTTTCAATTCTTTTATTGAACCTAAATGGAAATTGAAAATTTGTAATTCTTTTAAAGTCTTCAGATATGGAGAGCTGGTAGTTCCTATTTGAAAAAGTTCGATTCGATTATTCGTAGAATTTATACTATTAACCAATTCTGAAGCAAAATCTGTTCCTTCCAAATCCGATAAATTTGGCGATAATTCTGTTGACTTGCTTATTACCAATGAGTTTTCAATGTCTTTTATTACATTAAAAGCAAAAAGACTAAAATTCTTTTTACTTAATATTTCAAATATTTCATCTTTATTGTTTAAATTAGCTTCAATTAATTTATCATGATGTACAAATATTTTTTTGTTTGATAATAGTTTAAATATTTCATCAAATTCATTTTTCGACCAACTTTTATTAATGTCAAGAAATACGATCTGAGGTTCAAATTTTTCTTTTTGTTTTGAAAGTTCGGATATTCTGTAACTTCTATCATTAAAAGTAAATGATTGGTTCGAAAGAGGTGTTACATTGCATTCAGCCTCCCAATATGGGCGATAATTACCTGTGTAGATAAATCTTTGATTTAATTCATTTTTAAAACCTTTCGGCAAATTGATGTTTTCAATTGTTTTTTCCGATTCAAACTCAACAACTGTCGTCTCCATAATGTTGTTAGAAACTGGCCCATCATAATAAATACTTTTAAGAACTAAAACATCACCCATTTTCTCCAAAGGAGTAGTGATTCCAATTTTAAATCTTCTGTTTTCTTTTGGAGTGCATGGGAAAATTGTTACTGTTAAAGTATTTCCTTCTTGCCAATGAAGTAATGCGGGGTCTTTTCTTTCCACTTTGACAATACTTACATAGGCGCTATCAGCTTTTGATTTTGTCGTCAACCTTGATTTTTCTTCCTTCCCTTCAATCCATAACGACAAAGATGTTGCCACCGAACCTTCCGGCAAATAGAAAGTAAAAGCCGCTTCTTGTTGATTGTTAATCCAACTATTAAAGTTTTTAACTGTAATGATCTTTTCGGTATAAGCAATTCTAAAATCAGGATAAACTTTAATATTATTTAGAACTTCAATAGTGCCAATATTCCGGCCTGACCATAGTTTTCTTTGGGCTAAATGCCTTGCATTATGTTGTGATTTCAGAATTTTAATTCTCGTGTCTGTGTCAATATTAATGTCACCAAACAATGCTAATCCTACATTCACTAAAGGATTATGACTTCTTACTTCATCAAAAGAGCTATTACTCCAACCACCCCACATATCCTGAAAAGTATCATAAATCAAATCACCTTCAATTATCTTTTTCGAAAAATTATCAGTTGGCATATTTTGGCATAAAAGCACCCACTCAGGCAAAGTATTATCTGGCCGGGTAATTACCGAAGAACTTGCCTGATGAATCTCTTTATTAAAATTATTCCACTGTAATAAAAATACTGTAGTAATTATCAATGGAATAAATATTCCGGAAAGAAAAGATATCTTATCAAATATTGATTTGTGGAGTTTTGCAAAAATTCTAATAGTTGAAACAAAAACAATTAATGGAATTAACAAATGAATTGATAGTCCAAGAAATAATGCTCCAAGAACTGCTATATGATATAATGGGGCTAAATAAACTGCAAAATAAAAAACCAATACTAAGCCAGCTCCAAGAAAAAAGAAGTTTAATATTCTTACAACTTTTGGAAGTTTATCAATAAAGCAAAGCCCTACAAAAGATGAATAGAAAAGAAAGAAATAGATAATTACCCAGGTTGGAAATTGAGCAAAAACAGGAATGGAATGGTTTAAAGTAAGTGTACTTATTGAAAAAACTGTTAGAGAAAGAATGAATAGCCGGTTGTCTATTTGCCTGAATTTGAAAAAGGGACGATTATTTATCAAAATTAGAATAAAATATACCAGAGCAGCAATAAAAGTTATAAGGAAAATTCCATTGTTTTGGAAAAAATCTGTATTTCTTCCACGATTAAGTCCTGATAAAAACATTATAAGAGTTGAAACCGGTATTAGAATTAAACCGGCATTAAATAATCTGTTGAAGCTTTTGCTATCTGAATTTTTCATTATGAAATATGTTTATGTTGTTTATCAAAACGATGGAAATGTATACTTATTATTTGTCCGTTTTCTTAGACTCCTGATTTAACGATTATTAACATAATCACTATAAAAGAAGTATTTGCAAAAACATGAAAGAGAAGAAAAACCAAAATTTGAATCTCAAGGTTTTCATTATTTATTATCACTTCAAAAATTTTGATAACAAGACTTTTATCAAAAACAAGAATCAATCGGAAAAAATCACCCTGCAATTGCAGGAATATTTGTATCCAAAATGTTTCGATTCTTTATATATTCGCCATATTATTCACAACTCAAAACAATTTCTTTAACAATATCAAACAGCATATATTCTTTTTGATTATTGAAATTTTCTCCTGTAAAAGCTAATATCATATTGATTTGGGGAATAATAAACATGTATTGGCCGCCACTGCCACCTGAGTAAATAACTTTAATTTTTTCGCCATTTTTTTCTATTTCCATAATCCACCAAAGATAACCGTAATAAATCCCATCGTTTTCATTTAAAACACTGTGTTTTTGCGTTGATTTTTCAATCCATTCTTGTGAAACTACCTGCTGATTATTCCATTTTCCCTGCTTTAAAACCAAATATCCGAATTTAGCAAAATCCCTTGGCCGTAATTTCAGGCTTCCCTGACATATTGGGAAATCATTTTGTTTTCCTTCTTCCCAATTGTAATTTTGTATCTGAAGTGTAGAAAAAATTTCATCTTCTGCAAATTTATCAATATGCTTGTTTGTTGCTGTTTTAATTACCGGTGCAATCAGATTGGGTGCAATATTGTCGTAAAAGAACATTTCTCCGGGTTTATTATTCATGTTTCTCTCTAATACATAGGCAAATAAATCAACATTTTGAGGAAAATCGCTTTTTGCCGGTTCAAATCCTAAACGCATACATAATAAATCATGAATTGAAATTATCGTGTTTTCCAATGTTTTCAAATTTTTATAGTTGGGCAAAAACTCAAAAATGCTTTGGTTTAAACCATCAATTTGATTGTTATCATATGCTTTTCCTAAAATCAAAGATGCAATACTTTTTGTAGAAGAAGAGAGTAGATGAAGATCATCAATCTTATAATTCAAAAAATACTCATCAAGCACTAATTTATTGTCTTTTATAATTAAAAAAGAATTCACTTTTCCATATTCTCCATTTGTGATATCTCTTAAAATGCTAAAAATGACACTTGTATCTAAATCAATATTAATGATATTACCAACATTCCAACCATCATTAGGATTTTCGGGGATTTTGTATCTATAAGAATAAGGTGTTTTCTTAGGCGGTGAAAATTTCTTTTGCAATGCGTCAAATTCTACTATTGAACTCTTATTTGCAATAAAAATTTGTTCTGAATCATCTGGCAAAATGAAAGTTCCATATAATTTATCATTTAGAAATTTACCTGTAAAAGATAAATTCATTTCAGGAATTGCAAATGTAATATTCTTGTCATCTATTTCAATATTTGATATTGTTACCGTATTAGCACCTTCAGATTTCATTATCATAATCAATTCACCATCAATTTTTTTATCCTGATTTTGACTAATGTGGATTACATTAACAAAAGGTTGATTTACAGGCGCGTCTTCAATCCAATATTCATTAATATGTGTTTGCTGAGCATTACACGATAAGGAAATTATTGTAATCAAGGAGAAAATAATGATTTGAGAAAATAATTTTTTTGTTTTCATAGATTTTGATTTTCTTAGTTTAAAACCTGGTAATAAAATACATTACAAAATAAGTCACCGCACTTAAAACAATCATTATAACTGCAATTTTCTTTCTTTCTTTTTGTAAAATTATACATTATTCCGGTTTGTATGGATCAGCTATCAAGAAGAAAGTAGGTATGTAAAAAGTAATATACCGACTACAATGAAAAGAAGCATTATAATAATAAGCCGAATACGTCTATTTTTCTCTTTTTTCAGTGTAAGTTCTGTAATTGTGTCTTCGTCAATTTCTTGAAGGCTACTTTTCAACTGATTCATCTGAAATCTGAATTGCAATAATTGAGATGCAATTGCAATAATATAACTAATGATTATAGCTGAACCGAAAACGATGAAATCGTCAATTTGAAAGGCTCTGATTTCTCCATATTTATAGTAGAAATAAAATAACATTCCACAAAGGAAAAATAAAGGTGCAGAAGCTGCACCAATGTATAATGCTTTTTTATAGTGATTATTATAATAATTGATTTTCGAATTAATTATGCTTCTTAGATTTTTTTCTCCAATTTCAAAATCCGGAAATTTTAATAAATACCTTAGTTGTAAAATTCCGAAAACTCCTGAAATTAACATTAATCCCCCACTTATGCAGGCAGTTTCCACTTTTGTTTTCCAAAAACAGATCAGAATTATAAATCCAATTGTAAGAGCAAACTTTAAAACAATGTCAATATATAATCCCGATTTGAAGAGTATGGAAATATCTTTTGATTTTCCTTTTAGAAAATTCATTATTTCAGAATCAGTTAGTTTTTTGTTTCTATAGATATTATCTGATTCGGTTTTCCAGGCTTCTTTATATTTACTTATATCAATGTTTTCCATTTTACTGTAATTTTTCAATTATTTCGGCAAGTTTTGCTTTAATTCGAACCAGCTTAACGCTTACATTTTTAACGCTAATACCTATTGTACCGGCAATTTCTTCATAGCTTTTTTCTTCCAACCAAAGCAAAATAATTGCTTTCTCAACTTTTTTCAAATACCCTATTGCTTTATACAATATTTTTATTTCTTCACTTAAGTTGGTAAAATATTCATTGTTGTTTGAAATTTCGGTGGATGGATTTACGGAATCAACAAAAACGCTTTGCTTTTTCCTAATTGTAATAGCCGTATTCAAAGCCACACGATACATCCATGTAGAAAATGCAGATTGACCTTTAAATGATGAAAACGACTTCCACAATTGTAGAATAATTTCCTGGTATAAATCCTGCCTATCATCCTTATTGTTAGAATATACAAAGCAAATTTTGTGGATAATATTTTGATGATTTTTAACTAAATCAAGAAACTCAATCTCTTTCTGACTTTTATTCATTACACAAATTCAAATTATTTGTCTTTTTTTAATGGTTTGTCTTTGTGAAATTAATAAAACTACAATTTTTTATTCTTTTTTTTATAAATCCAGCTGAAACAATAAAAAAGATAAAGACCACTCATAGCATAAAAAGGGAAATCATTCATTGAAATTTTTATGCATACTCCGAAATACAAGCCTTTTTACATTGCAAAAGTATATTTCTGTCACTTTTTTCACTTTTTAATATAATCTTTTTAAACTTTCTTATTAATATTGTATTCTAACAAAAAGGTTTTTAATTGAAATCAAAAATTATGAAATGAAAAAATCAAACTATTATCTAATCACAATTGTAGCTTTACTGTTTGCAATGCTAAGCGGAAATTTATCAGCGCAGAACACTTTAAGTGGAACTGTAAAGTATCAGAAAATCACAAAATTAAATTTCAAAAAAAGTGAGAACCAGAGATGGAATGAAATGATAGCCACATTGCCTTCTGAACGAAAGAGTGCATTTGTGTTGTATTTTGACAATGAAATTGCTCTTTATGAAGAAAATCTCGGAGAACAGGAGGCAACTCCACGTGGATTACAGAGAGCACAACATGTACATAACATGAGGAGGGCACCCAGGCCTTCTTTGAGGAAAGTGTATTATGATCTTGAGAATAATATGAAGCTGGAGCAATTGGAATTTATGACAAGGAATTTTATTGTTGAATCGGAAATAGAAATTAAACCATGGAAATTAACGGCCGATAAGAAAAAAATTCTGGATTATGTCTGTATGTGTGCTGAGTTGAAAACCGGAAAACAAACAATTACAGCTTGGTTTTCTCCTCAGATTCCTGTTTCAATAGGGCCCGGTAAATTTTTCGGATTACCCGGTATTATTCTAGCTGTTGAAAAAAACGGAGAAACCATTTTTATGGCGACTTCGGTTGATTTAACTCCTGTTGAAAAGGAAGTGTTGACTAAACCTGATGATGGTAAGAAAGTTACACAGGAAGAATTTGATAATATCTTAAAAGAGAAGCTGGAAGAATTTAATAAAACAGCACGTGATAGAGGCCCGGGCAAAGGCCACGGCAAAGGTAGAAGATAGTGATGTTAATTTCAAGTTGTGGGTTGCGGGTTTCAGGTCAACCTACTTTCAAAACGTAAATCATTAAACAAAAAAAACATGTTTAAAAATCTGATTTTAATTATAGCAATTAGTTGTTTCTCAATAAGCGGTTTTGGCCAACACTTTATTAAAGGTAAGGTTATTGGTGTGAATGGTGAACCCCTTGGCTATGCCACTATAACATTATTAAATCCTGTTGATTCTACACTGAAATATTTTGGTGTCTCAAATGATAAAGGTATTTATCAAATAAAAAATATCAAGACAGATAAGTATCTGATGCAATTTTCTTTTGTAGGTATGGAGACAATTTACGAGGAAGTTGCTATTCCATCAGAATCGGGAGAAGATTTAGGAGAAAAAGTGATGAAAACTTCAATGCTTGATGAAGTGATAGTTACTGCAGAATATGTACCCATCAAATTTAAACAAGATACTGTAGAGTTTAACGCAAAGGCTTTTGTAACTAAACCCGATGCTGTTGTTGAAGATTTATTAAAGAAAATTCCCGGAGTTGAAGTAGATGAAACCGGTAACCTGAAAGCCCTGGGTGAAGATGTTACAAAAGTGCTGGTTGATGGAAAAGAGTTTTTTGGGAGTGATCAGAAAGTAGCTACAAAAAACCTGCCTGCTGATGCCATTGATAAGGTTCAGGTTTTTGACAAAAAATCGGAAGAAGCCGAATTCATGGGTATTGATGACGGCGTTCGTGACCGAACCATCAATCTCTTACTCAATGAAAAAAATAAAAAAGGATACTTTGGAAATCTGGAGGCCGGAGCAGGAAATGATGATCTATATAAAACATCAGGGAAATTATACAGGTTCACTAAAAAATCACAAACAGCGATTTTAGGAATGTACAATAATGTCAACGAATTTGGGTATTCAAAGCGTGGCCATGGGGGTTTTGGTCAACAGATAAAAGGCTTAAATACAACAGCTGCCGGTGGAATGAATTTATCTTATAATGCTACCAATTATAACAGGTACTTTATAAGCTACTTGTTCAGAGATACAAAAACGATACTTGAACAAAATACTTTAACCGAGAATTTTACAAAAAACGGTTCTTACTTTCAGGATAGTGAATTGGACAAAGATGAAAAGGATGCTTCTCATAGTATTAATTTTGGTGTACGTCACAAATTTAATCCCCAAAATAATTTAACTATAGATGGAAATATAAACTTATCTTCCAATGATATCGTAAGTAATACCTTAACTGGAACAAGCCTGAATGACAGTTCTATCAATAGCCTTATTAATGCAACAAATAACCATTCAAACATTAGTAATGCCGATGCAAGAGCTGTTTATATCCATAAATTCAATGATGATAGAACACAAATTAAAACCAATATCAAAACTTCATATGATAACAATACTGCAGATCTGAACTGGACAAACACAAGTAAAATCTTCAACCCAATTAACACAAAGACAATAGCTCAATTTCAGGATAATGATACCGAAAAATTCAGTCTTTCAGCTAACCCTACTTTGGTGTATCAGATAAAGAAATTCTGGTATCTCAGTGCAAATATAAAAATTGGATTAAGGAATGAAAACCTTGATCGTTCACAGGGTAATCCTGAGAAAAAGACAGTTATAGATTCTCTCAGTGCTGATTTTAAAACTGTAAACACTTCAATAAACCCGGCATTATCGTTACGTCGAAGCACTGCCAATATGCGGTTTAATATTTCTCTTGGAGTGGGTTGGGATCAGCTTAATAAAGATCTACCCGGCTTATTAAGTGAAAATAAAACCTATTTCCATTTCCTGCCCAGGGTGAATTATGAAAACAGTTATCGAACGGGGAGACGTATAACATTTAGATATAATTCAAATGTAAATATGCCATCAGTAAATCAGCTTTTACCTGTGGTAAATACAATTAATCCTTTATCTCTTTACATCGGAAACCCTGATCTTATTCCTGAATATAATCAAAGTATGTTTCTCACATGGTCAGTATTTGATCAGTTTTCTTTTACATCCTTGTTTACACGACTGGGTGCAACATATACGAAGGATAAGATAGGCCTGTCTCATACTATCAATGAAGATTATACGCAGTTGATTACTCTCGTAAATGTTCCTTATCAATACAATATATCTTCATACATTTATTTTTCAACACCCATCCGTTCACTCGGCATGAAACTGAATCTCAAATCAAATGAATCATGGGTCAGGGGAATTAATATTGTAAATTCCACAGAAAATGTTTCTACTAATTTTACGCATACAGTAAAGCTAAGCGTAGAAAACCGTAATAAAGAGAAATGGCATTTAAATATCGGAGGCTCTGTTAGCCTTGTTAACTCAAAATTCTCTATTGATAAATCTTTGAATAATAATTTCTTTAATACAACCTATTTTTCAGAGATTAATTTCACTCCCAGCGACCATTGGAGTTTTAAGACAGATGGTAATGTTGTGAATTATAACTCAAAAACTTTCGGTGAATCATTCACTATCCCAATGGTAAATGCAGGTATCAGTTATTATTTTATGAAAGGGAAAAAAGGCTCGGTTACAATACATGGCTATGACTTATTGGATAAAAGTACCGGCATAAGTCATAAAGCTACTGCCAATTACCTGATACAACAGGAAAGTAATATTTTGGGCAGACGTGTGATGCTGATATTTAAGTTGAGGTTTGGAAAATAAAGTTTTAACCCTGTTCCGATTTAGATTAGATTGCATTAATTGCATGGCACCCCTTTCCCTATTTAGTTTTTTCGTTTTAACAATCCTAACAACCTTTTCCCTGATTCAGTATTCTTGTATCTCTGTTTCGGACTAGTTCTCTTATCAGGATATTCCATTTCAATCCACCTTAAATTAATGAGGGGATCTAAATATTTTTCTCTATTAGTTGAATGATTACTTAAATTCATCTTCTTAAACAGATCAGCACGTTTTATCCATTCTGTAACTACTTCCAGTACATCTTTAACTCTATTATGTAACTGATCATTTAGTATAACGTTAACTTGATTAACAGCTTGGTCACTAACTTGGTCACAAAAGGCAATAATATCTTCTATACTACTGAATACATAAGTATTATCTTGGTCATTATTCAATGCAAGCTCATGAACAGGAAGTGTTGCTAATACATGAGTACTTTGTTCATTTGTCTCAAATTTAGGTTTTGGAGAGCCATTATTTTCCATTGCATTATAAATAGCAGGAAAACCTGTTCCCCTACCTTCTGTAAGTCCTAATTCTTTTAAGAAATCACCTATACGCCTATTTCTATATTCCCTGGACACTATTCGTTTTTGTGTGCTGAGAATTTTGGCATTAACCGGGGGTACAGGTCCTGGAAAACTCAATACCTCTATCTTGTCAGGCCATACCTGAACTTCAATTGGTGAACCCAGTTCATAGCTTTTGTGATAAACAGCATTGGATAATACTTCTTCTATTGCCTCATATGGAAAATTATAGAACCTGTCGGCTTTTTACTTGTCTTGACTCTTTAATCTTTAGGAGATTCATTACAATTGTTATAAAAACAAACCATTGTTAAACTACAGCAATTTAACGATTTAACAATTTTTCGGTTCTAAAAAGATGAAAAGTCCATAAAAAACATAAATTCAAACCCGAATGAATTATGATCGGGTTTGTAGATTGTGCGGAAACCCAAATCAAAAGGAACTATCATTCTGAGAAAATGGCAATCGAAAGTTGTTTCTATTCCGGTTGAGCGATAAATTGATTTTTCACCTTTTAATTTGCTGTCGGCATAATCGTAAAACAAATTTAGTTTAATTCTTTTCAAATATATTAAAGATGAAATACTTAAGTCGGGACAAATAAGCGGGAATTTATAATTGAATGAAATTGAAAATAATTCATCACTGGAAAGTCCGGAAAAACCTCTCGGGTAATCAACAATATCTGAAAATTTGTAATCTTCGTTTTTCTTTTTTTGAATTCCGCTATAAATTTTAATTCCCTGATGCCTGAGTATTCCCGGGAAAAACAAAATCGTTTCGAATGCTTTTATTGAACCGAGATCATTATCCCCGAAAGGAGTATTCCGATAACTCAAACCTATTGATTGTCCCCACTTTGGATAAATATCACGATATGATCTTTTCAGAATATTATTGATTAATAAATTATATTCGAGAGTTTGGACCGTTCCGGTTACAAAATTTTCCGGTGTCGAATTATTATGGGTAATATTCTTAAAAGTTGCCCCCATTTTGGGCGTTATTGAGCGGATATATTTATTGGTAGTAAGGTTTAAAGGAAGGCTGATTTCAAATTCAAGATTTGTTTCCGACCATGAAAAATCATGGGTGTGATTATTGTCATCAAAATATTTTCCCTTTCTTTTTCCATGATCGAGAGTAATGTCGAAAACAGGATAAAAGCCTTTGTAAGTATAATTTACATAATACTTCCCACTTCTTTCGTTTAAGTTATAATCGTATCCGAGCGTAGTGATTGAAGTACCAAGTTTATCTTGCGACATAATTGAAAATCCCGGATCAACTTCCATACTATTTATATCAATAAATAGAGGAGCCCAACTATGAAAATTAAACAGATGCTTGAATTTGCTGTACTTTTTACTTTCATATTTTATACCGGGAATGTTGGAATCTTCAATTATTCCTTCTTCCTGTTTGGCAATACTTTCGTATAGTTTAATTGAATTATCCTTAACTCTTTCCAGATTTTTAAGATTTTCATTGAATAAATTGATTTTTACAATTTCAAATCCATTTTCGGTATAATTTGAATATATAATTTCATTTTTATCTTTTGATAAACAAGGATCAGCAACACCAAAACGAGCAGAAGTCAATTGTGAGATTTTATTTGTTTTGGTACTTAAAACATAAATATTATCAATACCGGAATAAGCTCCAACAAAATAAACAAACTTACCCGACATAATTGGTTTTGATATTTCAGTAAAAGAAAAATCAGTTAATATTTCAATTTTATTTGTTTGTGAATTGATGGATGCAAGACATTTTCCGGATTCAGACAAAAGAACAGCGATTAAGGTTTTATTATCATCAGACCAGCTTGGGGTAATAAAAAAATAGTTTTCAGATGTGGAAATTGTTTTTTGTATTTCACCGCTATTTGCATCAAGAATATCGAGAAAGTAATTATTGTCGGTTGTAATTCTTACTGTAGCAATTTTTTTTGAATCCGGTGAAATTGCCGGTGCAAAATACCTTGTGTGTGAGCTTAGTTTTTTAATCTTTTTAGTTTTCAGGTCTAATGTTTTAATAATGGCATAGCTCCGGTTTTGCCAACGCAAATCATATTGTTTTTCGGCCCAGACCAATAAATTTTCAGTTCCTGATAGAGTTTCGGTGAAAATAAATCCCGGAGTATAAACTATTTCTTCATTTCCGTTTTTATCAATTCTAACAAATCGTGGAATATCATCTAGTCCTGATCTCTCAGCAATAATAGTTGAATCATTTATAAAAACAGGATTTGTATAATTAGTATAAAACTTTAGTTTTTCTTTTGAAATGACTTTATAATTTGTGATTGTTATTTTTTCCTCTTGTTTCAACCAAAGGCTATCAAGTTCATTTATCGTTTTTTCATAAAATTGGATTTTATTCAATCCGCTTGTAGCTTTAATTGAATTTGAAAACGGGGTGATTTGATATGGTTTTCCCCCAACATTATCAAAAGCGTTTTTCCAGATTTCGCTTCCATATTCCCGGCGTGCTTTTGCGGTAAGAAAATATCCAAGATGATATCTGTCAGGTATATAATCTTTATAAGAACCTAAAACAGCTTTATCGTATGTTTCACTTTTTTCGGAAAGTATTTGAGCCCTGAGTTTCATTTCGAAAGAGGGCAATCTTCCTCTTCCCGAATTACTTAATGCAGTTTCAGTACAAACCGCATCACCTTCGACCAGCCAAAGAGGAATGAACAAACCCATAATTGCACCGGTAGCTTGTTCGCCAAATACATAAGTTAACATTTTTGTCATTCCCTGATTTAGTTTATCAATTTGCACAACATGTCGATATTCGTGAATTGCAAGTTGTTGAAGCCAATTTTCAGCATAAGAATCTTGTGGTGGACATGTGAATATTTCCATTCTTTTTGGTGCCCAAAGAACCATTGCGTTGGAAGTAACTGTTTGGTTATGTAAAATTACCGAGATATTTTTTGGCTTATGATCAAGTGTTTTTATGTCAAATTTATAAACATAATTAAGGGTGTTTGCAAAATATTGAGCTTCTTCTTCGAAATCTTCAGGATATATGATCTGAAAATGTTCAGTATTTATTTGCTGCCAATTAATTGAAGCAGGATCCTGCCCCGAAATGTAATATTGAGCTGGGCAAGTTGTTGAAAGAAACAAAGCAAGCGAAAAAAACATAACAGAAGAGAGTCGAAAATTCATAGGGGTAAATTACAAAAAAAAGTTTTAAACAGTATTACACTAATTTGTGAATTTCACCAATGTTTAATTAGTATCTATCTCATCGTTAATGTCTATTTCTATTCCGGTTTTCAAAATTTCTTCAATAAATGGATCACCAGTTTTGAAGTAATCCGTTGCAAATGTTTTCGGTTGTATTAAGATATAATTTTTTAATACTTTTACAAATCGCTTAATGTCAAGAAATCCAACACCGGAAAATTCATTTGACACCAAAGCAACATCAATATCAGAATGTTCATGTTGGCTATTTTTGGCAAAAGAACCAAAAAGAAACACTCGATAAAGAGGCAAGCCCGATTTTCTAATATCAGATGCAAAACTTTTAACAGTCTCTATTGCAAATTGTTGAGTAACCATTGTCTGATTTGTTTAATTGATACCAATAATTCATCAGTGCGTACTTTTGTACACAATTGATATATTTTTTGTTGGTAGTCGGGATAACGACCTTCAAGTTGAAAATCATTTAATATCAACAAAAATTCTTTCTTTTCGTCATCAATAACAATGTTTGCTTTTTCAAGAATATACACAATATTGTGAGTTCTTGGCGGATGATTTTTCTCACAATTCTTTACCCATACTGCTTTTGAAAGTTTTTCAATAACAAGGTGAGAAAAAAAAAGACAATATATGTAGTCTTTTGATTTGTAGAGATTGTGAACAACAGTCCAATCTTTTTCAGATGTTGAAATCCAATAATTTATATGGTCTTCCTTTGTCATTGCAATCGTCTTCAGTTGCAGGGCCTAAGACTAGTTATTGTAGATGACCAAATAATAATCAAATTGGAGCTTAAACGGGTCTTAGACCATACGTTTACTTATAAACCTTTTTACGAGTAGAGTAATTTATTTTAAATGCCCCTACTTTTCTGAGTTCTTGTTTAACATCAGTAACAACTCCCATTTTGGTTAAATAATCAACTTTTAATGATGTTGTGAGAAATTTTCTGTCGGCCTCATCCCTTGATTCTCTTTCACTAAAGATATACTCGGGGATGTCACTAACCGCAGCAAACTGATCGTTTAATTGAATTCGCGATTCGTTACCGTAAGTTTTTATGTTTCTTGGTTCACCGATATAAATATAACTAACAAGTGATTTTTTCTCAAGTTTTTGAACTTCACTTGCCTGTGGTAGCCGGGTTTTAACAATTGTAGTATTTTCCCTCATAACTGTTGTTACCATAAAAAAGAACAACAACATAAAAATAATATCGGGTAAGGACGAAGTACTAATTGCGGGTAAACCCCCTTCTTTTTTCTTTTTAAACCTAGACATATTAATTTCCTCCTATATTTTCAGGTTCAGCTTCTGAAATTCGCATTGGGACTGCCTTTTCTATAGCTTTCTTTTGATCGTCCTTAACCAATTTGTCATATTTCCTGCCAAACTTTTCCATTGATAATTCATCTCTTAATTCTTTAAAAGCCCTGGCTAATTCATTTTGAACCTGTATATACATTTCATACGAAGTTCCCCTGTCGTTTTTAAGAGATATAAGTCCTTTCGAGGTTGGAGTATCACCTATTAATTCAATGCTTTTTACAGTAATTTCCGGGTAAGATTCATTATCGGGATGAATACTCATAAAATCTTTCACTTCATCCTTAAGCGTGTAAAGACTACCTTCTTTATTATTTACGAGTAATCTGTCACGGTTGTTAACAAGAATATTCATGATATTTCTTTCCTTCCAATCAGGAGGTTCCTGGTTTGGGTCAACCGGTGGTGGCAGCTTTCTTATCAAACCTGTATCTACGTCCATTGTAGTTGTTACAAGGAAAAATACAAGCAGAAGGAAGGCAATGTCAGCCATTGATCCGGCATTAACCTCTGGTAGCTTTCTTGCCATATTATTATTTTATTTAAATGCGTTAATAATTCCAAAAACAACTATTGATAATACCGCTAATCCGGCAAAAATGTAAGTTGTTATAATACAACTGCCGATAAATCGGGAAACACTTTCGGTTATATCGAATTTTTCATAAATAGTGCCATCAATAGAACCACTTGCAAACATGTATGAAATGCCGTATAAAATTGCAAATACCACAATAACACCTAAAAATTGAAGTGCACTTTTGGGGTTTCTTATAAAGTATACAATTGGGAAGATTATAATTAACAGAACTGCTATGCCAATTAGAATATATGACCAATAAGCAACAGTATCTATCATTGATGTTCCTTCTTGTGTAGTCATTGATTCTCCTTTAGCATAAAAGATCACAAACAGAACTGCCGAAACAGCCAGAAGGCCATACAATACGAATTGTAATATTTTATTTACTTTTTCATTCATGATAATTATTTTTTAGCTAATTTATGTCTGGTTAAAATATCAATGAAAGAAATTGTGCTATCTTCCATATCGTTAACTATTGAGTCAACTTTTGCTACAAGATAATTGTAGAAAATTTGAAGAATAATAGCAACGATCAAACCAAATACTGTAGTTAAAAGAGCAACTTTAATACCGCTGGCAACAATAGTAGCTGAGATATCACCGGCAGCTTCAATATTAGCAAAAGCGCCAATCATACCAATTACAGTTCCCATGAAACCAAGCATAGGTGCAATTGCAATAAATAATGAAATCCACGATAATCCTTTTTCCAATCGTCCCATTAAAACACTACCGTAAGAAACAATAGATTTTTCAACAATTTCGATACCTTCATTATATCTTTCTAAACCTTGAAAGAAAATACTTGCAATCGGGCCTCTAGTGTTTTTGCAAATTTCTTTTGCTGAATCAACGCCACCGCTTTCGAGAGCTGATTCAACTTTGTTTAAAAGTTTTTGATTGTTGGTTGTTGAGAGGTTTAGATAGATGATCCTTTCGATACACATCGCTAAACCAAGCACTAATGCCAATAATACAATTCCCATAAACTCCCAACCACCTGCAATGAAGTTTTCTTTCAATACTTGTTGGAATGATTGTTTTTCGGCTTCTGCCGGTTCAGATATTGCATCAACAACCATTTCCTCTCCGGCATTTAGAGTTGAAGCAGTATCAGGTTCAGCCATTGTTGTATCCGTGGTAATTTCGGTTTCGGTTACTGTTTCATCTTGTGCAGCAACAAAGTTTGAAACTCCAAAAGTTAGCATTCCTGCTATCGTTAAAAAAGCAATTAGTTTTTTCATTTTACTGTTTATTGATTTTAAATAATTTTTTAACTTATTTTCTATTTATTTATTGTTCATTTACTTTTTTTGCGGAGAGGAAGGGATTCGAACCCCCGATTCCGTTTCACACAGAATACACACTTTCCAGGCGTGCGCCTTCAACCACTCGGCCACCTCTCCTGTTTTAGAATAGCGAACCCTATCTCTCGATATCTGGCAGCTAAATTAATAAAAAATCATTTTACTAATAAAACATTTAGTTTAATTTTTTTTAAAACCATAGTGTCCTGAAAAAAAGATGGTTATTGGTATTAAATCCATTGACTTTTAGAAAACTTTTGCCTAATCTGTATTAAATTAACGAAGAAAATTTCTTAATAAATATTATTATTGATTTGATTAAGAATATTAATTATACAGTAATTTCTCCTCTAATTGAAGTTTGAAAGTATTTCCTGAGTTTTTGTTCCGTAAAATTACTTCCTAAAAGCAACATGGTTTTTACGATTGCCGACTCGGATGTAATATCGTGTCCGCTGATAATTCCAATTTTATCTAAATTAAGACTGGTTTGATATTTTCCTAATTCTACGGATCCACCTTTACATTGTGTTACGTTTACTATAATTATTCCTTTTTTAATCGCATTACTTAAAGCATCGATAAACCATTGATCAGTAGGGGCGTTTCCCGAACCATATGTTTCAAGTATCACAGTTCGAAGCCCTTCGATATTTAATATTGAATTAACTGTGTTTTCCTGAATTCCGGGAAATAATTTAAGAATTGCAATATTTGTATCAAGCTTTTTATATACCTGCAGTTTTTTGAAATTTGGTTTGTGAATTGCGGTTTTATTATATTTAATATAAACCCCTGCCTCAGCTAATACAGGATAATTCAACGAGCTAAATGCTTTGAAATTTTCAGCATTATATTTATGAGTACGATTTGCCCTGTAAAGTTGATTTTCAAAATATATACAAACCTCCGGAACAATAGGAAGATCATTTTCTTTAGCTGCAGCAATTTCAATAGATGTAATAAAATTTTCTTTTCCATCGGTGCGATTAATTCCGATCGGTAATTGCGAACCGGTGAAAATAACAGGCTTATTTAAGTTCTCTAACATAAAACTCAATGCGGAAGCAGTAAAAGACATAGTATCGGAACCATGCAAGATTACAAAACCATCGTAGTTTTCGTAATTTTCTTCTATTACAGTAGCAAGTTTGACCCATAAATCCGGCTTCATATTTGAGGAATCTATTGGCGGATCGAAAGAATATGAGTCAATATCGTAATCAAAATTATTGATTTCAGGAATATGTTTTGATAATAATTCAAAATTATAAGGGTGTAACATTCCTGATTCAGGATCTTTTATCATTCCAATGGTTCCACCTGTATAAATTACTAATATTGAGATTCTTGATTCCATTAAATTTTTTTTTGTTAGCGTTCAAATAATATTTTAAATTGTTAATTTTTTTCAATTATTAGAAAATAAGATGCAAAAATTGGAAATTAGAAATTGAGGTTTCTCCTGAATTTCTAATTTCATTCAATTTGAAATAACTCAATTGCTGTTTTGGTTGTTATTTCAGCAACTTCTTCTATTGTAATATTTTTTATTGCAGCGATTTTTTCAGCAATAATAAGTGTATAAGCACTTTCGTTTCGTTTTCCGCGAAAAGGCATGGGAGCCAAAAATGGAGCATCGGTTTCGAGGACAATATTTTCCAATGCAATTTCTTTAACGACTTTATCAAGGCCGGAATTTTTAAAAGTTAAAACACCACCAATTCCAAGTTTGAAACCTAAGGCGTTAACAACTTTTTTAGCTTCTGAAACTGAACCTGAAAAGCAATGAAATACACCACGCATTCCGGGAAATTTTGAATCATTTAATACTTTGAAAACCTCATTAAAAGAATTTCGTGAATGAATAACTATGGGCAGGTCATATTCTCTGGCCCAATACATCTGGAACATCATTGCCTCAACTTGTTCTTTGAAAAAAGTTTTATCCCAGTATAAGTCAATTCCAATCTCACCGATTGCACAGAACGTATTATTTGATAAATATTTTTTCAGGTTTTTCAGTTCTTCAATGAAGTTTGATTTAACTGATGTAGGATGAAGGCCCAGCATTGGAATGCAATTATCAGGATAAGTATTGCAAATTTTCAACAACTTTTCTGTCGAATCACTGTCAATATTAGGTAAAAGCATATACCTGACTCCTTTTTTGACAGCATTTTCAATAACTTCTGGCAAATCCTTATCAAAGGCATTCAAATATAAATGTGTATGGGTGTCAATAAATATCATATTGCAAAATTAGGATACATTACGAAAACAGGAAAAGAAAACAATCACTAAATTTTATACTAAATCCGGGATCGACAATGGAATATAATTCTTACATGGATTTATTAACTACCGGTTTTGCATAAATATTAAGAAACATTTCTTCAATAGTTTTTTTATCTTTTTTTATATCACTTTGTTGTTTCGACATATATTCCTTAAATGCTTCTTTTTCTTCAGAAGAATAAAAATCGGTGTATTTATTTTCATTGTTTAATAAATCAAAAGCAATATAATTTGTTTTCCATAATTTATAATTTCCGGAAATTTGCCGGTCAATTATTTCTCTTAATTTAGCAAATTTGTTGTTATTAGTAGTATCCTCTATTTCATGTAAAACATCATAAATTGGTTCTCCTAACGACAAGTGTATTCTTCCTTTTTGTTGAGTAACACCTGTAATTACACTATATAGATCTTCATCCTGGGTTTTATTATAAGTTGCATATTGTGAGGCATATAATTCCTTAGCTTTCATAAAATCACAAGGTTCATACTCATAAGAAATTGTTACCGGAACAACATTTAATTCAGTAAAATTTTCAGGAAAACTTTTAGTGCCACTCATGTTTATCATTTTCAATAATCCCGGTTCTGTTTTATCATTACCATCTTTTGCCCGGCCATTACGCTGTGCAATCCAAACTGAAGTGTTTTTTTGAGTTATTGAATGACGAATGTAAGCAGATAATTGTTTGGAATTTTTGAGCATTTCTCTTATATTGCCATCACGAATTACCATAAACGTCCGGTTTACTTTGAAGGCATTAATAATCAATTCAGACATCAATAAATTACTTCCGAAAGAGATCTCCGGAATTTTATGATTATGTTCAAAAAGAAGCAATTGCAAAATCGCCGAATCAAGGGTTATATCGCGATGATTTGCAATAAATAAATAAGCCTTATTGGTGTCGATATTTTCAAATCCACTATAAGTCAGGCCGTCTGAGCTTTGTTTTATTACAGCCCGGATAACTTTAATTATAAACTTTTTTTGATATTCACTTGCCGAGGTAAATGAATTGATCTCAGAAATTATTTCCTCATTAGGTTTGTCAGGAAAAAAGTAGTTTAGGACATTGTGAAATATCGGTTCTGAAGTAATTTTTCTTAAAATTGGATTTATTTCTTCGTCGTTACATGACCTGATATTTTCAAAATCTAATGATGTGTTCATAACGTAAAAAGAATGATTTTTATAAAGATAAAACAGGTTTTACTATCTTTAATTAATTTGCTAATAGTGTTTTTCACAATCATGTGTATTATCGTCAAATATTTTCAAGCATAACGCATAATCGCATTAATTTATGCGTTGCAAACATAATATTTATTACGGAAATAAATAAAACATATTGTGTTTTTCAAATACAGCCTACAAACTTATAGCTAAACGTGCTGTTAAATAGCGGCTATTTTGTAAAAATTTTTCAGTACCGCTTCTGCGAATATTCGGATGATAGTATTCCTGATCCAATAAATTCTTAATTGAAATATAGAAAGTTAAATTTGAATCATCGGTTAGAGTGTATGATTTAAACACGAAAGTTAACGACATATCATTATAACTGTCAATAGTGATTTTTTTTCCGGAAGATCCACCTAATGCATCCATTGATCCGATATAATGATTTAGGATACTTATGCCAAAATGTTGTGAAATATCATAACTCAGGCCTAATGAAAATCTATGATATGACAAACCCAATAAATCAACATTGACTTTTTCCCCTGTAGTCTTATCGGTTGCTTTTTGTTTGGCCGATAGGATATAAGCACCATTAAAAAAGCCTGAAAAGCTGTTAACGCTAAAACGTGTAAGATTTTCAATACCCTGCACATTTTGACTCTCAACAGAGGTTACATTCTCACCAATTATGGAGCCAACTGATCCAAGAAAATTGGATACAGTATTATTGTAATAAACAAACTCCGTTTGAATATGCTCGCCAAATCCTTGATGGAAAGAAATTTCACCTCCACGCATCTTGGCCGGGTCCAGTTCAGGCTTTCCCGTAAGTTCAAAAACATTTCCTTCACGATAAGCTTCATTATATAAAACTTTAATAACACTACTTTCAATGGGCCTGTAAACAAGGCCACACCTTGGATTAATTGTACTTCCATAATGGTTTTGATTATCCCAGCGGGCACCTAAGGTGAGCCATAATTTATCTTCAATCAATGCACCATTATATTGTGTAAATATGCCGTTTTTAATACTGGAATATACATCATTCCTTTTACTGAGATCAACCGGAATATCGTAAGTAGCTCCAACACCAATTCCTGCATCAGTAACTACCAGGCCAACATAGTTTATATAATCAAAAGTATAACCAAATGTTAATAAATGGTTTTTATTGAAACGATAATCGAACATCAAGTCAATCTTATCACGCATTGACCCTCTGCTGTCTTTATTTGTATAAATATGACTGAAATATTTATGCACATCGTCTTTTGTAATAGCATCTTTATCAATGATATTTTGATCAATTAAATAAGCAGCAAATGAAGAGTAATAATCTTGCAATATCAAACTGTCTCCCTGAGTAGCATCAAAAACCAGGGCATTTGATCGGTTATAATCAAGCATTTTAAATTGGTGACCTGAACGATCACCTGTATTTGGTACCCAACTATCAAAAGTATAATGCTCAATATATCCGGGATTTTGCAAGCGTGCGGTAGGCCAAAAATCAGAAGAATACCGTCCCCAGAATTTGGATCGCACCATTGAGTAATCCAATTTCACATTCAACTTATCTGTAATCTCACCTTCATACCCGGCATACCATAGCTGGAAATTTCTTAAATCCTCGTTATCTGTGTAATCCCAACTTGCTTTCTCCATACCATGGCTTTGTAAGTTATGATAAGCATTCACTCCTGCATACAATCCTTTATAATCAACTTGAAAATTTATCGGTATGCTTTGTGCGAAATTATTGTATTTACCAAAACCCACATAATTCTTCACAAAATTTTTATCAGCCCAACCCGGAACAAATTCCTCAAGATTACTTGTCCATTTTGAGAAATCTTCCTCGTTTGAGGTATAGTAACGGGCACTACCTGATATACGGAGGTCATCTCCAATTTCTTTTGCAAAGATCATGCTTAATGCTTTTGTATTAAACGATCCAGCGTCAATATACAACTCAAAACCATTAAAATCTTTATCAACCTCCTTCGTAATTATATTTATTACACCTGCAAGTGCATTAGCCCCATAAATGGCTGAACCAGGGCTGGCCATAACCTCTATTTGCCTAATGTTATATGTGGCAAATTGTTTTGAGATAAATCCTTCAAAAGCAATAAGATTATTCACCTCTCGCCCGTTAACCATAAGCAAAGTTTGCGAAAAGTTCGAAAGGAATCCTCGCTGACCTCCCCATACCCAACTATGAGGATTTGATAAGTAAACACTTGGCACAGATTTCAATGCTTCTTGAAGGTCCTGATAACCATATTGTTCAATCTCATTTTCGGTTATTACATACACCGTAGCTGCAGCTGTGGCAAGGTCTTCTTCGTATTTCGATGCAGATGTAATTTGAATATTTTGCATCTCTGTTAAAGATAGGGAGAATAAGTTAGATACAAGGGCTGTATCTACTGCCTGGCCTTTTAAACTATCAATTGAACTAAATAATGTGGCCAATATTATTAGAATTGTCAAACGAAAAATTTGTAAATGTTTCATAATAGTGGTTTTTTAATACAGTAAAATTAAGGAAAAATAATTACAATTACTTCATTTAACTTTAATTTATTTTTTTTAACAATCAAGCAATCAATAATTATGTATTAATGAATAATAAAAAACATGTTTTATTCTTTGAAAATTATTATTATATTACATGCTTATTATTTACATTTGCTAAGTGAACTGCTTCAATAAAAAATATGTATTAAACCTCTTGATTTTGATATTTATCATTATCCCAACAATTACTGCAAATGCACAAAAAGAAGAATATACAATTAAAACTGTTTATATTGAAAAGTTTACTCGGTTTATTACCTGGCCGGATAGCATTCTAACCTTAAATACAGATGAACCTTTGGTATTTAGTATTTATGGTGACACACCAATCAGTGAAATTGCATCCGAAATTTTTTCAACACATACAATTAAAGGTAAAAAGGTAGAATTTCGTCTATTAAATAACCTGGATGATATTAACTCCAGCCATATTTTGTTTATCAGTAAAATTGATGAAAAAGAATTAGAAAAACTTCTGGAAACTGTAAGCGGAAAACCCATTTTAACCATTAGTGATACAAAAAATTATGAAAAAAAAGGAGTGATGATCAATTTTATTATCACAAGTGGGCGAATAAATTTCATAATCAATAAAGCTAGTATTAACAAAACACCACTGCATTTCAGTCACTTGTTATTAAAACAAGCTGCAAAACTAATCACAAAATGATTTTCTATTATCATCAATAAAATCAAATCTTTCAGCATTTTTCTTTGCAAAAATTTCTTCATAACTTTTGTTTTTCTATTTTTGCCTGATAATATTAAAATAAAAAAACAAGAAATGAAAAAGTTAATAATATTAATAGTAATTATGGTAGCAGGAAATAATTTTGCTTTCTCTCAGGAAAACACAAAAAAAGAAACGATTATTGTAATTCATACCCAATATGGTGATATAACCGCTAAGTTATACAACGATACCCCTAAACATCGTGATAATTTTATAAAATTAATTAATGAAGGTTGGTACGAGGGTTCACCTTTTCACAGGATAATTAAAAGTTTTATGATTCAGGGTGGTGGAAATGCCGATGGGAGGCCAGATCCGGGTTATACGATTCCGGCAGAATTTAATCCAAAATATTATCATAAGAAGGGAGCATTGTCTGCAGCACGAATGTCAGATCAGGTAAATCCAAAAAAAGAATCTTCCGGTAGTCAGTTTTATATTGTTCAAGGAAATAAAGTTCCGGAAAATCAACTTGCATCGTATTCAAGAAAAACCGGTGTAAATTACACTGATGAACAAAAACAAGTTTATAAAACCTTAGGCGGAACACCACATCTTGATGGAGCATATACGGTTTTTGGTGAGGTAATTATGGGTTTGGATGTTGTTGATAAAATTGCCGCCGTAAAAACAAATAAAATGAAAGGCGACCGCCCTGTTGAAGAATTAACAATGACAATTGAAATTGTTGAGTAAAAATAGAACACAGATAACACGGATAACACAGATTAATGCAGATAAATTTTTTAGCGAAAATCAGTGTAATCTCTGCCCGACTTTGTCATTCAGGCGGGTGCGGAACAAATTTATTACCACATGAAACACCCATGGCAGAGCAATTTGACACACAGGAGAATGATTAATATATATTTCTTTGCGTCTCTGCGAGAAAATTTTAAAACACATGAAAGATAAAATTCATCAAATACTAAAAGAAGTTTCCGGTTTTTCTCCTGTAAACAAGGAAGAAATTGAACAATTTCGTATTAAGTATTTAAGTAAAAAAGGTATAATTGCCGGACTTTTTTCAGAATTTAAGAATGTACCGAAAGAGCTACGCAAAGAAACCGGCCAACATCTGAATGATTTAAAAAATAGTGTTCAGGAAAAAGTTAACTCTTTAAAACAATCGCTTGAACAAATTGATGAATCCACAACTTCGGATAAAGACCTTAGCCTTCCGGTTGATTTTCTTCAAGTTGGTTCACGACATCCTTTATCAATTATCAGGAACCAAATTATTGATATTTTTTCAAAAATAGGTTTTACGGTTTCTGAGGGTCCTGAAATTGAAGACGACTGGCACAATTTTACGGCACTCAATTTCCCCGAAGAACATCCGGCACGAGATATGCAGGATACTTTTTTTATTGAGAAAAATCCGGATATTTCGCTTCGAACTCACACTTCGTCGGTGCAGGTACGAGCTATGGAATCAGGTGAAGTGCCAATTCGTGAAATTTATCCCGGCAGAGTTTTTCGAAATGAAGCCATCTCGGCAAGAGCACATTGTATTTTTCATCAGGTTGAAGGCTTGTACATTGACACAGATGTTTCGTTTGCCGATTTAAAACAAACTTTATTTTATTTTGCTAAAGAACTTTTCGGCGAAAAAACCAAAACCCGTTTCAGGCCATCATATTTCCCGTTCACCGAACCATCGGCTGAAATGGATATTTCGTGTAATATTTGCGGTGGTGAAGGATGCAATATTTGTAAATACACAGGCTGGGTTGAAATTCTCGGTTGTGGTATGGTTGACCCAAATGTTTTGGATAATTGCAATATCGACAGTAAAGAATACACTGGATTTGCATTCGGGATGGGAATTGAACGCATAACAATGTTGAAATATCAAATTAAAGATTTAAGATTGTTTTTTGAAAACGATCTTAGGTTTTTACAGCAATTTGAATCTGCGATTTAATTTTTTTTGTCTCTTAGGATTTAGTGTGGGTAAAAGAAATTAAAAGCCACAATTCAAAGAATATAAAATTATTTATCCCGATCAAAACTTCTGTTTTTTCCAAAGTTTTATTAACAACCAAAATCCAAAAACGCCTGATAATAAAAATATCACGGTACCGACCCACTTCATGTGTTCCCACTGTGAAACAATTGCGGCACCAACTATTAATGCCGAAAGAACTATGGAAATAGAAATTCGTTTGCTGATATGATCCATTTTTTTCAGGATCATTTCAATCCCCTGAAATTCTATTTGCATTTTGAGTTTTCCTTCTTTGGTTTTATAAATAATTTCGGCAATTTCTTTTGGAAGGTCACGTATCAGGTCAACATAATCGGTAACTGTTGAAAAAATTTGTTTACCAAACCTTGCCGGATTGAACTGGCTTTTTAGCAATTCCTTGGCAAAAGGTTCCATTTCTTTGGCAATGTCGATGTGTGGGTTTAATTTTTCGGCAACACCCTGAATGGTTATCAAAGCTTTGATCAAAAGATAAATAGTGGGAGGAATTGATAATCCGAAATCAACAATAATATCAATTGATTTATTCATTACTTCACCAAAATTCATTTCCTTCATCGAAATATATTGGTAATGTTTTAGCATATCCGAAATTTCAAATTCCAATTCATCAAAACGATCGTAATGCCTTTTCCCTGATAATAATAATAAAGCTTCGGTAAGTTTTTGTGCATCGCGTTGAATATATCCCAATACATATTTCCCGAGAAAATCCATATGATAAGGCCGTAAAGTTCCCATCATTCCGAAATCAATAAAAACAATTACGTTAGTATCTTTTATAAAAATATTGCCTGAATGAGGATCGGCGTGAAAAAAACCATGTGTGAAAATTTGCTTAAACATAAGTTTTGAACCTCTGTGAGCAATTTCAACGGGATCATCTCCGGCTTTTTTAAGGCCTTCAATATCATCAACTTTTAATCCTTCAATAAATTCCTCAACAAGTAGTTTTTTGTTGGAGTGTTCCATAAAAACTTTTGGAACATAAATAGTATCATCACCTTTAAAATTATGAGCGAACCTAAGCATATTTGCAGCTTCATTTGTAAAATCAATTTCTTTACTTATTGATTTACCAAATTCTCCAACAACTCCAACAATATCAAGAGCCTGAAAATCGGGATGGTTATTCTGGATTTTTTTTGCAAAAAACTCCATCAAAGATAAATCGAGTTTTATGACTTTTTCAATTCCAGGGCGTTGGATTTTTAAAGCTACTTTCTGTCCGGTTTTTAAAACAGCCTCATAAGCCTGGGCAATTGATGCCGAAGCAATGTGAGCTTTGTTAAAAGTTTTAAAAACCTCGTCGAGGGGTTTGTTAAGTTGGGATTCAATTTCTCTTATGGCTATTTCATCGGACAAAGGATGAGCATCGTCTTGTAATTTTTTTAATTCATCACGCAATTCTTTGGATACTAAATCGGGCCTGTCTGCAACAATTTGCCCAAATTTGATAAAAGTTGGCCCTAATTCTTCAATTGCAAGTCGAATTCTTTCATTTCTTGAATGAGTTTCAATTTTTGCTAATCGTCTTTTAGAAACAAAGTGTTTTCCAAACCCACCTTGTGATACAAATTCACCAAACCCATATTTAATTAATATTGATATAATTGCCTGTCCTCGACCAATTTGGTGATATGCTAAACCAATTTTAGATATTTTCATGTTTTATATAAATTAATTATTATGTTTTTCAACAATCTTAAAAGCTTCAAGTCCCTGATCTTCATCTTTCAACTCATAAAATACCTTTTCTCGTAACAGTTGCCCTGTTGTTGACATTTTTTGTGTTGACTTTTATGTCAAATTTATGAAATTAATCCATTTGCAGAATTTTTTTTTGATTTTGATTTTGTTTTTAACGAGAGTTTCTTTTTTGGTGTAATATTATCTACATGTATTTCAAGATCGCTAAGTAAGTTATTTATTAAGCGAATTTTTTGTGATTCAATTTTATATGCAGTTAAAACATGTGGAATTGATTTGATGTTATTAATAATTTCTACAACATTTTCTTTGTTAATTAAATTTTTAGCAATAAGAAAGTAGTCGGTTTGCTTTTGTGATGGAATTAGTTTGCACTCAGGATTATGATTTGAGATCAAATAATATGAGACTTCTTTGTTTCCGTCAATAAAAATAAAAAATGAAAAGAGAAAAACTTTCTTGTCCTTCTCACTTTTAATTGCAAATTCTTTTGATTTTTTTAGATCGAATCCTAAAATCTTATTTAAATAATAGGTAAGTCTATAATCTTTTAAATGACACGATATTCCTATCATTGTATAGTATTCAAAATCGAATTTTGATTTTAATATTGCCATCTTAATGACAAAGGTAGGAAAAACTCAGAACATATTAAACAAGCAACGATCAAAAAAGATTTTCAATACTTTAATTATTGTGGGGTACAGAAAACCTACTTCACAATTTCGGGATTCAGAATAATAAATGCTTTTTCTGATGCACTTTGTTCGGCAGCTTTGATTGAAAAACCCTGGCCTTCAGCAAGTGGTTTGTTATCAACATAAACTTTAACAATATATTGCTTTGAAAAACCGGTACCAATCTCTTTAATCGTTTTAAACTCTAAAGACTTTTTTTCTTTTTGAGTCCACTCAAGAAGTTTGCTTTTAAAATTGATATCAATTGTTTCAAGTTTATCAATATCAAAATGCACATTGATAACATAATTGATAAGGATTTTTTTAGTAAACGAATATCCCTTATCTAAATACATAGCTCCTATAAAGGCCTCAAAAGCATTTCCTTTAATTGAATTATTTCGGCTTCCAACATCAATCTTCGCCAAAATAAACTTGTCAAGGCCTAATTTTCTGGAAAGCTTGTTGAGTTGTGATCTGTTGACAATTTTTGATCTCATTTCGGTAAGAAAACCTTCATCTTTGAATGGAAATCTTTTAAAAAGAAAATCGGCGACAATAGAGCTTAAAACAGCATCGCCAAGGTACTCAAGTCGTTCGTTACAAATTTTTATTCCATTAATAATCTCTGATGAAACTGATTTGTGACGAAAAGCAAGCTTGTACAAGTAAATATTTCGCGGATAATATCCGAAAATATTTTTAATTGAAAAAAATAATTGTTTTTCAGGAGAAAAGAGAATTATTATTAACCTGAATAAATTCAAGCGATAACCTATTATTTAGTTTTTAAACTTTTTGAAAATAATGGAGGCATTGTGGCCACCAAAACCAAAGGTATTACTTAAAGCAACATCGACAACTCTTTCCTGAGCTTTCCAAAAAGTAAAATTTAATTTATTGTCAATATTCGGATCATCTGTAAAGTGATTAATTGTTGGAGGAACTATATCATTTTTAACAGCTAAAATAGTTGCAATAGCTTCAATAGCTCCGGCAGCTCCAAGCAGATGTCCTGTCATGGATTTTGTTGAATTAATATTTATATTATAGGCGTGATCACCGAAAAGTTTAACAATTGCGATTGGTTCCGAAATATCACCGAGAGGAGTTGAGGTTCCGTGAGTATTAATATGTACGATATCTTCGGCTTTAATACCGGCATCATCAATAGCATATTTCATACATTTTTGCGCCCCTAATCCCTCAGGATGAGGTGATGTCATATGATAAGCATCGGCTGAGAGTCCTCCACCGGCAACTTCAGCATATATTTTTGCACCTCTTTTTAAAGCGTGTTCAAGTTCTTCAAAAATCAGACCGCATCCTCCTTCGCCTAATACAAAACCATCTCTGTCTTTATCAAAAGGCCTTGAAGCAGTTTTCGGATCATCGTTTCTTGTAGAAATTGCATGCATAGCATTAAATCCACCAATACCACCTTCGAATATAGAAGCCTCAGAGCCTCCGGCAACGAACATATCGGCTTTGTTTAATCTAATGTAATTTAATGCGTCAACTAATGAATTGGCTGAAGAAGCACAAGCAGAAACCGTGGCAAAATTAGGCCCTCTAAAACCGTATTTAATAGAAATATGGCCGGCACAAATATCTGCTATCATTTTTGGAATAAAAAACGGATTGAATCTTGGTGTTCCGTCACCTTTTCCATACGACACCATCTCCTGAGTGAAAGTATTAAGTCCACCAATACCTGATGCCCAAATTATTCCAACTCTATCAACATCAATTTTCTCCAGATCGAAACCTGCATCTTTAATCGCACTATCTGCAGCAATCATTCCATATTGAGCATATAGATCTAACTTCCTTGCTTCTTTACGATCAAAATAATCTTTGGTATCATAACCCTTTACCTCGCAAGCAAATTGTGTTTTGAATTTTGAGGCATCAAAATGGGTTATTTTACCTGCACCACTAACTCCATTTAGCAAATTAGTCCATAATTCATCGACGTTATTGCCTAATGGAGTTAGAGCGCCAAGACCTGTTACTACAACTCGTCTTAACTTCATGCAAATAAATTTTACTATTTAGTGTTATCTTCAATGTAGGAGATTGCATCACCTACTGTGCTGATCTTTTCAGCTTGATCATCAGGAATAGCTATGCTAAATTCCTTTTCAAATTCCATTATTAATTCTACAGTGTCAAGCGAATCGGCACCTAAATCATTGGTGAAACTTGCTTCCGGTGTTACTTCACCATCATCTACGCCAAGCTTATCAACTATGATAGCTTTTACTCTTGTTGCGATATCAGACATAATTAAATTTTTTATTATTAAACGCTGCAAAGAAATGAATTAAATAGAAAAAAAACAAATTATTTATTAAATAATTAATACTCGTCATAGATATTTGCCTATTTTTTAAATAAATAAACTATTTTTCAAATTTATAAAAAAAAAGTAAACAATTGAAATTATTTAATAATTGTCATTTCGTCAATCAAATGCTTTGCTCCTGCAAATTTGTCAATCAAAAACAAGCAATAACGAATATCTATTGAAATATTTCTGCATTGATCGGGATCGTACATCAAATCGCTCATTGTTCCTTCCCAGCATCTATCAAAGTTAATACCAATTAATTGACCTTCGGCATTTAAAACCGGACTGCCGGAATTACCTCCTGTTGTATGATTTGTGGCTATAAAACAAACATGCATACTTTTGTCCTTATCGGCATATTGGCCGTAATCTTTATTATTGTAAAGTTCTTTTAGTTTTTCTTCTACAACATAATCATAAATTTCAGGATCTTCTTTTTCCATTATTCCATCTAAAGTGGTAAAATAATTATAGGTAACTGCATCATTTGGCTTATATGGTGCTATTTTTCCGTAGTGAACTCTTATGCTGGAGTTAGCGTCGGGATAAAAGCGTTTTTCAGAATCTTTTTCCATTAATGCTTTCATATAGATTCTTTGCAGACTATCTAATTCCGTATTATATTTTGCTAGTTCAGGCCTCAAATTATTAATAAAATAAGTGTAAATGCTTTCTGATAAACGATAAGCAGGGTCTTTTAATATTTTTTTGTATTTTGACTTTTTATAATTACCAAGAAATTTATTGACTTTTTTATCAGATGTCATAAATGATTTTTCAAAAACATAATCAGCATATTCCGAAAAATTATTATCGAATTTTTTCTCTATAAATTGAAAAATTGATGGAAGATACTTTCTTTCAAGATTGTTTTGCCAGGTACTTAGCATTTCCATAAAAATTGCTTTATCAACCGGCAAATAATAATTTTTAAAATAATTTTCAGATGATTTTTTCTGGCTTTCAACAGATTGTTCAATATTGGTTTTTGTGGATTGTTTGTCTTTGCTAATATTCACAAGATTATCGAATGAACGTGCATAGTTGACTATTTCAATACCGAATCCGGCTTCAATTAAATAATCGAACGTAAGTCTCAAGGGTTTTAGGTTAGAGTAAATTTCATCAAATCTATTTATCAGATTTCCATACTTTTTCTTTCTTATTGGATTTGCATTTGCCCATTTGATAAATTCAGATTCAGATTGACTTTTTTTATTTAATCCATCAAGTTTATTAATTCCACGGCTTTCACCAATCATTTTCTTCCATCCATTTGCAATTCCGGCTGATTTTGACGCATACTGAATACGAACCAAATCGCTTTTATTTCTGGCATTTTCAGTTATTTCAAGCCTTTTTTCTCTTAGTTTAATTCTAACGGGATTTTCGATTTCTGTAATGAGTTCAACGGCAGAGCCCGGCAGATATTCCCTCGTTCGGCCCGGATATCCGAAAACAAAGGTGAAATCACCTTCATCAACGCCTTCCAGCGAAATCGGTAAATGATATTTAGGTTCGTAGGGAACATTATCAGGTGAATATTCGGCAGGTTGATTGTCTTCATTTGCATATATTCTGAAAACGGAAAAATCGCCGGTATGTCTCGGCCACATCCAGTTATCGGTATCACCTCCGAATTTGCCAATGTTTGAAGGTGGAGCACCAACAAGACGAATATCTTCGAAAACTTCGGAAACTATCAGATAAAACTCATTGCCATAATAAAAAGGTTTAACATTTGCTTTGTAATTAGTTCCTTCAACGGCTTCTTCTTCTACTTTTTTTGAATTTAAAGAGATGATTGAATCTCGTTCGGCTTCGGTTAAATAATCATCAACGTTTTCAAGGATTTTGTCTGTAACATCTTCCATCCTTATTAACATTGTTACCTTCAAACCCGGATTTGAAAGTTCTTCGGATTTATCCATTGCCCAAAAACCATCAGTTAGATAATCATGTTCAATTGAACTATGTCGTTGTATTGCACCATAACCGCAATGATGATTAGTCAGAAGTAAACCCTGATCGGAGATGATTTCTCCGGTGCAACCTCTCCCGAATAAGACGATTGCATCTTTCAAACTCGAATGGTTAATGCTATAAATTTCATCTGCAGTAATTTTCATTCCCATATCCTGCATCTCCGATTCGTTAAGTTGTTCGAGTAAAATCGGTATCCACATTCCTTCATCAGCTCTTGAGTTGTTAATGAACAGGAGAATAATTAATGTGGCAATTGTATGTTTAAAATGTTTCATTGTTAAATTATTATATGATTATTTTTATTTTCTTATAAAACTTTATTTTTTTTGGTTAGAAGTAGGAAGGCCGAAGTCAGGAGTTGGGTCTTCTGACTTCGGTCTTCCGACTTCTATCCCCTTTTCTCTACAGCAATACATGAAATTTTTACATCTACATTTTTGGGTAATCCTGCAACTGCAATAGCTTCTCTTGCAGGTGGATCGTTTGGGAAATAAGTCCCGTAAACTTCGTTAACCTCTCCATAAATATCCATTGTAGATAGAAAAATTGAACATTTTACGATGTTTGATAAATCCATTTCTGCTTCATTAAGGATAGCTTTAATGTTGTCCATTATTTGCCTCGTTTGTGTTTTCACACTACTTGTATTCAAATTACCTGTGAACGGATCAATAGCAATTTGCCCGGAAATATATAAAGTGCCGTTTGCCAGAACTGCCTGGCTATAAGGTGCGAGTGGTTTAGGTGCACCCGAAATATTAATTATGTTTTTCATTTGTAAGTTTTGAATTTTATGCAAATATAAAAAGAGTTTCGGGTTTCGGATTACGGGTTGCAAGTTTCGGGTTTCGGGTTTCGGGTTGCAAGTTTCGGGTTACGAGGGTGACTATGACCAAGCCTGAATAGTGTTGACCATTCTTATATATTATTGTATCCGGTTAAAAAACTCAGCAAAAATATTTATTTTTTAATCTATGTTTATGTGTACCGTCCGCAACCTGCAACTCGCAACCCGCAACTAAAGGAAGTGACTCCGGAGGGACTCGAACCCCCAACCCTCTGATCCGAAGTCAGATATTCTATCCAGTTGAACTACGGAGCCAATTTTGCTGCAAAGTTAATAAATCATACTAATCATAAGAAGAAAATACAAGGATAAAATAGGGCAAACGCATGAAAACCCAAATATAAAATATCAAAAAACAAAACTTGTCCGTATGGATAATTTCCAATTTTTAAATATTCAAAATTCGAAACGACAACTCAAGTAACAGTTTGTCAATACTATATGCGGTTATTATATATTTTTGATCTTTTTTGGTCATTGAAATTTTATTTTTGTTATTTATTTGCATTTTGGTACTTGTGATTTGTTATTTTTTGTAATTCAGACAAATATAGTTTCATGCGTTTGCCCTGTATTAAAACCTTCTGTATTGTTTTGGTTACAATTAACATAGCATCAATTGGGAAATGTCAGGTTCTTATTTTTGAAAATGTTTTGTCTATAAAATCAGAATAATAAAAATAATTCTAATTTTGGGCATTATTTTTATTTATAAATACAATTATAAAATTTTACTATGTCAGAAAAAATTTCAAAATCAATTAAACCGGGATTTGTTGCCGGAGATGATATTCAAAAAATATTCGAAATTGCAAAAGAAAACAACTTTGCATTACCTGCCGTTAACGTTGTTGGTACAGATTCAATAAATGCTACTTTAGAAGCAGCCAAAGATGTGAGTTCACCGGTTATTATTCAATTTTCAAGTGGCGGAGCTGCTTTCTATGCAGGCAAGGCTTTAGGCGGTGAGGTTGCACAAGTTCAAGGTGCAATTTCAGGTGCAAAACACGTTCATCAACTTGCCGAATTTTATGGAGTTCCGGTTATTATTCATACTGATCATGCTGCTAAAAAGCTCTTACCGTGGATAGATGCATTATTGGATGCCGGAGAAAAACATTTTGAAGAATGTGGAAAGCCATTGTTTAGTTCTCACATGCTCGATCTCTCTGCTGAACCAATTGAGGAAAATATTGAAATATGTAAAAAATATCTTCAAAGAATGAGCAAAATAGGTATGACACTTGAAATTGAACTTGGAATAACCGGAGGTGAAGAAGACGGTGTTGATAATACTGATATCGATAGCTCAAAGCTATATACTCAACCTGAGGAGGTTGCTTATGCCTACGAAGAGTTAAGTAAAATTAGTAACAGATTCACAATTGCAGCAGCTTTTGGAAATGTTCATGGCGTTTACAAGCCTGGAAATGTGAAATTGGAGCCTGTAATTTTAAAAAAGTCACAAAAATTTATTGAGGAAAAGTTTAATACTTCTGAAAATCCTGTAAGTTTTGTGTTTCATGGTGGATCAGGTTCTGCACAGGAAAAAATTCGGGAAGCAATTTCTTATGGCGTAATTAAAATGAATATCGATACCGATACTCAATGGGCTTTTTGGGATGGTGTGAAAAATTATTCAGAAAAATACAATGACTTTTTACAGGGACAGATCGGTAATCCTGAAGGAGAAGATAAACCTAATAAAAAATATTATGATCCCAGAAAATGGTTACGTGAGGGCGAAAAATCAATTGTCGAAAGATTAAAAATTGCTTTCAAGGATTTGAATGCAATAGATAGATATTAATAATATCTTTTTTTGACTCTGAAAATATTACCTTTTCATAAGGTTAATTCAAATTTTTTTTATTACTTTTGAAAAAATATAATATTCCTTAATAAAGAATTAGGGTAAATAATAAAAATTGATATAATATGACAAAATCTGGTGAGTATCCAAACTGGCAAGGGAAACTAATACTAATTGTTGAAGATATCGAGCATAATTATATGTTTTTTAGCACCTTATTAAAACTTACAAAAGCTGAGGTAAAAATAGCAACAGATGGATTGCAAGCAGTTGAGTTTTGTAAAAACAATCCGAATGTTGATCTTGTTTTGATGGATTTGAAATTACCAAAAATGACCGGTCTTGATGCTATTATTGAAATCCGTAAAATGATGCCCAATTTACCTATTATTGCTCAAACTGCTTATGCCTGGATTGGACAAAAGGAAAAAGTTCTTGATCTTGGTGCAAATGAATTTTTATCAAAACCTGTAAAAAAAGATGATTTACTTGGTGTTATGGGTAAATATTTGAAATAGATAAATCGAATCCTAAAAATAAGGAATTAAACCGAATATTATTTTGACGAAGAGGTGTGATCATGAACGATTCGCCATCCATCAATGGTCTTTTGAAAATGAAGGGTAAATAATCCACCCGGGTTATCATTATTTCTTTGCAATTCCCATCTTCCAAAAACTAAAGCATCATTCTCTGAAATCACATTAATGTCAATTTCAGAGAATGTTAGCTTACCCATAATTGATTTATTGGGGTAAGCTTTTTTGTATCCATCCAAGGTTTTTTTCCAACCGTATGAAACACGGCCTCCAGAAGCAAATCGTAAAGAATCTGATCGAAAATATCCATCCATATATTTTTCAATACTTCCATTATTCCAGTTTTTTTCCTGATCGTTTAGCACGTTCATAATTTTATCTTCAATTTCTTGTTTGTCGAACGCAGCTTTTTGATTACAGGAAAAAAGAATAATTGTTAATAAAAACAGGAGGCTGATTGATTGTAATTTCATATTAATTTTTTTATTCAAATTTTGAATAAAATTAATAAATTCGTATTAGAAATACATTGATTTTAGAATATAATTTGTAAAACAAAAATTATTTGTTTCTAATTATTTTCTGAACTTCTTCCCAACGATTATTATCCATTTTTGCTCCTATAACTTCAATTACTTTTCCTGAAAGTATGGATGCAATTTCGCCACATCTTAGTAAAGAATAGCCTTTTACAAGCCCAAAAAGAAAACCCGCAGCATAAAGATCACCTGCTCCTGTTGTGTCTTTTGGATCTACCTTAATAATCCCGATTTCAAAAATATCATCATTATTTTTAATTAACGAGCCTTTGCTTCCAATTTTGACAACCGCAATCTCGCATTTTTCCGCAATAATGTTTAATGCTTCAACAGGTTCTTTACCTGTGAAAGCTTTAGCTTCTTCTTCATTGGCGAAGACTATATCAACATATTTTTCAACTATTGATCTCAGAAAATCAAGGTTTTCCTCAACAACATTATAACTTGCAAGATCGAGCGATACTTTTAAATTATTCTCCTTTGCAAGTTTAAGGGCTTTTTCAATCAAATCGTGATTTTGAACGAGATAGCCTTCGATATGGAAATAATCGAAATTTTTAAAATGCGATGAAGATAAATCGTCAGACGAAAGTTCAACCGCAGCACCGAGGAAAGTTGCAAAGGTTCGTTCAGAATCGGGGCTGATCAATGCAACTGCATGGCCTGAGTTATTCTTTGATTTATATAGTTTTGGACTTATGCCGCTTGCTTTCAGGTCGTTTTCAAAAAACCTCCCAAATTCGTCATTACCAACTTTTCCCATAAAACCTGTTTCGATGTTTAATTTTGCAAGTCCGTGGATGGTATTTGCTGCCGAACCACCCGACGAAATTTTCTTTTCAAGATGCTCGGTGCCACTCATAACTTTTTTCACCGATACATTATCAACAAGTTGCATGCTTCCTTTGGGTAAAGAAAAATCATTCAATAATTCATCACTTTCAAGTTGAGTCATAATATCGACCAGTGCATTTCCAATTCCTAATACTTTTGCCATTTTTTATTTATTTTTTTGCAAATATATTAAAACAGCTTTGATTAAATTTTTCAAAAAACATCCCAAATGACTTAAAAATATTAAATTTGCAAGAGTTTAACACATTAAACGTAAAAATATTTACTTATGTTGAAATTTTTAAATAAACCATATCCGTTTAATGATAATTTCAATCATAATTTGAAAGTAATATTTGGGATTAGCCTGGGTATATTTCTTTTCCTTCAATTCTTCCAACCATTTGAATTGCAATCTATCGAAAGTCCAAATAAAACCTATATCTTTTTAGGCGGCAGTATAATTACTCTAATTGCTTTAGCATTTAATTTATTAGTTTTACCGGCTATATTTCCACGTTTATTATCATCTGAAAATTGGAAAATCAAAAAGGAGATTCTTTGGAATTTGTGGATATTATTTACAATTGGAATCGGTTTGTTTTTTTATTGCCAATTTGTTGATTTTTTGGATTTCAATATTTTTTTAATTGTTAAAATACTTTTAATTAGTATTATACCTGTTGCTTTACTAATAACAATAAATCAGGATAGATTATTAAAAGCAAACCTTAAAACTGCAACTGAACTAAACAAAGAAGTGTCTGATTATCAAAATGGAGTTGAAGCCCCTCGACAACAAATTATTTGTTTTATCTCTGATAATGAAAAAGAAAGAATCGAAATTGACATAAATGATTTATTGTTTATTAGGTCAGCAAATAATTACATTGAAATATTCAGAAAAAGCGAGAATGATTATAATAAACATTTGCTGAGAAGTAGTCTTCAAAAAGCCGAGAATACTTTAAAAGATTTTACATTTATTTTCAAATGTCACAGAACTTCAATTATTAATATCAATAATATTAAGGAAATCACCGGTAATTCCCAAGGTTATAAATTGAAATTCGAGAACATTAAGGAAGAAATACCTGTTTCGAGAAGCTATTCGAAAGAATTAAAAAAACGTATCAAATAGGTATTACCTAAGAAATGTTCGCAAAATCAACATTCCATTCACCACAGAAAAATGTAGTTCGCCCCCAAATAAATTAGCTTATAACAAATTTTTGTTGTCAATCCCTTTTAATTTTTTTTTCGCGTTTTTGATTATATTATTGTAGTTGAATTTTTTAACAAATAATATAAAGATTAGAAAAATTTAACATTAAAAAACTATTTGCAATGAAAATACTAATGGTTTATCCAAAATATCCCGATACTTTCTGGAGCTTCAAACATGCTTTGAAATTTGTATCATTGAAAGCCGCAAATCCACCTCTCGGATTATTGACAATTGCCTCAATATTACCAAAAGAGTGGGAAATCAAATTAATTGATATGAATGTTTCCTCATTAAAAGAAAAACAGATTGAATGGGCTGATTATGTTTTTATTAGTGCCATGTCAATTCAAAAAAAATCAGTACGAAACATAATTAACGAATGTGTTAAACATAACACAAAAGTTGTTGCAGGTGGGCCGCTTTTTACAGCCTCATATGATGAATTCGAAAATGTTGACCACTTTGTATTGAATGAAGCTGAAATTACCTTACCACTTTTTCTAGAGGATTTAAAAAATAATTGTGCCAATCAGATGTACTCAACAAACGAATTTCCGGATATCAAAAACATATCTCCACCACGATATGATTTATTGGATATGAAAAAATATTCTTCTATGTGTGTTCAATATTCAAGGGGTTGTCCTTTTAATTGTGATTTTTGCGATATTACGATTCTTTACGGGCGAAAGGTACGAACCAAAACTTCACAACAAATTATTAATGAACTTCAAACTCTTTATAATCAAGACTGGAGGGGGAATGTTTTTATTGTTGATGATAATTTTATTGGTAATAAATCAGAATTGAAAAATGAAGTTTTACCAAAATTAATTAAATGGATGGAAGAAAATGCACACCCCTTTACATTTTCAACTGAAGTTTCAATTAATCTTTCCGATGATGAGGAATTGATGAAGATGATGGCTTTGGCCGGATTTGAGAGTGTTTTCGTTGGAATTGAAACACCCGATGAAAACAGTTTGAATGAATGTAGTAAAATCCAAAACAAAAACCGGGATATGGTTGAATGCGTCAATAAAATACAGAGATTCGGATTACAAGTTACCGGAGGATTTATAGTTGGTTTTGATAACGATAAACCCTCAATATTTCAACGACAGATTGATTTTATTCAAAAAAGCGGAATTATCTCGGCAATGGTTGGTTTACTCAATGCTCCGCGAAACACGAAACTTTATAATCGTCTTGTTAAGGAAAACAGACTTTTAAGAAATATCTCCGGCGATAATACCGATTTTTCAATGAATTTTATTCCCAAAATGAATCAAGACCTTCTTCAAAAAGGATACCAGGAAATTATTTGTGGAATTTATTCTTGTAAGCCTTATTACGAAAGAGTTATGAAATCATTAAAAATATTAAAACCCTCCTCTGTTAAATCCAGGCCTTTTCATGTTTCATATTTAATTGCCTTTATCAGGTCAATTTGGCATATCGGGATTCTTGAAAGCGGAAGATTTTACTATTGGAAACTTTTGTTTTGGTGTTTGTTCACAAGGCCAACTATGTTTCCGTTAGCGGTTACATATTCAATTTATGGGTATCATTTTAGAAAAGTTTTTGCTAAATATTTATAAATTATTTTTTAACAAACAGCTCTGATGCAAAAAACTAAAATGAGAAAATGAAATACTCTATCGGAATAAGCGTAATAGTATCTGTTTTTAACGAAGAAAAAACCATTAAAAATATAATTCTTTCGCTATTAGATATTTCAATAATCGATGAAATAATTGTTGTCAACGATGGTTCGACAGATAGAACTCCGATGATTTTAGAAAATCTGAAAAGAAAATCTAATATAATAATTCTTAATAATATTCTTAATCGTGGCAAAGGATATGCAATGTATAGGGGAGTAAAAAATGCAAAAGAAGAATTATTAGTTTTTATTGATGCAGATATAAGTAACTTAAAATCCGAACATATTGAGTCGCTTACCTTACCGGTTAAAAATGGTGAAGCTGATATGGTTTTGGGGCAACCATCAGAAACAATGATCAATAAAAAAGTAAATCCTTTCAAACCTTTAACCGGTCAGCGTTCCTTGAAAAAAAGCGATATTCATCCTGTTCTAAAAAAAATGAAAAACTCCCGCTTCGGCGTCGAAACTTTATTGAATCTTCATTTTGCAGCTAACAATAAAAAAATAGAAAATATTTATCTGGAAGGATTGGAGCATCCTACAAAATTTCATAAGACCTCCTTTCTTTCAGCAAGTAAAGAATTTGTAAGTGCGGCCAGAGAAATTATAACTACAATAATGTACAATACTAACTTAATAGTAAAACTCAGCAAAAATAAATTGAAGAAAAACATTATTCCAAGCGATGTTTGAAATAAATCCCTGAATTTAAAATTATTGCCGTTATTTAGATTTTAATTGTGTTAGCTTAATGAAAAATCAATAACAATTTAGGAATACAAATTTCAGTACTTTTGCGTTAAATAATATATTTGTCGTTTTAGTATAGTATGAAAATTGTCTTTAAAAATCATTTATTAAATTTTTTCATCCTGTTTTTTTTGTTTGCTTTTATTAGTGATTCTTTCAGTCAACAGAACTCAATAATAATACTTAAAAAAGCCGATTTTTGGAAAAACGACAAAAACCTCGGAGAGAATATTGAAAAGATTATTGGAAATGCTGAATTTGAACTCGATAGTGCTTATCTTTTTTGTGATAGTGCCTATTTGAATAAAAAGGAAAACAATATTGATGCTTTTGGCCATGTTCATATTAAATCGGGTGATACTCTGGATATTTATAGCGACCTGCTAAATTATGACGGAAACACAAGGATTGCCGAGCTTCACGATAATGTTACATTAATTGATAATCAAACCACCCTCACAACAAATGATTTGATTTATAACCGAAAAACAAAAGTATCCAGTTATTTTTCAGGTGGTAAAATTGTTAACAAAGACAATGAATTGACAAGTTTGGTTGGATATTATTTTACGAAACAAAAAGAATTCTTTTTTAAAGATAGTGTGGTTTTAATAAATCCCGATTATGTTATGACATCAGACAGCCTGATGTATAATACCTTTACTGAGATTGCATATTTTCAGGGTCCTACAACTATAACCGGTGAAAATAAATATGTTTATTGTGAGGATGGCTGGTATAACACCAAAACAGATGTAACTCGCCTCAAAAAGAAAGTTTTCATTATTAATAAAGAGCAAATTATAAAAGCAGATACTGTTTTTTATGATAAATTATCTGGATTCGGAGAAGCCTTTAATAATATCACAATTATCGATACTGCTCAAAATACAGTCGCTAAAGGAAATTATTTACGATATAATAAAACAAAAGAGTTTGCATATCTTACTGATAGTGCAGAGGCAATCTTAATTGATAAAAAAGATTCCCTTTTTTTACATGCTGATAGTTTGATCGTTACATTTGATAGTACGCAATCGACAAAAAAAATGTTTGCCTATTATAAAGCAAAGTTTTATAGAAGAAATTTGCAGGGTTTGTGCGATTCACTTGTTTATGATTTTGTTGATTCTACAATAAATTTATACAATAATCCGGCCATCTGGTCCGAAGAAAATCAATTAACTGCGGATTCAATAAAAATTTCAATTAAAAATAAAACAGCTGATTCTTTGATGCTTTATAATTCAGCCTTTATTATCTCACAAAACGACTCCCTGGGGTATAATCAAATAAAAGGAAAAAACATGATTGGGCTTTTCAAAGAAAATGAGCTGCGAAGAATATTTGTAACCGGAAATGCCGAAACTATTTATTTTGTAATTGATGAAGACGAAAACAAAGAAAGAGAATTAATTGGAATAAATAAATCGGTTTCCAGTTATATGATTATTTTTTTAAAAGATAATAAAGTTAAAGATATTTTATATTTAGAGAAGCCCGATGAAACATTATTTCCTGAAAATGAGCTTCCACCTGAAGAGAAAATTTTAAAGGGTTTTAAATGGTTGGATGAATTCAGGCCAAAAAATAAAACGGAGATATTTAAGTGGAAGAATGATTAAACGCGGATATTCCGTGCTTCCATACGGACAAGTTTAGTGGCTAAAAAACACTTTTCGGAGTGGACTCAAACTTAAAATATTGAAAAACGAACGTATTTTTTCGGATTTAACCGTATATCCTCAAGAAGTTTATTCAAATCGGAGGATGATTTTTGTAAGTCAATATAGAGGCTGTCGTTGTGAAGCAGTAAACCTAATGATCCTTCACCACTATTTATTTTCTCTAAAATTTTAGATAATTTTTCGATAGATTTGTTGGCATTGATAAAAGTCTTTGGAATTTCTGACTTAGCTAATGTATCGCTTAATGTAGAAAAATTTGCTAAAATATTACTGATATTCTCGTCGTTTGCTTTAAGATTTTTAGTTATCTCATCAATATTAGTAATTATTGATGATAATCTGTTTTTTTCTGAAATCACCAAAGTATCAATATTATAGGTGGTGTTTTGTAGTGAAACCAGGGTGTTTTTAATGCTTTCAAAACTATTTTCAAGATTTTTTCGTGCATTTTCATTAAAAATTGTTTGAATTACAGTTACAACTGAATCAATTGAACCCATTAAATCTTCTGCTTTTTTCTTAAGTGGCTGAACTTGTGCATTTACTTCTTCTTTTAGGCTGGCTTCGACTTTAGCTTTTAAAGTATCACCGCTTTGAGCAAGCGTGTTCGATTTTCCTAATTGAAGATCAATTGCTTTAGATCCCATCAAATCTGAACTGTAAATTCTGGCTATTGAATTTTTCGGAATTGGAAAATCATTATTTAATACCAAAATTACGATAATATTCCCTGAGTTATCGGGAGAAAAATATAAATCCTTTACTTGTCCGACTTTTAAGCCATTGATCACGACAGGATTGGCTTTTATCAATCCATTAACCGCATCGTATTCAACATAAAATTCTCTTTGCTTTTTGAAAATATCAGAACCTTTTAAAAAATTAAAGCCCCAAAAAAAAAGGCCAACTGTTACAATGAATATTATTCCGACTATTAGTTCACGAGATATTTTCAAAACAAATATTTTTATATGGTTTTACAAAGTTAATTTATTTTTTTAAAAGTTCAACAGCATTTTTTGTTGATATTCTCTTGTCATTTTTAAATGCAACTACAAAGGCATCTTTGTAACCTTTTTTTCTCATTTCCGATTGAAGCTTTTCAGCGTTTTCGAGGCTTATCACATTACCCACAGTATATTTATATAATCCATTATGATAATAGTTTTTTACATCTTTCAAATCAGAAAATCTTTTAGAATCCAATGGTTTTTTTCTTTTATAAGAAGCAAACTGTATTCTAAATCGAATATCATCGGTTTTTTCTTTTTTAATCACATTCTTTGATAAAAGGTCTTGGTTTTCTTTTTCAAATTCAGTTTTATATTCTTTAAAAGCCCTGTATATTCCGGAAGCAATGTAGGTTTGTCCGTCTTTTGACCTTAAAAATTTCTCGTCTCCTGCATGGGTGAGGTATCCGGTTTCAATTAAAATTCCCGGCATGGTAGTTTTATAAAGAACCCAAAAGCCTGCTTGTAATACGCCTCTGTCTTTTAATCCAACTCTGGTTTTAAATTGTTTTTGAACTTTTTGTGCAAGATTAAGGCTTTGATCTAAATAAGCATTTTGATAAAGAGAAAAAATAACATTTGCTTCAGCTGAATTAGGATCAAAACCTTCGTATTGTGTATTATAATTATCTTCATACAGAATTGCTGCATTTTCTTTTTTTGCAACTGCGAGATTTGCTTCACTTTTGTGCAAGCCCATCACGTAAGTTTCTGCTCCATGAACTTTATTCGAATTGAGGGCATTACAATGAATTGATATAAAAAAATCAGCTTTTGCATCATTGGCAATTTGAGCCCGTTTATGAAGTTCAACAAATATATCTGTTTTACGCGTATAAATTACTTCAACATCTTTAAGATTTTTTTCAATGTATTCACCGGTTTTCAAGGCAATTGCAAGGGCAATATTTTTTTCTTTACAATGTGCTCCTAAAGCTCCCGGATCATATCCACCATGACCGGCATCAATAACAACTTTTGTGATTTTATTCTTCTTTTGAGAAGAAACCATCAAAGGTATAATCAATATTAAACAAAGAATACATAAATTAATCTTATTAAGTTTCACTGAATAATTTTTTAATTAGTTTTGACGTTTAATCATGTTTGTAAAAATTCAAAGATATAAAATTTTTATTAAATAGAATTAAGGTATAATAATTGATACTTTTTTGTAAAAATATTGTAATAAAAAAATAAGTAGTTGTCGAATTTAAAAATAATATTGATTTTTAAGGCTTTAGTTTTAATCGTTTGTTTACTATTTTCTGTAAAATTATTTGCTCAGGACACAATTCCAGATTTCATTAACGACACTCTGAATATTTCTGCAGATACAATAATTAATGAAACCGTAGTTGAAAAGAAAGAAAAACCCCTCAAGGCAAAGGTTGATTATCACGCCAATGACTCCATTCGATTGGATGCGATAAATCAAAAAGTGTTTTTGTATGGTAATGCAGAAATTTCTTATCAGGATATTAATTTGAAGGCTGCTTATATTGAAATAAATTTTAAAACAAATACAGTTTTTGCAAAAGGAGTTCCCGATTCAACAGGAACAATTCAGGGAATGCCGGTTTTTACGGAAGGTGGACAGGAATTTGATGCCGAAACAATGAAATATAATTTTGACACAAAAAAAGGCCTGATAAAACATGTTGTAACCCACGAAGGCGAAGGATATATTCATGGTGAAAAAATAAAAAAACTTGAAGACGGGAATATAAATATCAGCTCGGGAAGTTACACAACCTGCGATAATAAAGACCATCCTCACTTCGAATTTCGATATAAAAAATCAAAAGTAATACCAAACGATAAAATTATAACAGGGCCGGCATATCTTGTTATTGCCGATGTACCGACTCCTTTATTTATTCCTTTTGGAATGTTTCCTAATAAAAAAGGACAAAGATCGGGAATTATTATTCCTTCGTATGGTGAGTCAGCCAACAGGGGATTTTTCTTTGAAGGAGGTGGATATTATTGGGCTATAAGCGACTATTTGGATTTCAAACTTACAGGTGATATTTATACAAGAGGGAGTTGGGCAATTAAGCCTTTAGTCAGATATTCAAAGCGATATAAATACAGAGGATCATTTAATTTTAATTATGGAATTACGGTTTTAGGTGATAAAGGTTCACCTGATTATAGCAAAAACCGTGATTTTGCAATACGTTGGTCGCACCAACAGGATGCAAAAGCCCGTCCAAACAGTACTTTTTCAGCAAACGTAAATATTGTAAGTAATAAATACAACAAATTTAATCCTACTTCAACACAACAATATCTTACAAACACTTTTCAATCGAGTATTGCTTATCAGAAAAACTGGGATCAAAAATATTTTTTAACTGTTGATTTAAGTCATTCGCAAAACACAATTGATAAAACTGTTTCAATGACCCTTCCGCAAATTTCATTTTCGGTGAACAGGTTTTATCCTTTTAGGAAAAAAGAAAAAGTAGGTGAACTTAAATGGTATGATAATGTTAGTGTAAATTATTCGATGAACGCAAAAAATTTCATTTCAACGTATGATTCACTGCTTTTTAAACCCGAAATGTTTTCTGAGATGCAAAACGGAGTGAAACATAATGTTTCTGTTAGTAGTTCATTAAAAATCATGAAATATTTTATCATGACTAATTCGATAACTCTTACTGATCGTATGTATTTTGAGAAACTTGATAAATACTGGGTTAACGATACTTTGTTTACAGAGAGTGATACAACAATTGGCTATGTAAAAACGGATACAATTCCCGGATTTAATAATGAATATGATTTTAATTTTTCTTCATCCGTAAGTACAAGGATTTATGGAATGATCGGTTTTAAAAAAGGACCGGTTAAAGCAATTCGTCATGTTGTTTCTCCTTCAATTGGTTTTTCATTCAGGCCTGATTTTGGAGCTGCCGGGTGGGGTTATTACAAATATCATTATGACAATGCCGAGCATACCGATAGTACACAATATTCTATTCATGATCGTTTCTTATTTGGTGGTGCACCTCGGGGGAAATCCGGTAGTATTAATTTTGGAATCAGTAATAATTTGGAAATTAAAGTACGTTCCCGTAAAGATACAATTACCGGTTATAAAAAAATCAAATTGATTGAAAATTTTTCAATATCCACTTCATATAACCTTGCTGCCGACTCATTGAAGTGGTCAAAAATCAAGATGAGTGGAAGAACAACTTTATTTAAAAAAGTAAATATTACTTATTCAAGTTCATGGGATCCTTATGTTTTAGATTCATCCGGTACAAGAAATCTAAATAAATTTGAGTGGGATGTTAATCGAAGATTGCTTCGACTTGATAATACTTCCTGGAGCCTGGGTTTTTCGTGGAGTTTAAATTCCAAAAAGACCGACAAAAAAAAGAAAGTTTCAACAAAAGGTGATGAGCAGGAGTTAAAAGAGATAAATGAAAACCCGGATAATTATGTCGATTGGAGTATTCCCTGGAAATTAAATATAAGATATACTTTAAATTATTCCAACAATCTTGATTACATTGATAATCAAAAAACAAATAACAAATCATTAGTTCAAGCCATGTGGTTTAACGGAGAAATTAATGTTACGCCAAAATGGAGGGTAGGTTTCAATTCGGGCTATGATTTCGAACAGGGAAAACTAACATCAACTTCTATTAATATTTACCGCGACCTTCATTGCTGGGAAATGCGTTTTACCTGGATACCGATGGGATTCAGGAAAAGTTGGAATTTTGCAATCAATGTTAAGTCTTCAATCTTACAAGACCTAAAACTGTCGAAAAAGAAAGATTTCAGGGATTATTATTAGGAAAAATAGTACTTAAAGTGAACTAAAGTTTAGAGTTCCTAAAGTTTTTATCTCAATTGACATTAAATGAAACTTTAGGCACTCCAAACTCACGGCACTTAGTAACTATATCTCAATATTTGTTCCCGTATTTGTTTCTATTGCTTTATCGTAAATTAATTTTGCAGTTGCAACATCCTGAATAGCGAGCCCGTTTGATTTGAAAATTGTAATTTCTTCATCATTTATTCTCGATTCAACTTTTCCAATTATTACATCACCCAATTCACCATAAAAATGAGATTCATCAATAACGCCTTCTTTAACTGGAAGAATAATATCTCCGGCTTCACTAAAACAGGCTTCTTTTGAATCACCTATAAAACGAGATCGCATAATTATTTCCGAATCCAGCTCACGAGCATTTGGTGTGTGGCTACCTATTCCGTTTATGTGAGTACCTTTTTTAACTTTTTTCCCATCAAAAATAGGTGTGGCAGATGATGTTGCCGTACAAATTATATCGGCTTCCAAAACCTGTTCAGGATTTTCGGCTTTAATTATTTCGAGATTTAATTTTTCGCCCATCTCTTTAATAAAAGCATTCGCCGATTCATCAGAAATGTCATAAACTATTGCTTTTGAAAGTTCCCGGGCAATTGCAACAGCCCATAATTGCATTTGTGCCTGAACACCTGTTCCAAAAATTCCTGCTACCTGATTTTTATCTTTACGTGCAAGATATTTGGTTGCAACTCCACTGACCGCACCTGTGCGTACAGCCGTTAAATAACCGCCATCCATTATGCAAACTACATCACCGGTTTCCGGGTCTTGTAATAAAACCTTTCCAATGACAACAGGCATATTGAATTTCTTTGGATTATTTTTATATACCGTTACAACTTTACAGGCTAATGCTTTCATTTCTTTAAGATAAGCAGGCATATAAAGCGAAAGTCCGTCGGGTGGAGTAATTGGAGTTCTAAGAGGCAGAACGGCAGTTCCTTTTGCAAGTTCTTCGAATGCTTTTTCCACTACATCCATACAGTCCTTCATATCAAGGACTGACATTACATTTTGTCTATTTAAAATTAAAGTCATGATATTATTTTTTATGTTTTTAAATTATTTTTCGAATACAATATTACAATAAATATGATGATTTCGTGGAAATGTCGATGTTTTTTTATAGTAATGAGTTCAGTATAAAAACTAAAGATTTTGGGCTAAAGCCCACTAATTGTCTGGTTTTCAATAACCCCACCCTTAAGGGTGGGGTTAGTTATGACCTTGTCAACTAGGGCTTTAGCCCGAACTATTAAATTATCCATATCTTTTTATACTGAACTCAGTAATATTAGCAGCATGAATTCAAACAGTAGTAAAAATGATTATTGACAGTGAAATTAATTTGTTAACTTTGCATTAAAACATTTGATGATATGAATACTCAGACAATATCTATAGAATTGCCTTCTGATATATTTCTTGCTTTGAATGAAACAGAAAGTGAAATAAAACAACGCATTAAGATTTCGTTAGCCATTCGACTTTATAATTTGCAAAAGCTTACAATTGGAAAAGCTGCACAAGTTGCCGGATTATCACGGTTGCAATTTGAAACAATATTATCAGAGAATGAAATTCCAATATCAAATTTAACAATTGATGATGTAATTTCTGACATAGAGAAGCTAAAATAGCATGAAAAATGGACTTGTTATTGCCGACTCTGCTCCATTAAATTTAGTAAACGAGCACTATAAGCCTAATTTTTTATGTTTAATAATACTCAAAATATCACTAATCACTTTTGCAAAACGAATGTTTTGAAATTACAAATTCATGGAATTTAAACGCTACGATACTTTCTTAATTTTTTCAATTTTTCCTTGTTGTGTTTCAGAAGTTTTTCAGTAGCCGGAGAAAATGCAATTGATGAAATATTTTTAATGTTTTCTTCTAAAAAATTCAATGTTTCTTTCGGGTAAACATTATATAATTCTTTTAATGACCAGCCTACAGCTTTTTGGACATAATATTCATCATCGTTTAATAATCTGTTTATAAAATAAATTATCATCTCAAATGATAATATTATTTTTTTTGTTCTGCTGAAATATAAAAGGCTAACAAGTGATTGTCGTTTATCCCATAGATTTTCCGATTTGTTCCAAAGTTTAAGTTGTTCTAATACTTCCTCGGGAATCAGTTCAAGAATTTTTGTATATATTTTCGATAATCCATCACAATGCCCCCAATTGTTAACATGTTTTTGCCAGTGTTTTATTATATTCCATGAATAGATCAGGAAATCTTTATTTTTAATTTGCGATTCACAAAAAAGAAATGATTGAATTTTTATCCAAAAATCTGATGAATTATTCCAGATATAGTCCCAAATATTTAACTGTTCAAACGAATTTATGTTTGAAAACGAGTATCCTTGCAAAAAGAGTTTTCTTTGTGCCGAAGCATTTTTAGGATTGCTATTTACCTTTTTTTCAACTTCCAAAAGGCATTTTTTAAATTTATCTTCAATCATAAAAAATAATTACTTAAAGTGAAATAATTTATAAATATCTATGACTCCGGTATAAAAAGAAAGAAAATGGTTCACGCAAAGATCGCAGACGGATCGCCAAACACGCAAAATATTGATTGTAAACATGCTTTTTTTCGGTCTTTGCGTGAAATGAGTTTTTAGACCGTACTCATCTATTAATATCCCAATCGGTTTTTAGTAAACTATAAATCTCAAGACCGGTAAAACTATTATTTGATAATAATTCGCCATCCCTTTCAATTCCTTCAAACTGAAAATTTAATCGTTTTGGAATAGTTTTACTTTTATCATTTTTTACGGCACATTTTATTTGAATACGATTAATCCCCTTTTCTTCAAAAGCATACTTCAAAAGAATTTTTATTGAACGAATTATTATTCCCAAATTTTGATAACCTTCAGATAACCAATATCCGACTTCGGTTTTTCTATTCACTTTATTGGTATCTTTAAAACCAATTATACCTGCAAAATTATTATTAAAATATATTACAGTGATCAATTCTCTTTTCTCTTCATCTTCATTAAGCAAGGAATTGATAAAATTTTCAGTGTCTTCAATTCCCTTCGTTTTTTTAACAAAAGGAAGCCATTCACCAAGATATTCTCTTTGCTCATTTATGGTTTTGAAAATTACTTCTGCATCATCTAAAGTAATCTCTTTCAAAAAAATATCTTTATCGACTTTAAAAGTTTTCATATTTTTTTAGTATTTAGAGTGCCTAAAGTACTTTAGGTGCTCTCAACTCAAGGCACTTATTACAGCCCTAATTTATTATTTGTATAATCCGTGATTAATTTATTTCTAAGTTCTTTATACATTTTCATTGTTTCTTCCATACAATTTTTGGTGTATTCGGTAAGATATTTCTCTGCTTTATCAGGTTTCTTTTCATATAATTTCAAAGCTTCTTCCTCAACAGATTTTTGTTGATCGAAAAATGATTTTTCGAGTGGATTGCGCACTTCCCATAAATCTTTGATAGCTTCCTGCCAGTAGAGATACAACAGATTATCAACAAAATCAATATTCCAGCGGGCAGAATTTTCGTCGAAATGCTCAGGATCATAAGTTTTGTAATAATCAGAAATTTTCTGAACACCTGCATAAATCGGGACGTAGGTGCTGGTGTATTGATTATCGAGATAAAACCAATAAACACCACCGATTGGATCAGGCAGCCAGCTTCTAAGCTGAGCCACCATTCCATAGCCACCTCTTGAAACATTTCTGCGATAGGTTATATCAAGAAGTTCACGCATTGCTTTAGTAGGAAAAGGTGTTGTCAAAGGACTTTTTGCCATTTCGCCATCCTTGCCCGGAACCAACCATTCTTTCCCGGAAGTCATATCATAAATTGTTCCTTCGAAAGTAGATCGCTGAAAAGCAATCACATCCTGAACCGAAAGTTTTTCATCGGGTTTAACCGAAAAAGGAAAATATGAAAGTGGCTCAAGATATTGAACGTAAGGCCGGTTCCCGGAGAAAGGATTTTTGTAACTTTTGTCTGGCCAATCCTTGTAAGAAGGGGCAAAAGTGCTGAAAAACAACCAGAACCTGCTAATTGCCCATTCACGGACAACAGGCGAGTATGCTTCCTGCCAAATAAAGGGTTTTCCTTCTGAGGGATCATACCATCCGTGATCGATAGCTGCCTGCATATAATTTTTTGACACAAAATAATTATTAGTGTCTTCGGGGTGAATTTCCTTAATAATGCTCCAGTTCGGGACAATTGCTATATGATTGTCGGGAACTCTTTGAGCTGCCCAAATTGCTCCCGGTTTTCCGCTTTCAGGGCCCCAGTCGGGGCCGACACTGAAAACTTCAAAAACCCAGGCTTCGTTCGGATCTGCAATGCAAAGTGCTTCGGATTCAGGACCACAAGAAGGTAAAAAGCCATATTTATCGACTAAATATCCTATTAATTTTATTGCTTCACGTGCGGTTTTACATCTTTGTAAAGCAAAAGCCTGAGCCTGCTCAATTGTCATAATTTGTTTTCCGTTTTCGCGGCTGACTTTTAATTCCTTTTTCTGACTCATTGTGCTTTCTCCAATTGCAAGTTGAAACTCGTTCATATGAGAATAACCCGAATGAAAATAGGTGTAAGTTTGTTCAACCTGAGGAATATATCCTAAAATTTCACCATATTCATAAAGAGGCTTTTCTACATCCTGCAAACCATAATAAACCGGAGTCATTTCGCCTTTTTTAAATATTTTACCATGAATAACATGAACACGACATTCAGGGGCTGCTCCCGTATGAGATGTTATTACCGAGCCGTCTTTTGAGGCTTTTTTCCCGACAATTATATCAGTACATGGAAAAACTTTTACAGACAATAAAACAAATGAAAGGATGAAAATTCCGATCAGAAATCTTGATTTTTTTATCATAATATAAATTTTTGAATTGAGATTTTATTTTTCTTCGATATTAAGATCAAGCCATTCATTCAAAGTTGAAAAAATAATTTTTCGTTGCTCTTCGGGCAGGTTATTTATTCGGGTGCGATGACATCCGCCATCTTTTACAATTTTTACTGAATTTGTTTTCCCTTTCAAATCAACAGCAGTTGCACTCCAGGGATCAAATTCTCCATAAATATAAATAAAGTTATCTCCCTTTTTTTGAAGCCATTTATTTACTTTCTTCATTATTTGAGGATTATACCTGATGTTGATATTTTCTGGTACACAAAACGAAAAAGTGTTGTCGGGAATTGAAGTTACAAGCCCCTGAAATCCCGTAGTATCATATCCATAATATCCAATCTCGGTCAAAGCCTGATAATAGAACGGTCGAAGTTTTTCAATTCCACTAACCGAAAAATAATCGAATGGAGAAACGCGATTTAAATAGGAGATTATATTTTTTGCCGAATCAGCTTTTTCGGGAATTAATGAACAATCGGGCGATGAACTCCATTGCCAGTAAGCAAAAGGATATTCTAAAACTATATACTCAAATGCTGCTTCCTCACTAAATGAATATTCATATTCCAACTCATCAGAAAGTTCAGAAAAACAGGGAATAAGTTTATCTTTATTCTTTAATAATTCTATTTGGAAATTATATAATCTTTCACGGCATTCTTCGCTTCCAACCTGCTCGAAAAAATCATAAACCCTTGTGTCTTCAATCGAAAAGTTTAAGGGGCCAACATAAGGGATAGTTGCATCCACATCATCAGGGAAGAAATAACGATGATACATTGAGGTTTGCCCACCCTTACTAATTCCCGTACTGATCCATTTCCCGGAATAAATTTGTTTTAAAATTTCAATAATATTATGATGATCATTAGCCGATTGCTCAATGGTCAAATATTTCCAGTCGATGGAATCGGGAACTGATTCCCCAAAATATCTGTGTTCAACAATAATTTGATTTGAATTCAGGATTGGTGAAAGCTCATTAATATATCTCGGGTTTTGAGCATAATAGGCAGCATATCCTTCGGTTACAAATACAACAGGTTTATCGAAATCTAAATGAGAAAGAAAAACTCTTTGTTTGAATTTTTCACTACCGGGGTTTTCATGATCAACAGCCTGAGTAATTAATAATTCATATGCTTCATTAAAAAAATGATGATTCTTCATTTTCTTAATTTCAACTCCTTTTAGAGAATTAAGCTTGTTCTCAATTTCAGAATAAACCGTATCCGGAGCAAAGATCCCGGGATTGTTGACATTATTATTCTCTGTTTTTGCGAAAAATGCTAAATTCAGAAGTACAAAGATACTTAAAGATAGTATTTGAAATAATTTTAAAAGTTTTTGTTTCATTTGTTTAAATTTTATGAGATTAGGGTCTAAGCCCCCATTTTTTACAATCCTTGTACGTTAAATTCCATGGTTTACCGCCTTATTTTACTTCGGGGGCTTAGACCCTATTAAATTTCTAATTTCAAGTTTCCAATATTATTTATCTTAAAATAAAACCCTTTTTAATATTGTCTTCAGGGTCGAAAATAAATTCGTTTTTCCCTGTTATAAAAGCGTGTCCTTCAACTTCGGGAATAACCGCTTCATAATTTTCAAAAGTCAGGGTTTTATGTGCTTTTCCACTAAAAACTGTTCCGATAATGCTTTCAATCAACATAGGTTGATTTAAATCAATAATTCCCTGTTTATAATGAAGTGCCATGCGTGCACTAACACCGGTTCCTGTCGGGCAGCGATCGACTTCACCTTCGGCAAAGATGCAAACATTTCTGCTATCGTTTTTTTTATCATGTGCTTTCCCATAAAAAATCGTGCCGTAAAGAAAACTCAGGTCGCTGTCAACCGGGTGAATAATTTCTTTGATTTTCATCACTTCACGTTTAATTTTCATACCATAGTCGATGAGTTGATTCACATTTTCGCCAGCCATACTAATTCCCAATTCATCGGCATCGACAAAAGCATAAAAAGCTCCTCCAAAAGAAATATGATACTTGACCCTCCCGATCCCCTCAACTTCAATTATTTCGTTCATTGCATAAACAAATGAGGGAACATTGTGAAAATAAACGCTTTTGACGCTATTGTTCCGGATACGGGCATATGAGGTTACAAGCCCCGCAGGTGTATCAATCCTGATTTTTGTTTCAGGATTTTCTATTTGAATCATACCTGTTTCAATTGCAACTTTTGATAAGGCAATAATTCCATGGCCACACATGCTGCTGTAACCTTCGTTGTGAATAAACAAAACTCCGAAATCAGCATTTTCGCTTACCGGTGGTGTAATTATTGCTCCGTACATATCAGCATGGCCTCGTGGTTCCCACATCAATAGTTTTCTCAGATCATCGAAATTTTCTTTTGCAAATCTCCGTTTTTCAAGAATTGTTTTTCCTTCAAGTTCGGGGTAACCACCTGTAATAATCCTAAGCGGTTCTCCGGCTGTATGAGCATCGATAGTTGTAATTTTATGCCAGCCTTCAGTTGGTTTCCAGTTTTTTAAGGCTGATAGAATGTTATCATTTTTCATTTAAAGATATGATTTTATAAATCAGCTTCAAATATCGAAAAATAAAACTTATTACCAATGATAAAAATTGGGAAATCGCGAATTTGGATTGATGGAATAATCACAAAGTAATGATCAATTGAAAAGCTAATGACTGTTAGATGTTTATGGAAACCTTATGCTTGGCCATCTTACTTAACAGTGTTTCACTGCTTCAATATCCTTTCTTGCTGGTACAAGTTTTAATCTTTTCTTTTATGTTAGTGAATACTAATTGATATTTTAGTAAATCTAATATACTATAAATAATTCAATTGTAATGATTTATTTAATAACTAACATTTTTTTTATTTCAATTTGCTTTCCATCTAAAGTTAATTTGTAAAAATATAAGCCGGGGGGTATATCTTCCAAATTACAAGTAAAACTATGATTCCCTTTATTTAAAGCACTATTAAATACTGATTTTACGATTTGCCCATTTGTATTTAATATTTCTAAAGTAGCATTGTTCTTTTGGTGAAAGTAAATTTCAAAATTTGTATATTGCGAACATGGGTTTGGAAAATTTTTAAGCAAATAATTCTCTTTCAATTTCAAATTTCTTTCTGATAAGTTTTTTATTGTATCCCCTAAAATTCTTAAATAATGATCATCATGAGTAATAATATTGTCGTATGCAAAATCAAAACTAATTGCCCTGGTGTCCATTATTGAATATATTGTGGTTGGATTGTAAGGATTACTTACATCAAGGACATTTATACCGGGAGATCCATCGCTATAATATAATGTATCACCTTGAGCATACATATGATATACACCAGCTGGATCGATGGTTGAAATTAAATAAGGATTGGTAAGATTTCCAATGTAAAATATTAAAATATCATAATTATCATATATATATGCGAGACTATTTGAAACAGTAATTTTTAAAGCCAAATCCAAAGGAAAGTAACCAATTTCAACAGGATTAACAGGATCATCTAAACTAAAGATTTGAAATCCTCCCCAATAACCTGCAAGAAATAAATGATCGTTTAATATTTGAATGTCAGGCCCCCAGTCATTTGTAGGGATTGAACCAACAAAAACAGGGTATTTTGGATCAGATACATCAATAATATCATTAATACCACATAAACCGGCAGTGTACAAATAGTCTTGATATTTATCAAGTTTCATATATCCATTCCATTCATTATATGAACAATGCTCACTTAATAAAACAGGGTTTGATAAATCCACAATATTATAAATTTGGATTCCACTATCAGCAAGGGCTACATACAAAATGTCAGCATCTACTAAAACATCAACTGCTTGCCATTTTGTAGTAACGGATGATAAAATATTAGGGAGATAATTATTTGAGATATCAATAATTTTAAACCCCGAATATCCGTTTGCAATACATGCTAGATCTCCAAATACTTTGCATTTTTCAGCTGTAGAATAAATTAGAAAGTCCTGAAAGGATACATTAATCGGATCAGTGACATCGAAAACTAATAAACCGGATGGGCCATTTCCGTTGTAAGCATGTGAAGTAAAAAATACCTTGTTACCATCTACATTTATTGATCTACCCAAATAGTCATAATTTTCGTAAATTATTTCAGGATTTTCCGGATCCTGAACATCAACAATGGCAAACACACCGTCATCATTATCACTGCCTGTAATATATGCTTTGTTATCTGAAACATCCACATCAGCTAAATAGGAAATAGAAAAAGAAGTATTAGATAAAGCTACCGGATTATCCGGATCACTAACATCAATTATCATTAGGCTGTAACCAGGGATATAAACAAGATTGTCTTCAAGGACAAGATTAAAGTTCCATCCGGGCCCTGCAATAGAAGATCTCAATATAAAGCAAGTGTCATCAACAATTTCGTGAATAAATAGTACTGCTGAATTAAGTTCATAAAGCAAATTATTCTTTATCTCAAAATCTCTGGCAGAAATCGACCAGTCCTGGTAAATTACCGGATCTTCCCAATGAGTCATGTCAATCATATATAAATGACTATAACTCACGTATATGAAATCATCTTTCGGTATAATATTTCTTGCCGAACTGGAGACATAGTAAGGGAAGTCGAGACTAAAGATTAATTCAGGGTGTGTTGGGTCATCAATATCTATAATTTCGATACGGCCTTTTCCATCTTTATTAGCACCAAGATAAAGCAAATTATTCTCGAAATGAAAAGCAGATACGTTGTAGCTGTGATGTACTCCAATAAGATCATATTCAGTCGAATCAGAAATATCATAAATCAACAAACCTGCTGTACACCCCACGTACATTAAATCGCCTATTACTTCACTTTTATAGCAATAGCCACCATTTAAAAATGTTTCACTCAGTAAACCATAGTTTTCAAATGATGAAATATTAGAATTGAGATTTTGCCCACTAAATTGAAGAAAGCAAAACAACAAAGAAATGCTTATTACAATTTGTTTCATAATAGTAGTTTTTCTTTTAAATGATAATTTAAATTTTTTATTTTCAAAAATAACAAAAATAATTCTATAATTCAAAAATAAAGTCTAAAATTGATAGACAACCGAATAACTTCAGAGCTCGGTAATTCTGATGAAAGTAGTTCTTGAATAATGTGATGCCTTTCCTCATCTGTAAAATGACTACTTGATTTTTTGATTATCATCTTTCCAGATAACCCTGAAATAAATTTACTTTTTTTGTTCATTTCTTCTCTTTTTTGTGTAAACCTATTTCAGTGGAGGACAAACCATTTTGCATGACTTAGAAATGAATTTTCATCTCTTAGAAACTACTTTGTATCTCTTAGAAATACATTTGCATGACATAGAAACCATTTTGCATGACTTAGAAATGAATTTTCATCTCTTAGAAACTATTTCATATCTCTTAGAAATCATTTTGCATGACATTAAAATAAGTTTTCATCACTTGGAAACCCCTTGGAACCTCTTAGAAACAGTTTTGCATGACATAGAAAAGACACTATACCTTATACTCTTATCCCCTCATCACTATTCAATCTCATACGTAAACCTTCTTCCATCAAGATTTTGATCCTGTTGAAATATTACATATTCAAAATTTTCGAGTAGCATATTTTTGTTTTTCGAATCGTAACCTATTGCATAATTAAATTCTTTAGGTGAGACAAAAATCCGGATTCTTTTAGCTTTTTCTTTTTTCAAAAGATGTTTTAGGATTCCGTTCCAAATTTCAGTTACAACAAGTTCACGAAAAGATTTATGAAAAGGGCCGGCAACAAGATCATCACCACTAAGTAAATTTTCGGAAGGATGAAGTCCCATTCTGATTACTTTTACGCTGGCTTGTTCAAAAATCATGAGTATTGATTTAGACCATTCTACAGCTTCCTCAAGTTTTAAAGGATGATATTTCTTTTGATTATAGAGTTCTTCGAGTTTTGTATCTTTTATAACAAGAGTAGGGTAGATGCGTGTATTATCTGCTCCTAGTTTCACGATTTGATTTGCCGTGTAAACAGATTTTCCGTAAGTATCACCGGGCAAGCCGATCATCATTTGTAAACCAAGGCCAAAACCGAAACTTTTTATCATCCTTGCAGCATTGATAATATCCTTGCTTGTATGGCCTCGTTTTGTTTTATTTAAAACATCATCATCCATCGACTGTGCACCAAGTTCTATTGTTTGGACATTGTATTTTTTCAACAATTCCAGGTTTTCACGATTGATATAATCAGGACGCGTTGAAAGGCGGATCGAAGTGATTGATGAGTTTTTTATGTAGGGATCAATGAGTTTTAATAACTCTTCCTGCTTCTCAAGAGAAATTCCCGTAAAGTTGCCTCCGAAAAATCCGAATTCAATAAAACTTCTTTTTTTCGGAATAGTTGACAAATGTTCTTCTATAGTTTTAATTATTTCTTCCGGTTCCGGAATACTTAATTGGCCGGATATTTTTTTCTGATTGCAATAAATGCACTGAAAAGGACAGGCTAATTCCGGAATAAAGGCAGGTATCGTAAAATGTCTGATTTTCATAAAAAATGATTTGCTAAAGTTTTTTTGTTTTAGCAATTTTTAGTAATTCGGTATAGTGATAAACTTTATCTGAAAATTTGGAATTTTCACAGGCAATTATTAGCTCGGATAATAATCTTTTTATAATTATTAAGTTATTACATGGATTATAACATGATTTTTCAGATTTGATATTCAGTTGCTTGAGAAAGAAATCAATTTGCTCTTTTTTAAAAATTGCACCTTTATTTATTGGATTTATATAAAAAAGTACATCAGATTCTAAATCTTTTGTAGTTCTGTTTTCTGAAGATTTTTCAATGTATGCCAAAATAAACTGCTCAGGAAGATTTATTCCAAAAACCGGAATACCAAGTTTTTTTGTAAGTATAAGATAAAGAATGCCCATGGAAATTGAGGAACATTCCTTTGTCTCTAACATATTATTGATGAAAAAACTTTTATATGAATCATTTGGATTAATATTTCCATGGAATTTATATGCCTCATATAAAACGTGGTTAATTATGGTAATTCTTTTAAGAGCCGTAAAACCATCGTTTAGTTCGAGCCAGATATTTTTTAGGATTTTAGCAACTTGCCCCCTGATTATTTCTTCATCAATATCGGGGTATTGAAATTTGGAAATCAAAAGAAAAGCGTCAAAAAGATCATTGGAAGGTGAATTAATCCAATTATTAAATTTTTTGCAAATGTCTTCAAATTGAATCTCCCTGATGATGTTTTGTATTCTTTTTTGTATGGTATCGTCAAATGAATTTTCAAGGGTTATTTCAAGCAAAGGAAGAGCTGGGTTTCCAATAGAAAAAATACTTTTTCTGATGTTATTATAATTCTCTGTGTCAGGTTCATCAAGAAGGCTAATTAAGGCCATTAATTCCTTATTTTCAATCTGATCACTCATTATTTATTGTCGCATTTTAGCATTCAAACATTTTCGCATTTGTCTTTGTATTCCACTAAATTCGTGGTATTACAATATTAAGATGTCAATCTTTCAAGCACAATTTTAATTAAATTTTCTATAACTTCTTTATAATTTTTATTGTATGTATTATTTACCCTGTTTGCAATTACTGCACATACCGTAACCATATTATGCCCAAGCAATCCTCCAAGTCCATAAAGAGCTGAGGTTTCCATTTCAAAATTAATAATTCTTTCATCATCATAACTAAAAGACTGCATTTTCTCGTTTATTCCGGGATTTTGGATATTAAGTCTTAAGACCCGTCCCTGAGGTCCGTAAAAACCTGGAGCTGTGGCTGTAATTCCCTGATAAAAACCTTTTCCTAATTTTTCTAAAAGAAATTTTGAACCTTCAACAACATAAGGTTTAGGTAAATTGTTATTCCATCCAACATGCTTAATAAATGCATCTGCAAGTTTTGTGTTTAAAATATCTTTATCGATCTTATAAAAATTCAATAATCCATCAAGGCCGAGGCCTGCAACTGATATTGCTATGGCATCGGTTGGAATATCCGGTTGAATGGCACCTGAAGTGCCTAATCTGATGATATTTAACGTTGTGAGTTTTGACTTTTTTTTCCGTGTTTTAAAATCAATATTGACAAGAGCATCAAGCTCATTCATAACAATATCAATGTTATCGGTGCCCATGCCTGTTGAAAGTACTGATAGTCGTTTATTGTTGAAAAAACCTGTATGTGTTACTATTTCACGATTTTGCACCTTAGTCTCAATAGTATCAAAATATTTTGAAACCACAGGAACCCTGTCAGGATCACCAACCACAATAATTGTATCGGCAATTTGTTCAGGCAGCAATCTTAAATGATAAATAGAGCCGTCGGAGTTTATTATTAATTCAGATTCTTTATATTCGCTCATAATTTTTTAATAATGGATTTTGAGAGAAAAAAGTCTGCAAATATATTGAATTTTAATTTATTCTGAAAATTTTAAGAAAAAAAATAATAGATGTCAAGAAACATACAAGCAGAATTAATTAGTATCGGTGATGAATTACTTATCGGGCAGGTAATCAATACCAATTCATCATGGATAGCCGAAAGACTAAATAATTCAGGTATAACAGTTTATCAATCAGTCAGCATTCCCGATAATAAAGAACATATTTTAAGAATTCTTGAAGAAACAGGTTCAAGATCTGGTATTATAATTATTACAGGAGGCCTCGGGCCTACAAAAGATGATATTACAAAGGAAACTTTATGTGAATTTTTTGACTCAAAACTTGTTTTTAATCAGGAAGCTTATGAAAATGTTGAAAAAATATTTCAAATCAGAGGTTTTAAGGTAAGTGATATAAATCGCAAACAAGCGGAGGTTCCGGATTGTTGTATCCCAATTTCAAATAAAAACGGAACTGCTCCCGGAATGTGGTTTGAAAAATATGGAAAAATATTTATCTCGTTGCCGGGAGTTCCTTTTGAAATGAAACCAATGATGGAGAATTATGTAATTCCTAAACTTTTGGAACATTTCAAAACAAAAACAATTATTCATAAAACAATTTTAACACAGGGGGTTGGAGAATCGCATCTAACAGAAATTATTGCTGATTGGGAAAGTACATTGCCTGAAAATATTAAATTGGCATATTTACCTCAACCTGGAATCGTAAGGCTTAGATTATCTGCCCAAGGGGAAAATGAGGACGAAATTGGAAAACAGATTGAATTAAAAATAAAAGAACTTCAACAAATAATTCCAGATGAAATTTTTGGTTTTGAAAATGATACACTTGAAAAAATTGTTGGTGAATTATTGAAAAAAAGCGGAAAAACTCTTTCAACTGCCGAAAGTTGCACTGGAGGGGCAATTGCAAAAATGATAACAAGTGTTCCCGGAAGCTCAAATTATTATATTGGTTCGGTTGTGGCATATTCAAATGAAATTAAGGAAAAAATTCTCGGAGTAAAATATCAAACACTGATTGATAACGGAGCAGTTAGCGAGGAGGTTGTTAAAGAAATGGCGATGAGTGTAAAAAAAATGTTCAATACCGATTTTGCCATTGCAGTTTCGGGTATTGCCGGGCCGGGAGGAGCTGTTGAAGGTAAGCCGGTAGGAACAACATGGATTGCCGTAGCTTCACCAAATGATTGCATTGCCCAAAAATTTTTATTTGGAGAACATCGGGGTAGGAATATCAGGAAGGCAGCCCTTGCCGGTTTAAATATGTTGAGGAAGAAGATTATATTGCTAAATGGTTAAATTGTTATATTGTAAAATTGTTTTGTGAATTGGAAGTTTGATAAAATGAAACAGTTTCGGAATTTCAAATAAAAAAAATCTCTGCATCCCTGCCTGCCGGCAGGCAGGTCTGCGCCTCAGTGTTCAAGAAAACAGATGAAAAACAGAATAATTTATTTTACATTAATCATCTTAACAAGTTTGTTTGGTATTAGTTCAAGGCTTTTTGCCGAAGTATTACCTGATTTTATTGCAGAATTTGGGGGTGATACTTTTTGGGCTATGGCTGTTTATTTTTTTCTCAGATTTATTATTCCAAAGAAAAACAAGATAACTTCTTCAATTATTGCATTGATCTTTTCAGTTTTTATTGAACTAAGTCAGTTTTATCATGCTCCCTGGCTTGATGAAATAAGAAAAACAATTGTTGGCGGACTAATACTTGGATTTGGATTTATGTGGAGCGATTTGGTTTGTTATGTTGCGGGAATTATTATTGGGCTTATTTTAGATGTTTTGCTATTATCTAACAGGAAAAGGTAAAATTGTTTTATCTTTGATAATAGAAAAGAAACTTATAACACTTGAAACACATATAAACACAAGCAATAAACAAAACAAAAACACAAACCCATGAAACAATTAATTATTACATTTTTATTCACAATTTTTATAACAATAAATCTCGGTGCACAGAATTTTTATCCTTTCAAAATTGCAAAAGAAAATAATGAAACCGGAATAGCAGGTTTACAAATTGCGTTTGAAGACTGGATAAAAACTCAGGATATTTCTAATTTGAAAGTCAGTAAACCCTTTCACAGATGGATGTGGTTTAATCAAAGCCGTATTAATCCGGATGACAACATTCCGCTCGCAAATTATTATCAGTTAGCCGCAAAACAAATAAATAGAGAAAAAGAGTTGCATAAGAATTTCAGCTCAAACGGATGGATTCCTGTTGGCCCGTTCGATATTGTTCCTTCACCCGACACAACTTCTATTCATGATATCGGAAGGCTGAATTGCATTGCTTTTCACCCAAGCGATTCAAGTATATTTTGGGTTGGTGCACCTCAGGGTGGTATATGGAAAACAATGGATGGTGGGCAGAACTGGATGCCCCTTGGTGATAATTTACCAATAATGCGTATTAGCGATATTGCAGTTGATCCTAATGATCCTGATGTAATGTATATTTGTATAGGAGATTATGGATACTTAGGCTTTTTCACTTTATATGCCGGAAGGCCTACGCATTACGGATTAGGTGTTTACAAAACAACTGATGGTGGAAATTCGTGGGAACCGACCGGACTGAGTTTTCAAATCGAAAACGGAATGTATTCTCTTCTACGAAGAGTTTTTATAAATCCTGAAAACACATCCGAACTTATTGCAGCAGGTACAAATGGAATTTATAAATCTTCTGATGCCGGAGAAAATTGGCAAAGAACAGATACAAGATTTATCTGGGATTTTGAAATGCAACCCGATAATTATAAAGTAATTTATGCAACAACTTTTGGTTTATTTGGTGGTATTAGTAGCGTAATAAAGTCGGATGATTTTGGTAACACCTGGCAGGTTTTGAATACGGGAATTCCTGCTAATGATACTATTATTAGAATTGAAGTAACCGTTGCCCCCTCCGATACAAATTTTATTTATGCAGCATGTTCGGGATATGATGACGCTTTTTATGCATTTTATCAATCCACAGATGCCGGCCAAACATGGACAAAGCAGGCAGACAGCAGTCAGATAAATATTTTTGGTCAGATAAACGGTGATCCGAACAATAAACTTGCCCAGGCCAGTTATGATCTTTGGGTTTGGGTTGATCCTGATGATCCTGAAAGAGTTTTTACAGGTGCAATGAATATTTGGGGTTCTGAAGACGGAGGACAAAACTGGGATATATGTTCATTTGGGCTTTATTTTTTTGGAAGAGATATACACTTTGACCATCATTTTGTCAAACAAAATCCATTAGACGAAAAAATATATTTTTGCTGTGACGGAGGACTTTACCGTACTGATAGTATTCCAATGGGCAACCTTTCACAATTCGACAGTTGTTTGAATGTTGGAAATTTAACACCCGATTGTTATAAGTTCGAGACAGAATGGGAAAACCTTAGCAGCGGACTTGTTATAACTGAATTTTACAGACTCGGACTTAGTAAAAACATTCCCGGATGGGTATTAGCCGGAAGCCAGGATAATTGCACTTTTTATAAAAATGATATGGAAGATTGGATTAATTTGACAAACGGCGATGGAATGGAAAGCATGATCGAACCCGACAATACAGATGTACTTTATATGGCGAACCAATTCGGGTATTTATTAAAATCAACTAATGGTGGGCAAACTTTGAGTTCAAATTATCTTACTTTATCAATAATGAATCAGGAGGGCCTGGGAGTATGGGTAACACCATTTGTAATGGATCAGGAAAACCCGAATACAATTTTTTGTGGTTTCGGGAATGTTTGGAAATCCGATCAGGGGGGATACGGATGGTATAAAATATCCGATTTTTCAAATATGCCCGGATATGACATTCCAAAACCGATTTGGGATATTGCTCTGGCACCTGGTAATTCAAATATTATTTATGTTTCAAAACAACCTTATCCTTTAGCCGGCATTCAATACTCCGGTGAGTTTTGGCGAACAAATGATGGAGGTGAAAACTGGGAAAATATCACTTTTGGTTTGCCGTCATTCAATAGCTATATTAATGATATTTCCATAGCCGAAAATCCTGATGTTGTTTTTGTATCATGCACAGGTTTTGAAGACGGGAAGAAAGTTTATAAAACAATCAACGGAGGACAGGATTGGGAAAATATTTCAGGAAGCCTTCCTAATTTACCTGTAAGTACAGTTGTATATCAACTTTTTAGCGAAAAACACGATGTTTATATCGGAACCGATCTTGGAATTTATCATCTTAATGATGATTATGTTGATTGGCAACTGTTTAGCGAGAATCTTCCAAATGTTATCATTTGTGAACTTGAAATTGATTATAATGAAAGTAATCTTTATGCGGCAACCTATGGCAGAGGTATATGGATGACAGAGTTAATAAATCCGGTTGTCGGTATTGAAGAAAATCAGCTTGATTTTGAAGCAAGTTTTCTTGAAATATATCCTAATCCTTCAAACGGAAAATTTTGCCTGGAAATAAATTCAGATTTTATAGGTGAACTTAATGTGTCAATAATTGATATACTTGGATCAACTGTTAATAAAAGAAATTTACAAATCTCAGAAACAAAAAGCGTTTGGAATTTTGATATCTCAGATAAACCATCAGGAGTTTATTTTATAAAAGTTGGAAATGGAGAAAGATCGAAGGTTTGTAAGTTTTTTGTTGAATAATTTATTTAAATTTGTAGCGATAAGAAAGGAATAAAAAAAAAGAATTGAGATATGCCGGTAATATCAATGTTTTATGGAATAGTTGTTTCAATATTTTATGCAGATATTGGACGTCATAATAAACCACACATACATGTTCGCTATCAAGGGAAAAAAGCAGCAATTTCAATTGAAAACAGCTCAGTTTTAGCAGGAAATTTTCCAACAAAACAGCTACGATTAGTTACAGCATGGATTGAAATTCACAAAGAAGAATTAATGGCTGATTGGGAGTTAGCTGTTTCGGGAGAAGAACCTTTTCGCATTAATCCATTACAATAATAATAGGAGGAATCCATGGAAGCTTTATTAGATGTTATAAGTGTTCAAGCACGTAAAGATTACACATTGTATCTTGTTTTTGAAAATAAAAAAGAACGAATTTTTGATATGACTCCTTATTTAGATAAAAAACCATTTAATCGACTAAAAAATTCACCTTTATTCATGCAAGCAAAAGTTGCTTATGGAACAGTAGTATGGCCCGGAAATATTGACATTGCACCTGAAACCTTATGGGATAATTCAAAATATGCTTAATTTACTATATTTATTTGAATTTGGAAAATTGTGTCATAAACGACGAGATAATAGACATTTGTTGTAAAGGATCACCAGCTTAATATAATTTTATTAGAATTCAATCTTTTCGATCACAAATTCTTTAGATCTTTTTAACTTGTATCCAAAAAGCAATTCATTATTAAAACCCCCAAAATAGTCTGATATTACAACTTTATTTGATTGTTGTTTATTGATTTCATATATAATGCGATCAAATATTGGAGGATTATATACAGGAGGGTTTTCGATTATTGATTTTTCTTCCCAGTTAAATGGAATATACATCCTTACTATAAAGTACCCTCCTGAATAACTATTGAAAATTACTTTGGAATAAACTTTCAAATAAATATTATTACTGTCTTTATAAAAGTTGTATGTTTTGTCGAGATATGGTAAAGATTCTCTTTCCTCTCCGCTTAAGTAAATATATTGTTTTGGGTTACTAAATATATCAAATTTATTTGCATAACTGTATTTAAACATCTTAATGTTTTCGTTTTTTACAATAGTATTAAAATCAATTGACAAATCCTTAATCAGATTACCGGTAATTCTGTCAAAGAGTTTTATATCCGATTGGCAATTACCAAGTAACACCACATCTTCATAAAACCTGCAATGAAGATAAGGTTTTCTATGTTTATGATTACAAAAAATATCAAAAGTATTATACAATCCACTTTTAATGTCAAAATTAAATATTTTGTAGTAAGGATTATTATTTTTAATATTTTCAATTCTATAAAGCATTATTAAAGAATCGGCATATAATTCAAACTGAATCATTTTTGCTTTTTTAAAAATGTTATAATCCTCCGGTTTTAGTTGAATATGGATATCCTTGGTTTTTAAACCTAATAAATGTTCCTTATAATTTATCCCATTTTGATCTAATGAAATTGTCATCATTCTATTTCCACTATAATTGGAACCGGTGTAAATGACCTTTTTCTCTGATTTTCCGCAAATTTTTAAATCTTTTATACGAGTAAGTTTTCTTTTTTCAATTTCAATAATTAAGACCAGTAAAACATCATCTTCAAAACGCTTGAAGAATAACTCAAACCTTTCTTCATTTGCAATACTCCCAACAAATTCCGGTTCTTTTGAAGTATAAAATTTATCCTTGAACTCTGTAATTACCTGGTAATTTGAATCAAGTAAAGCAATATAATAGCTTTCCCCTAAATCGAAAAATAAACAGGCATTTCCATGATCGTTGTTAATAAATTCAAAATCATGTGCATAATTAACAGGAAGTTCGATTCGTTTAATTTCGTTTTGAGCTACAAGAATTGATTGCATTAAAACTATATACAAAACTAAGATGATGCTTTTCATTTGTATGAAACTAAGGCTAAATAAAAATTACTAATCTATTCATGCAAAGTTAATGATTAAAATATAATAAATACTTTGCGTATTTTGCGATTCGTTTGCGTGCTTTGCGTGAATCATTTTAACTCTTAATATACCGGACTCATTCATCCTTACTTGCATTCGAAGGCAATTCCAATCCATAACCGGATGTTATATCATTTCGTTTAAGTAAAAGTGCAAAAATAAATCCTAAAACACCAAAAGCTGCAAACATCAGAATTGTGGGAGTATAATAAAGTCTTGAACCTTCTTCAATCATTTGGGGTGTAATACCAGGATTTGTAACATCCAACATATATCCCGCAAGAATCGGTACTCCAAAAAGCCCAAGATTTTGCAAAGAAAACATTGCCCCGTAAGCTGTTCCAATACGATGCTCCGGTACAATTTTTGCAACTGCCGGCCACATTGCTGCGGGTACTAAGGAGAAAGCAATTCCAAGCAAAACCATTAATGCATAAACATTGAATGATGTAAAGCTAAATAGCAAATGAACAATTAATAATAATAACGAGCCATAGATCATTAATGAGGCGCTTTTTCCTTTTTTATCGACAAACCATCCAAAAAGCGGAGTGAAAATAACCGTTCCGTAAGGTAATAATGAGGCAATATCACCACTTGTTTTTTCAGAAACTCCATATTTATGAAAGAAAAAATCGGGTGCATACTTTAGGAATGGAAACACCCCTGCATAAAAAGTAACGCACAATGCAGTGATAAGTAAAAACGATTTATTTGTAAACAATTTTCCTAAATCTGAAATATGAAATTCTTCGTCTTTATCAATCAGGCTGGATTTTATCTGCTGCTGACGATCAAGTTTTACATCAAACATCAAATAAAATAAAAACCCAACGAAACCGATTAGTAATAACATCACAGCAAACCAAATAGGAAAAGTCCAGTTACCTTCAAATAATAACCTTGGAGAAAGATTGAAAGCCAGAGCGGTTCCAATTCGGGCAATCCCCAAATTTATTGCAAATGCCAATGCGATTTCATAACCCTTAAACCATTTTACAATGACCTTGCTGGCAACAACAATACTTGTTTCTGCACCTAAACCAAAAATCAACATTCCTAATGACATCATTTTTAGTTCCGGAGAATACGATGACCAAAAGGAATTCATTAAACCATATCCAAAACCACCTTCCCGGTAGTAATCAGTAGCACCATAGGCTGTTATTACAGCTCCAATAAGCATAAAAACAGCAAACAAAAAACCTGTTGGCCTGATTCCTAATTTATCGAGAATTATTCCACCTAAAATTGCCATCAAAAGAAATGTATTCGGAAAAGCATAAAATCCGGCTACAACTCCGAAATCCTGTGAAGAAAAATTAAGCTTCTCCTGCAGGAGGCTTTTTAGTGGAGACAAAGCATCGTAAAAATAATAATTAGCCGCCATTAAAAAACTTACCAATATCAGCACCCCCCATCGAGCTTTAGCCGAATCTCTCAGGGTCTTTTTTATTTGATCCATAATTTAGAAATTAATTTAATTTTGAGGTTTTGAATTTAAAATTTCAAAGGTAGAAAAAAAACGACAAATCAATTATTATAATAAATATATTAAATACTGAGTTCGGTACATATTTTGTACATTTGCTTCAAATAATTAACGTGTGTTATTATTAAACACAAAGTATTATTATACAAACAGAAATGCATTTCTGTTTAAATAAATTAAATATTATGATTTTAAATAAAAAAGATATTTTTTACAAAACGATAATTTTTATTTTTTGTTTATCATTTAGTAATTTGACTATAGCTCAAATAAGCCAGGGTGGAACTCCAGCAGGTTTTACATCGAATAATCTAAAAAATAATTTTCAGGAGGTAATTGTGCAAAAACCAAATGTTGAGCAATTATTGCTTGAGGATGCTGAGAATGACAAACAAGCTTTACCCTTAAGATTTGCAAAACTTATTAAGGTGGACTTCGATATAAATAACTCGGGTACATGGACAAATATTCCGGGAAAAGGCCGTATTTGGAGACTGAAAATTACTTCTGATGAAGCTCTTGCAATAGGAATTTACTATAATAATTTTCGAATCCCTCGAGGTGGACAATTATTTTTATATAATGAAAACAAATCACAGGTAATTGGGGCATTTACCGAAGCAAATAATACTGAAAATAAATTATTTGCAACCGAACTAATTCAAGGTGAAACAACAATTCTGGAATATTTTGAACCTTATGGAGTATATGAGAAACCTGAAATCAGTATTTCGGAAATTTCTTATGCTTACCGATCTGTTAATTTTCTTTTTACAAAAGGAACTGATGATTTTGGTGGTTCCGGACCATGCGAGGTTAATATAAATTGTCAGGAAGGAGATGATTGGCAAGATCAACAACGAAGTGTAGCAAGAGTGTTGGTTAAACGTAGTGGCTCTTCTATGTGGTGCACCGGTTCTTTAGTTAATAATACGATGGAAGACTGTATGCCATATTTTCTGACAGCCGATCATTGTGGAAAATATTCCAGCGAAGATAATATCAACCAATGGATTTTTTATTTCAATTATGAATCTGACGACTGCCCTGATCCCCAGGAAGAACCTTCATCAAATACTATTGTTGGAGCAACAAAAAAAGCAAGTTATGGAACTGATGGTTCTGATTTTTTCCTTGTGCTTTTAAATCAAGGAATTCCTTCATCTTATAATCCATATTTTGGTGGCTGGAACCGATATAATGTAAGTAGCCCAAATGGAGTTACTATTCACCATCCCGAAGGAGATATAAAAAAAATATCAACTTATACAATTCCAATAACCTCTTCGACCTGGGGTGAAACTCCAAATACTCACTGGAAAGCCAGATGGGCTCAAACTGAAAACGGACATGGTGTAACAGAAGGAGGTTCATCAGGTTGTCCGTTATATGATAATTTCGGACGCGTAATAGGTACTCTTACAGGTGGACAAGCTTCATGTACTCATTTAACATATCCCGATTTTTATGGAAAATTTTCATATTCATGGGATTCATGTGGAACAGATAGTACTACCCAACTTAAATATTGGCTTGATCCAATCGATAAAGGTGTTGAGCAATTAGATGGTATAGAGGTTTGTGATAACCTGATCGCAAATTTTAAGGCTGATACAATCGAAATTCCTGTAGGAACTAATCTTTCATTTGAAGACCTTTCAATTGGTGATCCCGAAAAATGGAGTTGGACTTTTGAAGGTGCCATTCCTTCATATTCTTATAAACAAAACCCAACAGGTATTTATTACAGTCAGGTCGGAACATATGATGCTTGTCTGGTAGTAGAGAGTCTGATTAGTCAGGATTCGGTATGCAAGGTTAAATACATCACTGTAAAACCGGCAATTTCCCCGAATCCTACAAAAGGTGAAATTGATATTTATCTCGGTAATCAGGAACTTCATGATGTGAAAATTAATGTTTATAATATGCTTGGAAAAGAAGTTCCTTTTTATTTGAGATCAATTAATTCAACAAATTATAAAATAAATCTTGCAGAAAATGACCGGGGGATGTATTTGATTCAGGTGATTTGTGCTGAAGAAATTTTTAATCTGAAAGCTTATTTGGTTAAATAATAAAAGAAGTCCAAGAAACTTTAGTTTTAACAGGAGATATAAATGCTTTCAAACAGAATAAGGCAAAATATTAAAGTTATGAGAAGTCTCGGATTGATAAATTTGACATGATCACGTGGATTTTAGTTATTTAGAAGAATTGCTGAAAAAATGTTGACAATTAAAAATTTAATATTAAATTTGCAAACAATAAGACTTGCCACGCTTCTCGTTAGATCAGCGCACCCGGGCAGGTTTTTTTTATAGGGCTATGAAATATATTAAACCACCATTAACAATAGCCCAACAAATAAACACCTTAAAAAGCCGGGGGCTACTTATTAATGACGAAGATAGGGCTTCTCGTTACCTTTCTTTTATAAGTCTTTACAGGCTTCGTGCATACACATATGCATATCAAAATAATGAAAATCCTGAACACCCTTTCTATCCAGATATTACTTTCAATAAAATTTTGCAAACCTATTTATTTGACCGTAAGTTCAGGTTGCTGGTTTTTGATGCAATTGAGCGAATAGAAATTGCTTTCAGAACCCAAATTATTTATCAATATTCAATTAAGTATGGCGGTAATTGGTACGAAGACAAAAAAATATTTCGAAATCCTGTTTATTTTAATAAAGATTTGAAATTAATTGATAAAGAATTGAAACGGTCGAACGAAGTATTTATTAAACATTATAAAAACACCTATTCTAATCCTAAACGTCCTCCTGCATGGATGATTATGGAAATAACAAGCCTGGGGCTTTTGTCAAAAATATATGAGAATTTGAAAATTTGTCCGGAAAAGAAAGTAATTGCCAGAAATTTCAATCTAGGCCACCCTTTTGTACTGGAAAGTTGGATGCATTCGCTTTCTGTTATTCGAAATATTTGTGCTCACCATGGTAGACTATGGAACAGGGAACTTGCAGCAAGCATTAAACTTCCAAGAAAAACAAATAATGTATGGTTGTCAAATACTCATTTCCCTCAAGGGAAAATGTTCCTTGCTCTTAGCAGTATTCTCTATCTATTAAATACAATTATTCCAGGAAATCATTTTAAAGATAAACTTAAAACATTAATTTCAAAGTATCCCGAAATTCCTTTAAAGCAAATGGGTTTTCCTACAGAATGGGAAAATGAACAACTTTGGTCGAGTAATCAAGCCAATAAATTATGAAATTCGATGATTTAATTTAACTGATAATCTATGAACTCTCAGCAAGAAAATATAAATAAACATAAAGAAAATTTGGAACTACTTCGCAAGACCTCTACATCAAAAGGATTAATGAAAATTGCAGAAAAAGTTTTTAATTCGGAGAGAATTTCAGAAAAAGATGCATTAAAATTATTTAAAGAAGCCGATTTGGGATTTCTTGGAATCCTATCAAATTTTATTCGGGAAAGCAAAAATAAAAATTATACTTATTATATTCGAAATCTGCATATTGAACCAACTAATAAATGTATTCACGATTGTAAGTTTTGTTCGTATTCGGAAAGAAATGCAGGCCATGGATGGGAATATTCACCTGACGAAATAATTGAAATTGTAAAGAATGCTAATGCAAATATCAACGAAATTCATATTGTAGGAGGAGTTCACCCTGAACGTGATTTGCATTATTATGGAAATATTATGCGAAGAATAAAGGAAATCCGGCCTGATATTCATATCAAAGCATTCTCGGCTATTGAACTTGATTATATGATCAAATTATCGGGGATGACATTATCTGAAGGATTATCGGAGTTGAAAAATTACGGTCTTGACTCAATACCGGGAGGAGGAGCCGAAATTTTTAATGAAAAGCTTAGAAAAAAAATATGTAAAAGCAAATCCGATTCAAAAAGATGGTTAGAAATTCATGAAGTTGCACATAGTTTGGGAATTCCGTCGAATGCAACAATACTTTACGGGCACCTTGAAGAATATTCCGACCGGATAGATCATTTGAACCGGCTTAGGATTTTACAGGATAAAACCTCCATGTTCAATGCTTTTATTCCATTAAAATTTAAAAATTCAAATAACGAATTATCAAACATTAATGAAGTATCGGTAATTGAAGATTTAAGAAATTATGCTGTTTCAAGAATCTTTTTAGATAACTTTCCTCATATTAAAACTTATTGGCCAATGATTGGCAGGCAATTATCACAAATTTCATTATCCTTTGGCGTCGATGATTTTGATGGCACAATAAATGATTCGACAAAAATTTATTCACTCGCTGGTGCCGAAGAAAAAAATCCTTCAATGACCACCGGGGAGTTAGAAAATTTAATAATACAAGCGGGCCGAATTCCTGTCGAAAGAGATGCTTTATATAGAGGAATAAGGGTATAAAAGTATAAGGGAAATAGGGAGTAAACCGTCCTGAAATATTAACCCCTTATTTCCCCTATTTCTCAATTCATTTTTATTAGTAATTTTGTCTTCTTAAATAATCTGCTTAATTTAGCCTGATTAAATAAAGTCAAAGAAAATAAACCGGAAATTCATAAAATATCGGTATTAAAAAGCAAAAGATGAAAAGATCAATAATCAGTTTACTTGTATCTGTGATAATAATTATTTTAGCCCAGTCGTGTATGAATCTTTACGATCAACCGGCAGTTGAAAATGATGATAAAGAAGAGGATTCAGTAAAAAATTCAATACAGACGCTTAATGAGTCAATGAATGACTTTAATGAAAAGATGGAAACCGTCGATAATATGGAGCAACAATTGCTTGACCTGGAAAAAATGCTTAATTCAGATGATGTCTCCGAAGATGAAATCAAAAAACTTACTGAAAAATATTATAGTAGAAACAATAATGAAGCAGCAACAAAATCAGTATCAAGTTTTGAAAAAATTCCATTATGGGCGAAACATTTGGGTTTGGTTGAACCTCAAAATATGACTTTAGTTTCTGAAAAATCAATTATGACATCTATCAATAATCCATCCGAAGGCTTTAATTCTATCACATTTGTTTATGAGGGTCAATATAGAAATGCAATAGAACAGGCAAAAATAATTGCCGAAAATGCAAATATTCCAGTTAGTAAAAGCTGGTTAAAAATTCATAATATAATTAACCGGCAAAAAAAGGATGCGGAAAAATATGGGAATACACCTCCTGATGATTTAAAAGGAATTACTTATATTAATTACGATCAAACTACAAATGAACCCGATTATTTGATGTCGGTATCTGTTGATGCAAATGGTTTTCTAACAATTCAGGCGGCAAACCTTGAGCAAACAAAACTTCAAATGGATAAATACATTCCGGATAAGGATAGAAAATAATTTTAAATTGCGAAAAAATCTTACAAAACATTATTCTTAATAAATGAGTAAACCTTTTGACGATATTTATCATAGCGGAATAATTTCTGAAATTAGTAAAGAAAAAATATTAGTAAGCATAATTACTCACTCTGCATGCGCATCATGTAATGTGAAAGGTATGTGCAATATTTCGGAAATGAAAGAAAAAATTGTTGAAGTAAACCACCAACCTGGTGTTAGTTATAAAGTAGGTGAAGAAGTTACCGTTTTGATGAAAAAATCATTAGGCTCTCAGGCAGTTTTTTTGGCTTATATTTTTCCATTTTTGCTTATGGTTGTTGTTTTGATTACTTTAATAAATTTAACCGGCAACGAAGGCCTTTCCGGTTTGATTTCAATTGGTATCCTTGTTCCGTATTTTTTTATTATTTATATGTTACGGGATAAATTCAGTAAAAAATTTGTTTTTGTGATACGAAAGAAATAAGTTCTGTATTCATCAAAATCAATAATTCTATTTTTTTTAGTGGCATTATTAATAGTACACTGATTAGACTGAATAAACTGATTTAGTATGATAAAAATGTTTGTTTTTTAAAATAACATAATCAATCATAAAGATCATAACAATCAGTGTACTATAAAATCTGAAACCAAACAAACAACTATTTTGAATAAACCATGCAATAATGCAAAATATCAGCTTCAACAAAACTTCCACCAACAATTTTAAAACCATTTTTCTGATAAACACATGCAACAGCGGCTTGTGAATGCAAATAGACGGGTTTGTTTAACGGGATTGTTTTTTCAAGAATAAATTTCAAAAGAAGCGTCCCGATATTTTGTTTTCGGTGAGATTTTATTATTGCAAATCGCTCAAGTTTAATTCCTTTTTTTGTTTCTCGCCATCGAGCCGTTGCCACCGGTTCATTATCGGAAAAAACTAAATAATGTTGAGATTCATCTTCAAATTCATCAAATTCCAAATGCGGTTCAACCACCTGTTCAATTATAAAAACATCATTTCGAATTGCAAAAGCTTTTTCAAGAAGGTTTTTATCACCTTTTTTTATTTCTATTATTTCAATCATTCATCCATTTAATCATTCAATCATTTTAGCATTAATCTTCTCCGCAATAATTCCCGATATTTTTTCAATAGCAATTCTTTCCTGTTTCATCGAATCTCTTTCACGAATCGTTACAGTATTATCTTCTAACGTTTGATGATCAACTGTAATACAATAAGGAGTTCCTATTGCATCTTGTCTTCTGTATCGTCTGCCTATTGCATCCTTCTCATCGTATTGACACATGTAATCATATTTCAAAGAATCCATTATCTCTCTTGCTTTTTCGGGAAGATTGTCCTTTTTAATTAAAGGCAAAACTGCAACTTTAAATGGTGCAATGACAGGTGGTAATTTCATTACAACCCGCGAAGAACCATCTTCTAAAATCTCTTCATTATAAGCATGGCTGAATATTGCCAAAAATGTTCTGTCAAGGCCAATTGAAGTTTCAACAACATAAGGAACATAGGATTGATTTAATTCAGGGTCGAAATACTGTATTTTCCTGCCTGAAAATTCCTGATGAGCTGCCAAATCGAAATCGGTTCTCGAATGAATGCCTTCCAGTTCTTTGAAACCTATTGGGAAATCAAATTCAATATCACTTGCGGCATTGGCATAATGGGCAAGTTTTTCATGGTCGTGGAAACGGTATTTTTCTTCTGGAATACCGAGTGATAAATGCCATTTAATTCTTTCGTTTTTCCAATATTCAAACCATTTTAACTCATCACCCGGGCGAACAAAAAATTGCATTTCCATTTGTTCAAATTCCCTCATTCGGAAAATAAATTGCCGGGCAACTATTTCATTCCTAAACGCCTTACCAATTTGAGCTATCCCGAAAGGAATTTTCATTCTTCCGGTTTTTTGAATATTCAAATAATTAACAAAAATTCCCTGGGCTGTTTCGGGCCTGAGAAAAATTTGGTTTGCATCCTCGCTTAATGAACCCATTTGAGTTGAGAACATCAGATTGAATTGACGGACATTGGTCCAGTTTTTCGATCCCGATAAAGGGCATGCTATCCCCAGTTCTTCAATCAATAATTTTATATCATCCAAATTATCGGAATCCATTGCAGGATATAAACGGTTTTTGATTTTCTCAATCTTTTCAACATTAGCTACTACTCGTGGATTTGTAGTTTTAAATTGATTTTCATCAAAACTTTCACCGAAACGTTTTCGGGCTTTTGTAACCTCTTTTTGGATTTTTCCTTCAATTTTGGCAATAAAATCCTCGACAAGAACATCAGCCCGGTAACGCTTTTTCGAATCTTTATTATCGATCATAGGATCGCTAAAAGCATCGACATGGCCTGAGGCTTTCCAAATAGTAGGGTGCATAAAAATTGCCGAATCAACACCAACAATATTTTCGTGATATTGAACCATTGCTTTCCACCAGTAATCTTTGATGTTGTTTTTCATCTCAACACCATTTTGGCCGTAATCATAAACGGCACTTAATCCGTCGTAAACTTCACTCGACTGGAATACAAACCCATACTCTTTAGCATGAGCAATTATTTTTTTGAATTTATCTTCGCTATTTGACATGCGGCAAAAATAGGAAAAAGAATATGTTTTTTTGGTTTTTCTAGGTAAGAAAAAATTAATGATGTCAGTATTAGTAAAATATTATAATCTCACAATTTTAAAGATCATTTTTTTATTACAAGTGTTTAGTATTATATGATAAATACCCGATGAAAAATTTGAAGTGTTTAAGATAAACTTATGTTTTCCGATACTTTGTTTTGGCAAATAGGAAGCATGTATAATTTGACTTAAAGAATTGAATACATTTATTTGCACATCATCATCATAAGGTTGATTGTATTCTATTTCCAACTTATTGATAAATGGATTTGGGAAACATTTTCCGGTAAGTGTATTTGATAACTTTTGCCTGTTATCAATTCCCGATAAATCATCCATTCTGCCATAAATTCCTACATCATCAATATATGAACCAATTTTAGAAACTGTGTTATTGGAAAAAAAACAAAATTTCACCTGAATCTTTGAATCAATATATTCAGAAAGGTCTAAAACTACATTATTCCAACCTCCAAAAGATGGAATAGCAGGATCATCATTTACTCCGCCGAAACAGGTGCTTATTGGGAAAAAACTCTGCCCGTTGTCTGTGCTAAGTTCAACCCATAATCGATCCCTTGGATTCAGGCCTTGTTGATTATCTTCTACATCGTTCCAGAGTTTAAAATTCAAATGAGCATAAGAAAGAGAGGATAAATCAACCGGTGGAGATAAAATCCAACTATTTACATTATTGCTGTAAACACTATCGAGGTTTGAACCAATACAGTTTTTTCCCGAATAGCAATATGTTGGCCCGACAGATGGAATTCCAACATCCCATTTATCCTTTATTCCACCATGTGTCCAACCGGTGGATCCATTCTCGAAATCATTAAAGTATATTTCAATCAAAGGATTATTTGTAATGTTTCTAAAATAGAACAAAGCTTCATTTAAGTAATAAATAATACTATCTGGATTTCCTTCTTGAGCATTGATGAAAGATCTGTTTTGGAATTCTAATGCCAAATTAAAATCATTTAATTGTTGACTGTTTAAATCAATTCCTTGAAAAATCGTATTATATCTGAAAACAGAATCTGTAAGTGATATTATTTGATCAACCTTAGTTGCCGAGTCAGTCATCACTATATATGTTGTGATTTTATGTGCCCCACCCCAATCCGGGTACATGTGATTAAAAACAGGATCGGAACCAAACCAATAAGCTTCAATATTATCAGGATAGAGTATTGGAAACTCATCTTCAATATTGCAGGCAAATGTAATAACCTCTTTATCTGCATTATGATAAGGATTAATTCCTATAGAGGTCTCCATTTTTACCCATCCGTAATCCGGAATAAAATATTCAATTATCCAGTGCATATCCATATATGATGAAAACCAGGCAGGCATATTCATAAGAACACGGCTTGGAATTCCGTTTGCCCGAAATAAAGCAGCTCCGGCATGTGCATGACCTGTGCAGGAATTTCCCCATTTCATAGCATAATATGCATCAAAAGATACAGGTGAATGAGGAAATACCCAGGGTATATCAGTACAATAGTCCTCAATTTTTTCTGCTAAAACAATTAAATCATTAGTTGAACCACGAACAGAATCAGCTATATTATAAACCGTTGAATCATTCCATTGAACACAAGCTGTTGGTTGTAACCACGATAATACCGAATCGGGAAGTTCTGATATTGAAGGTATCGGAATACTTGCCGGTATGCCACTATAATCATGTTGCTTTATTAAAACCCATGAAGTCCAGTTAAGGTCTATCATGCCGGGTAAATTATTAATTGTGGCTGTAACTACAACATTATCATCCGAAAGCCGGATATATTTGTAATTGATCATCTGCGGGCAATCAATATTAAACCAAATCGGAGCCTGTTCTCTATATGCAATTGGTATGATGAAGTACACTGTGTAAGGAGATTCGGTGGCATTACCCGAAATCTGGAGTTCTCCTATGGTTTTATGCAGATATAAATTTTTTATTGAACTCGTCATATTACCCATATAATCAATATTGTTGTTTCCGTGATTTATGAAATCATTTGCTTTAAATCCAATGATTTGTGAAAATGTAATATTTGAAAATAAAATGGTAAGTACGATTCCAGTAATAATTTCTTTCATATTTTTAATATATAGTATGTTTTGTTAAATTCTATAATGAAATAAATCTTATATTTTTTATTAAACAAAAATAAAAAATAATCTAATACTTAACATACTATGGTATTCGTGTTCTCTGTAAAGGATTTAGTATAACTTTTGCTTCAATTTCTAATTTAATTCCATTAAGTTGGATACTACTAATCCTGTAAATGAAATTATATTAATTATAGATGAAATCCAGAAATAGTTAAACATTTCACGGTATTTAGATTTTATTACCGGATTTTTCTCTTCTTTTATTAACTTCCTGAATTTTGTAATATCTGAGGGAATAAAAACCAAATATGTTGTTTCTTTTCCTTTAGATTTTAATTCACTCTTTATCATGAATAAGTAGGGTGTCGAAACGAATCCACTTAATAAGAACAATACAAAAAATATTCCAGCTAAAGTATCCACTTTTTCTTTATCTTTTCATACAACTTTTTTTGGCTTTAACAATAAAAAAGTCAGCTTATTACTTCCGGTTACCAGGATCAACAAATTTCAAAGAGCAACAAGCTTCAGAAAATAATGTTCCTTTTCACCTGAAACATTTAAAATATAAATTCCCCTTTTCAATTCATTCATGGGAAAACCTGATCTATCCCAAATGAACTGATGTTTCCCGCGACTCAGGCGTTTATTTATCAGCATGCTGACAAATTTACCTTGATCGTTAAATATAGAAACAGAAATAAACTGCTCTAATAATAAATCCAGTTCAATAGTGATATTATCTGTAAAAGGATTTGGATATAAATTAGTTTCAATTCCCGGTTCATAATCTACTATTTCGTCAATCCCAACGGTATTTATTTCGAAGCTGGCCTCTTCTGAAAATGAAGAAGCAGCAAATCCCTGGTCGATAGCCTGTACACTCCAGTAATAAACTCCATCAGCAAGATTTTCTATTCTCCAGCGAATGTTAGTATTGGCATTACCTAATGCTGTAATTTGCCTAAATCCATCATTTGTAGCCATTGGAGGACAAATATCCGTGCCCCGGCTTATTGTACCGATTTTAATATTATATGAAAAGCCATTACCGGCCTGTTCAGAATCATAAGCATTGCTCCAACCAAGAGTGGCCCGGTTTCCGTTAATCTCAGTAGTGAGGTTATTTGGAGGTATTGGAGGTGTGTTTGGAGTAGTTGTATTATTCTTTAACAGAAAAGTACTTGAATGCTCTATTTGAATATCCGTATATCCTGACATAAGTAAGTCAACATCACCATCATTATCGTAATCGCCCCATGAAATAGAACTTTTTTGGAGGCCGGGTAAATTCGCCGACGGATCAACATTGAACAAATCATTACCATAGTTCCGATAGAGACGAGTAGTAACTTCAGGTACAGGGATTTCAAGGTAGCCTGATTGTATAAAATCGACATTACCATCGTTGTTATAATCGGCCCAGCAGACATTGCCATCAATCGTACCAAGTATTTCTATACCGATATCAGTGAAAGAACCGTTGCCGTTATTATTGAAAATATATGCCAAAAATGTTGGAGTGGAAGGATCCCCATTAAGTATGATATCCAGATCATCATCGTTATCCTTGTCGCCCCAGGCTACATCACCAAACCTAAGCTGTGGGAGCCCGAAGGATTTATATGAAAATTCATTGTCACCATCGTTGTGGTAAATACCTGTAAATCTGTATCCAAAACCCAGGGTGTCAAAATAATATCCATTTATCAAAAGGTCAAGGTCCTGGTCGTTGTCATAATCACCAAAGCTTACCCTGCTATCATAAACTCCCAGTATATCAGCTGAAACAGGAGTAAAGATATTATTGTCGTCATTCCTGATGATACGGCTCAAAGACAAAATGGTGTTTTTTCCCTTTTCCTCGGCAAAAGCACCTGTTATAACTATATCCGAATCGCCATCATTATCCGTGTCTCCCCAACAAACGGATCCTGAATAAACATCCGGCAGGTCGATGTTGAGGTTCGTAAATTGATCATTGCCATGGTTCTGAAAAAGGTAAGAATGAGGAATAAGCTCATTATTTTCCATAGTGGCACCTGTTAGTAGAAGGTCAGGAAAGTTGTCACCATTAAAATCTCCCCAAGATGCATCAGCATACATTAAGGGGGGTATATTTGTATCGACAAAAGTAAATTGGTCGTTCTGATCATTCCGGTACAATGCTACAGCGGCGGAATCATCGGAATTGCCACAAATAAAAATATCAAGATCACCATCATTATCATAATCAACAAATTGTGAAACACCATCTGCAATGTTAATCAGAGTGTCAGAAACAGAAGTTACATTGGTAAACAAATCATTTTGCCCTGACAATAGTATGGGTATGAGAAATACCAGAATAGTTGAAATAGATTTCATTTTTACAAGTTTTCGGAGTGGAAAGATAATTTCTTCCGGGTTTAAATAAGTTTAATTCCATCAGGCTCTATTGTAATCTCTCGTTGTTTGTATAATGCTCCTATTGTTTTTTTAAATGCCTTTTTGCTAATGCCAAACTGCGAATAAATTTCATCGGGAGAGCTTTTATCCGTAACTGCCAAAAATCCATTGTTTTCTGCTAATTTGCGGCAAACCAATTCACTATTTTTGTCTTTAAAATTGTTGTAACCAATTGGCTGAAGTGAAATATCAATTTTATTGTCTTCACGGATTTTTTTTACAAAACCATTCAATTTATCTCCAACTTTGAGTTCTGTGAATACTTCGTTTGCAAAAACCAATCCTTTATGCTTATTGTTAACTATTACCGAAAAGCCAAGTTCAGATTCCTGCATCACCATCAACTCAACCTTTTCTCCCTCAATTAAAGTAATATCTTCGTTTTGCAGAAACTTTTCTATTTTATTTGTGGCATACAGCCGGTCTGTTTTTTCATCAATATCCAAATAAACGATATACCATCTTCCTTTTTGCATTTTTCGTCTTTGCTCTTGGAAAGGAACCATTAAATCTTTTTCTATTCCCCAATCCAAAAAGGCTCCAACATCTGTTACATCTGATACTTGTAATAGAGCAAAATCATGTAGTAAAATATCGGGGGTCAGGTTTGTAGCTACTTTTTTCTCCGAGGAATCACGGTAAACAAAAACCTTGATTTTATCCTCTAACTCAAAACTTTCAGGGCAATATTTATTGGGCAACAGTACTTCCTCACCTGATTCATCAACTAAATATAAGCCAACACTTGCTTGCCTTAGAATTTTTAATTCGTTATATTTTCCAATTTTTATCATTAGTAGTCAATGCTTAATTTTAAATGTTTCCCAAATCCTTCTCTGATTATTCTCATAAGTGTAGAAAGTCTGATATCGGAAGCGTCATTTTCAATTCGTGAAATATAAGTCTTTGTTGTTCCGCATTTTTGTGCTAACTGTTCTTGTGTCAGTCCATTGTTTTTTCTTAATTCCTGAAGCATTACACCAAGTTTAAACGCTTCAAATCCTTCTTCAAAACTTTCTCTCTCTTCTGTTCCTCTTTTTCCATACTGTTGGTCCAAGTGGTCAGTAAATGATGTTAAATTATTTTCTGTTTTTTTCATCGAAGTATTGTTTTTTAAGTTACTCAATCATTTCAATTTCCTTTGTTTTCTTGTTTTGTTAAAAAGTGACCGGTTGCTAAATTCTTATTTATTAGCAACTATCTATTTTGACTTTTCTTAATTAAAATAGATTTCCTTTAATTCATTAACATCCATTGCTTTTACAATACTTCTGTTTGAAAACAACCTTCTCAATATACTATATGCCTGATGCTTTATTTTTGAATTAAATATAAAAAGATAACATTTGTGAATAGCTGGTTCGTGGCCTAAAAGAATTCTTGAATTTGAAATTTTTGAGTCCATTTCACTTCTCTTCAAGTTTTTTACGTTTTTATAGTTGAGTCGATATTCACAAAGTAAAAATTGCCTTTGATTTCCCAATACAATACCAAAAGACATATCCATTGTTTTACGAGCTTCTCGTTTTTCTTTTTGAGCTAGTATTCCTTCAACCTTATCAAGATTTAGACACTTTTCATCATTAAATGGAGGATTTTTGCCTCCCTCAACAATGGTTAAATCCTTAATATTTTCAACACAATTTTTATACTTCTTTACCATCTGATGATGATTAGTGGTTTCTGTGCAATACTTCCAATTATTCTGATGTTCCATACAAGTCTATTCTTTCTAATGCGATATTGAATGAAGAGAAAATATCATCGATTTCTACACCTAAATTTACATATTCATATAAAAAGGTTTTATTGCTTTTATTAGCCAAATAAAAATGAAGGTTAGAACTTATATTTTCTTTTTCTGATATATACTTAATCGCACTAATCATATCAGGATGATGACTTGCAATTAAAAAGTTTACTCCTAGCTTTTTGTTTAAATGTACAATTAAACGAGCATATTCAACTACCCATTGAGGATGTAAATGAACTTCTGGTTCATCAATTATTAACAGAGTCTTACTATTGAAAAATCCATTTTTATATAGTATCTGAAGAATTGCAAATGATTTCAAACCAGTTGCACATTCCAATAAATCAAATTCTTTACCATCATTTCTTTTATATATAAATGATTTATCAGAAATTTCTTCATCCACATGATTAATATCTCCTTTTAATATATCTTTCCTGAAAATTAAGTCAATTTCCTTATTTGTTTTGTGAATATTTTTTTTTGTTAAAAGGCTATTAATATCCTCCCAATGTGATCTTTCAGCATAAAATTCAATGCCAAGAATCATTGGAGTGTCAATATAAGCAACATTTTGTATTGTATGTAGTGAAATTAGTTTATTATTTTTCCTATCTATAATAGGAATTCCATATTCATAAACATTAAATGACTTTAATAATGGGGCGTCATAAAATGCTTCTTCTAAATTATCATCTAAAATTGAAATAGGTCTTCCTTCTTTTAACTGATTTGCTCCATTGATTGATTTTTTAACTACTGATTTTATTCTCTTTAATAACTCTGTAACTTTAGTATCTGTGTCAATGTTTTCAGAAAATAATGAATCACCAAGGATTCTCTTGATTCTTTCTATCCGTCTATTTGTTTGAGGATTATATTCATAATTAGATATTCTATCAAATTTAGAAATAAGATAATCAATAGCAGAATTTATGTTGTTTTCTTCCTCAAATAGTTCTAATTGCGATTCGTCTCGATTTAATAATCTTCTAAATGAATTTCGTGTTTTTAAATACTCATCCTTTTCTAGAAAGTAAGACAAATCTCTTGTCAATTGATCCAAAGTTCTGTAAATATAATTTAATTCATCTTTTAATTTACTGTCAACAATTGTATCGTATTCAATTGAAGTTTTAAATAAATTATATGTTAATTTTGAAATCGTACTCTTTCCACTCCCATTTTCTCCTGTAATAATAGTAATACCGTCAAGAATAATATTTGCTTTCTCAACAGCTCTTATGTTTTTTAGCTTTATGTTTATCTGGTTATTATCCATAAAATAATATTTTCAACAAAGATAATTGATTTTATAGGAAATTCTATAATGATTGGCAATTTTAATATTTTCATTACTTTATATTTTCTTGAAATATAAAATAAACGGAGAAATCAGGTGTTACACCCAATCCTTCTAAGTAAAAACCAAGCTTATCTATAATAATTTGATGTTGGATATAATTCCACCCATTTAATAAAGTATCGCTTGTTAGATCGTCAATATAGCCCATAGAAATATCACAAAATAATTTAACTTGATCAATCTCTTTCATATTCAAAAATAAAATTTTCAGTTGGCATATAATTAAGTTTTCTCCAATAATAAACTATGTCTTTTTTTGTAATAATTGAATCTTGTGGTGGAATAGAAAATTTACAAATATGCATATTTGATGGTACAACTAATTGATAATTTGCTTGATCAAGTGGTTTTTTCCAACTAATGGTTGATTTCAGGATATATTCAGCACGAGTATCCAAAAGTTTTTGTCTATATGCAACTTGAATCATTAATTCAGAATTATGACTAAAATCAATTTTAAAAACTGCATAATTAGTTTTTAATTTTTTTAGCATAATATTTTCATTAGTTGTCAGGTTAAAAACATATATGGAATCCACTTCTCCGAAAGATGAGTCAACCGGAAATGGATACACTAAAGTTTCGCTTTTACTTCTATCGCTTTTTAGATAATAAATACCTGTGACGTAGAAATGATCCCTTTCAATTTTCATAGTTATATTCTCTTTATAAAATGAGAAACCCTGACTACATGCATTGAAAAAAGATATTATTAAAGATAAAACTAATAATACTTTAAGCATAAAATAGAATTTATAACTTAATTAATTTTCCTGATTTTATAGTTTGATTATTTTTATTCAACTGATACATTAGAACTCCTGATGGAATAGATTCTTCAGTTATCCATTCATATCTTTTTTGATTCACAAACAATTTTTGGTGTTGTAATTTTTTTCCATCCTGACTGAAGATCAATAAATTTACTTCATCAGATGGATAATGAACCCCAAGGTTAAAATAGAATATTACTTTATCAGTAAACGGATTTGGTGAAATAACGACAACATTTTCAAAATCAATTTCTTTTTCATCAATCCCTGTCACAAGACTTGTGGTAATAATATCTTGATAATGCAAGGAGTCGGGCCTCAAACAAAAGTCAATCGGTTCAATGGTATATGTTTCTTTTGTATATGGCCATGGTGGGAAACGAATAATAATTGTATCAAAAACATATCGTCGGGAGAATATTCTTTCTGAAAATGATCCATCCGGATTAATATGAATAGTTGTATTATGAACGTATGGAACAGGGAACCACCCTTCAGTAAAAACATCTCCGTTTAAATTATAAATCATTCCACTAAAATTGCCTAACGCATCGGTTGTATCATTTACAAATCCTATAGACGGGGTTTTATCAATACAAAAACTTCCGGTATATCCGGCGCTTTGAATATATGAAAGGTAAATTATTGATTCACCACTTTTTGTACAATCAAGCATTGATCCGGGGTAATTTCCAATTGCTACGTAATCAAATGGTTCATCTCCCCAGGTATAACTTATTATTTTTATATAATCGTACAAAGGATTTATAGAAATTGGAGCATCAAGATTTAAATTGGTAATTACAGATATCGAATCAAAGTTTGGATAGCCTCCGGCCGGCAACAATGTGTAATTCATTAATTTTGAGCTTCCGGTTGATGTTTCTATTCTGATAGAATCAATTTCATTTAGGCCAAACTCATAATAAAAACCTAATTCAATAGTCCAATTACCAACACTATCGATGTATATTTCCGAAATATGGGCTCTTGGTGTAGCAATATTTCCCATAGTTATAGAAACAAGAGCCATTGAACATAATAATAACAAGTACCTTTTCATTTTTTTTCCCATTATTGTTTCACTCATAAAAACCAAGCCATCCAACATTTTAAATTAAAATGTCCAACAAAGTAACAAAAAGTATTCAATATATCAAAAAAAATAAAAAAAAAGGTTTTCCGTTTGGAGATCAAACTTTGGAAAACCTTTGAAGATATTTAATTTTAAAAAGGGGGTTTTACTTCTAATGATTGTTTAGCTACTCATTTTTATTTTATCATCTTTTGTCAAGCCTGAAAGAACTTCAATATTTATTCCGTCGGATAATCCTGTTTCGATAAAGCGTTTTTCGAATTGTTGAGGTGCGGTTTCTACTTCAACAAAAGCAGTGTCGTTTTCAAACTTCAGAAGACTTTCCGAAACAGTTAATACACTGTCAACTCTGTCGAGAACAATATCGGCATTTGCGCTATATCCTGCCCTGATAAATTTATCGGACTTTAATTTTACATTAGCTTTTATTTCAAACTGAATAGCACCGTTTTCTTCAACGCCTTTGGGTGAAATATGTTCAAGGTCGGCATCAAAGAAAACATTTTCCAAGGCTCCGATTGATAGTATCAAAGGCATGCCTTCCGATATTTTCCCTACTTCGGATTCATCAATTTTTCCTTTAAAAATCATGTCAGCCATATCGGCAACTGTAGCTATGGTTGTTCCGGCATTGAAAGTATTACTTTCGATAACCGAATTTCCGATTTCAACCGGGACATCAAGGATCATACCCGTAATGGTTGATCTGATTAAAGTATTTGTGGGTTTTCCCGAGCTTTTTGTTTGTCCTTCCTTCACAAGGTCAAGATTATCTTTAGCTGAGGTAAGTTCCTCAACTGCGTTATCATAAGCAAGTTCATAAGCTTCAAATTCGGTTTGAGCAATTACGTTTTCATCAAGCAATTCCTTTTGACGATCGTAATTTCGTTTAGCATTTTCAAGGTTAATCTTTGCCCGGTTTACCCGCGATTCGGCATTATTTAATGCAACCATATTTGGAATGATCTTTACTTTTGCTATCAAATCACCTTTGTTAATGCTTTTTCCGGCTTCAATGTATATTTCTTCAATAATACCCGATACTTGTGGCTTAATTTCAATTTCATAACGCGGAACAACCGAACCGGTTGCTGTTGTTTTTTTAATAATATTGGAAACAAAAGCCGTAGTTGTTTCATAAACTATAGGTTTTGTTTGTGACTTTTGATATAGGAAATAAATCGTATATGCAAAAATACCTAATAATAATACTCCAAAAAAAATCTTCAGAAATTTCTTCATCGTTCTAATTTTCTAAATTAAATAATTCTATTTTTAAATTCATTTTATTCGTCTCGTAAAGCGTCAATAGGCTTGATACTTACAGCTCTTTTTGCCGGTATCAATCCTGCAAGTGCTCCACAAATTATTAATATCGTTAAAGCGGTTATAGCTTTATTAAAATCAACCTCCGGGTTGTTAAACATATCAGTAGCTGCGCCTACTTTTATCAACGTCCAGTTAATTAATTCAAGAATTCCTACTCCGGCTGCCAAACCAATATATCCTGCCAAAGTTGTTAAAAAAACCGATTCTGTAATTATCTGACCGATAATGTTTGACGGTGTAGCACCAATTGCTCTTTGAATTCCAATTTCTTTGGTACGTTCCTTTACTACAATCAGCATAATATTGCTAACACCAATAATTCCGGCTAATAAAGTTCCAATCCCTACAATCCAAATCAGTCCGTTAATTCCCTTAAAAAGGGTAACCATTTTTTTATATTCATTTTCTACATTAAACGAACCGATTGCTCTTTCATCGTCGGGTGAAACACTATGGCGGCTTCGCATTAATTCTTTTGCCTGTTCTTCAACTTCTGAAACCGAAACATTGCTTTTTCCGGTTATAGCATAATATCCGATTACATCACCATAATTATATGTTTTTTGTAAAGTTGTTAAAGGAATAGATATTTCTCTTTCTTCGTGCTCAGCTTGTTGGTCATTCTTTTTTGATTTAAATACTCCTACAACCTGAAAAAATACTCCCTGGATTTTCAAATATTCACCAATTGCTTCCTCTCCCGGCTCAAACATTTCATCATATACCCTTTTGCCGATTACTGCAACTTTACGTTTATTTTTGATATCAATATCATTAATATACCTTCCTTTTATAATGTTAGCGGGATCGATAAGATTATAATCCGGATAATTACCTTGAATAGTAAAAGCGGCGGTTCGGTCTTTGCGAATTACATTATTATTCCCGTTTCCGCCCCAACCTCTTAACTTTGGAGCAATATATTCAATTTCAGAAATATTATTAATTAGTGCTTTTGTATCATCATTATTGAAATTAAAACGTCTTCCGCGAGGAAAACCTTTATATGGGATTGAAGTTTGCTGTGTCCACATGAACATGCTGTTTGTTGCCATGTCGCCCATTCCCTGGCTAACACCATTATCAAGCCCTTTACCTGAACCAAGCATTATTATCAGCATGAAAATACCCCAAAACACACCAAAAGCAGTGAAAAAAGTGCGCAATTTATTTTTTCTTAAAGTGCTAAGTATTTCATTCCATCTGTCTAAATCAAAAATTTTCACAATACTATTTTTTTATTATTCAAATAATAAAAATTATTCATCATGTAAAGCAACAACAGGTTTAACTCCAGCAGCTTTTCTTGCCGGAACAAATCCTGCAATGGCTCCTGAAAGCACCAATAATAGTGTTGCTGAAATAGCAATTTTAAAATCAATCTCGGGATTAGCAAAATAATCCGTTGAAGGCATTGCTTTTGAAACAAGTTCTAACAAACCAACCCCCAGAACCAGGCCAATATATCCGGCAAAACTTGTAATTAAAATAGATTCCTGTAAAATCAGACTAATGATTGACCAGGGAGTAGCACCAAGAGCTTTCCGAATTCCAATTTCTTTGGTACGTTCTTTAACTATTATCATCATAATATTACTAACCCCAACTATTCCGGCTATTATTGTTCCTATTCCTATTATCCAGATAAAAAGCCGGATACTTGCAAAAAGGGTCATAAATTGTTCATAATTTTCTATTGTATTAAATATACGTATAGCACGCTCGTCTTCAGGATCAAACTTGAGTTTCGAGGAAAGCGAGCTTCTAATTTCTTCTTCAACGATTTGACTTTCATCAACATTAGCATCTCCAAGCATAAGACATACACTTCTGATCCTGTTTCCCTGGTTAAAAACTTTTTGAGCAGTCGTGAATGGAATATAAACACGTCTGAGATCTCTGTCTCCTCCTGGATCATCAAATACACCAACAACTTTAAAAGGAACTCCGCTAACCTTTATATATTCACCAACAGCTTCTTTTCCTTTAAAAAGTGCATCATAAACAACGCGGCCAAGAATAACAACTTTTCTGAAATCATTAACATCCTTTTTGTTAACATATCTTCCATTTGCAAGCACTAAGGATTCAACATCTTTGTATTCGGGAGAAACAGCAAAAATATCAAAAGTACCGTATTCGTTTTTATATGATAAAGTATTATTTCTCCAAATTGTGAAACGAGCAGAACTACTTTCAACCTTATCAATTTTTGATAGAATTTCTCTGTCTTCGTTAGTGAACCGCAGATATCTGCCGGGTTTCAATCCTTTATAAGGGATACTTGTTATTCCTGGGTTTACACTAAGATAGTTGACAGCATCGCCCTCAAACTCTTTTTTAACTCCATTTTCAAGCCCGTATCCCGAACCTAAAAGAACAATAAGCATAAATATTCCCCATGCAACACTGAATCCTGTCAAAAATGTTCGCAAGCGATTTTTTTTGATTGTGCTGAATATTTCCTGCCATTTGTCTACATCAAACATGTCTTGATTTCTTTTAGCGTATTGAGTTTTTCCCTAATTAACAACCTCTACTTCTTCTATCCATTTTTGTCGTTCACCGTTGGTGATGTTTTTTTCAATAATACCATCCTTAAGCCTTATAATCCTGTCGGTTCGGGCTGCGATATCCCTTTCGTGAGTTACAATTAAAATGGTTATTCCTGTATCATTAATTTCTTTCAAAACATCCATTACTTCCATTGATGTTGCTGAATCGAGTGCGCCGGTTGGTTCGTCGGCAAGTATTACTTTTGGTTCAGATATCAGGGCACGAGCAATTGCAAGCCTTTGTTTTTGTCCCCCCGAAAGTTCGTTTGGAAGATGTTCTGCCCATTCAGTCAAACCCATGCGTTCAAGATATTTCATGGCGAGCTTATTGCGCTTACGGCGGCTTACTTTTTGATAATAAAGTGGTAAGGCAACATTTTCCATGGCATTTTTAAATGAAATCAAATTAAAAGACTGAAACACAAAACCAAGCATTTCGTTTCTGTAATGAGCAGCTTTTGTTTCATTAAGGTTTTTTATTAATTTACCGTCAAGATAAAAATCACCTTCATCATAATTATCAAGAATACCGATAATATTTAACAAAGTTGATTTACCTGATCCCGATGATCCCATAATCGATACCAATTCTCCTTTTGCAATATTCAGGTCAATACCTTTTAATACATGTAGTTTATTACTTCCTGTAACATATGTTTTATGAATATTCTGAAGCTTGATCATATTTTTTTTTTTTATCCTGAAACAACAACAGGATTTATCATTTTATTTTTTAAGCATTTTTTGTGCCAAACAGTGTATCAGTTATGTAATCAATTGTTTAGAACAGTTTTCAAAGTTCGGTTTTTATATAAGTGTTCAAAATTATACATATAATGTGCGATATCGTGCATTGCATAATACCTTGTTTTAACATTAGACTAATTTATATGGGAAAATGTTACAACCAATTTAACAAATTTATTTTGTAATGCGAAAATGTTTGATAGTAGGAAAAGTTTTTATTTTTTTATTCTCTCATTCACTTATTCATTCCCCAAATTTTATTTTATCCATGAATTTGTAATTATAAAATTGTATGTTAATTTTGCTCGTGAACTCTATAACTTTTTATGAGTAATGTTAAGACCACTAAAAGGAACAAAATGATTTTAAAATACAACTTCATCGCACTTATTTCTTTCCTGCTTTTTATTGCTTTGTTTTCAATAAATTCAAAAGCTCAGGATGATAAAGATTGGAAAAAATTATTTAATAAGAAAAACCTGAAAGGTTGGGAGCAGAAAGGTGGAAAAGCTGTTTATCATGTTGAAGATGGTGTGTTGTTTGGTACCACAGTAGCAAATACCCCGAATAGTTTTTTATGTACTAAAAAACATTTTTCAGATTTTATCCTTGAGTATGAAGTAAAATATAATGATTCTGAAAAAACTTTTAATTCAGGAGTACAGATCCGGAGCAACAGTTTCCCGGAATATCAAGATAGCCAGGTTCATGGTTATCAGGTGGAGTTTGATCCATCAGATCGTGCATGGACTGGTGGAATTTATGACGAAGGCAGGAGAGGTTGGCTGAATAACCTGCTTCATGATGAAAATGCACGCAATGCAATTAAATTAAATGATTGGAATAAAATCCGTGTGGAAGCTATAGGAAACTCAATCCGTACCTGGGTAAATGGAGTACCGGTGGCCAATCTGGTGGATAATATGACCGCCTCCGGGTTTATTGGACTTCAAGTGCATAATGTAAAAAAAGCTGATGTTGGAAGATCCATCATGTGGCGGAATATCCGTATCCTGACTAAAGATGTTGAACAATATAGTACTGAAACTACAGCCCGTGAATTTTGTACTATTCCTAATCAATTGAGTAAAAATGAAAAGGAAGAAGGCTGGCGATTATTATTTGACGGCAAAACTTTTAATGGCTGGAGAGGCGTACATCAAGAGAGTTTCCCGGAAAATGGATGGTATATTGAAGATGGTAATTTAGTTGTTGAAAAAGCAGAGGGTGCCGAATCCGGTAATGGAGGAGATATTGTTACGCTGGATGAATACAGTGATTTTGAGTTATGTTTTGAATTTAAGTTGACCGAAGGAGCAAACAGTGGTGTAAAATACCTTGTTACCGAACAATATGAATCCAAAGGATCAGCTATTGGCTTGGAATACCAGATACTTGATGATAAAAATCACCCCGACGCAAAACAGGGTGTGAAAGGAAACCGGACATTAGCTTCACTCTACGATCTGATTCCTGCAAAAGACAAAAATGCAGCATGGTTGGGCTATTGGAATAAAGGAAAATTGATTGTAAAAGGAAATCACGTTGAGCACTGGCTGAACGGAAAAAAAGTAGTTGAATACGACCGTAACAACCAAATGTTTGATGCATTGGTCGCTTTTAGTAAGTATAAAGATTATGAAGGTTTCGGAAACTGGGAAAAAGGACATATTTTATTACAGGATCATGGAGATGAAGTACATTTCAGGAATATTAAAATATTACTGTAAGTGAACAAAAGCAAGTTAAATAAACATTGAAATAATTAAATTATGACAATCAGCAGAAGAAATTTTATTAAGACATCCGGCATTGCTACTGCCGGAATCACATTAGGAGGTTTGGGTATATCCGCCAAATCTTATGGGAATGTTTTGGGGGCAAACGATCAGTTGAATATTGCTGTTATGGGCACGAATGGTCGCGGGCACTGGTTAAGCGATGGTTTTGCTCAATCCGACAATACACGTATCACTCATATTTGTGATGTTGATAAACGTGTGATTGAAAAAACTTCCACAATGATCAAGGAAAAATACGGGTATCAACCTCAGGGAGAACAGGATTATCGTGAAGTTTTAAAAGATGCTGATGTAAATATTGTAGTAATTGCCGCTCCCGACCACTGGCATGCTCCGGCTTCAATTATGGCACTGCAGGCCGGGAAACATGTATATGTTGAAAAGCCATGCAGCCATAATCCGAAAGAAGGGGAGTTATTAGTTAAGGCACAAAAAAAATACGGAAAAGTTGTTCAGATGGGAAACCAGCAACGATCGTCAATGGAAACCCTTAAAGCTATGCAACTGATCAATGAAGGAGCTATTGGCGAGGTTTATTATGGGAAAGCCTGGTACTCAAATTCCCGTGGAAGTATCGGTAACGGATCTTTAGCAGCTGTTCCTGAATGGTTAGACTGGGAACTCTGGCAGGGACCTGCTCCTCGCAGAGAGTTTAAAGATAATATTGTGCATTACAACTGGCATTGGTTCTGGAATTGGGGTACGGGTGAGATTTTAAATAACGGAACTCATGAGATCGATATCTGCCGTTGGGCCTTAGGAGTTGATTATCCCTTTAAAGTAACATCCAATGGTGGTCGCTATCATTTTCAGGACGATTGGGAGTTTTACGATACACAAAATGCAAATTTTGAGTTTGAAGGCGAAAAAATGATCAACTGGGAAGGCCGTAGTTGCAATCCCTTCAATATAAATCAAAAAGGACGGGGAGCTTCAATTCATGGTACAAAGGGTACGATTGTGTTGGATAGAAGCGGATATCAAATGTTTGATAATTCGAATAAATTGATCAAAGAAGCAATGAGCTCAAACAGAAGTAATACTGCTGATTTGGTAGGAGGGGGAAATATGGATTTGGTTCATTTTGATAATTTTTTGAAAGCAATCCGCTTAGGAGAAAAACTAAACTCTCCTATTGATGAAGGCCATAAAAGTGTATTGCTTTGCCAATTAGGTAATATTGCCCAAAAAACCGGAAAAATATTACATTGCGATCCTTCGAACGGGCATATAATCAACGATAGTGAAGCTATGAAAATGTGGGGCAGAGAATATGAAAATGGCTGGGAGTTGAAAGTATAGTCCGCAGTTGGCAGTCCGCAGTCGGCAGTCAACAATTGAAGACTGAGGACTGAGTAAAGGATTAAAACAATGGAAATATATCATAATAATTGTATGGCAATGAATACCCGTTTCGATCTGGTAATACCTGGTTTCGGAGAGGAAAATGCAGATATGGTTTTTAATGATATAAAAAAAGAACTTTTTCGCCTGGAGAACAAACTGAGTTATTTTTCTAAAGAAAGTATCGTATTTAGATTAAATAATGAAGCTTTTCAAAACCCAATTGAATTGGATAATGAAATGTTTGAGGTTTTATCTTTATGCATTGATTTTTACAATAAAACAAACGGAATTTTTGATATTACAATGAGGCCTTTATTGGAATTATTAAATCAAAATGAGCATCCTGATCATGAAGAAATGGAAAAACTTCATCATAATTTGGGATGTGATAAACTAATCCTTCATACTGAAGAAAAAACCATCCGGTTTGCTAATGAGTCGGTAAAAATAGATTTGGGTGGTTTCGGTAAAGGCTTTGCTATGAAGAATGTACTGGATATATTGGAGGAAAACCTGATTCGGAATGCATTCATTAGTTTTGGCGGTAGTTCGGTTTCGGGTGTTGGGCAGCATCCTCATGGAGAATACTGGCCTGCAGCTATTCAAAATGTATTTCATCCTTCCGAAAGCCTTTATCGGTTTAAATTGAAAAACAAATCACTTTCTACCTCCGGGTGGTCAGAAAAACAAAGCTTTCATTTATTAAATCCTGTTAACTCCAGGCTTGTTAAGGCACAAAAAACAGTATCTGTTGTTTCTGACTCTCCAATCATTTCAGAGGTTCTTTCAACAGCTTTGTATATTGCTAATGCTGAACAGCATGATATAATAATCAAGAATTATCCTGCTTGTGAGGTTGTTGAAATCCGTTATAGTGTTGGCGAAGTAGAAGAAATTACAGAGATTTGCAAAGCTGAAAAAGAGCTTTTATAACTAACCCAAGAGATTATTAGTATTTTTACATTTTTATATAAAAATTAGAAAAGTATAATAAATGTTCGAGCAGACTTTTAAAAATAATGACGATATATTTCACGATGATGCTTGTTGTGGAAGTGAATTAGATATGGAAAGTGCTGAAATTTTAAACTTAATCTCGAAACTGATATGAAAAACGAAATAATTATATATCAAGCTGATGAACTTACAAAGGTAGAAGTAAAGGTTGAAGATGAAACCGTTTGGCTTACCCAAGAGCAGATGGCAATACTATTTGGAAGAAACAGGGTAGCTATTACCCAACATATTGGTAACATTTTCAAAGAAGGAGAACTAGACAAGGAAGTGGTATGTAAGGATTTCTTACTAACCACTCCACATGGTGCAATTACAGGAAAAACCCAAACAAAAAGGGTAAAGATTTACAACCTTGATGTTATTATATCAGTAGGATACAGAGTTAAATCCAGGCAAGGTACTCAATTTCGGATTTGGGCAACAAAAGTTTTGAAAGAGCATTTGCTAAAGGGATATACAGTAAACAAACGTATCGATAGAATTGAAGATAAAGTGGATACTTTGAATGATAAAGTCAATGAAATAAACCTGCAACTCAAAACCAACCTGCCTCCCAAACAAGGCGTTTTTTTCGATGAACAAATTTTTGATGCCTATACTTTTGTTTCCGATTTGGTAAGAACAGCTAAAACTTCCATAATTTTAATTGATAATTATATTGATGATACGGTTTTAACACATTTAACAAAACGAAAAAAAGACGTTGAATTTTACATTTTTACGAAAAATATTTCCAGGCAACTAAAATTGGATATTGAAAAACACAACCAACAATATAAACCCGTAATAATTCAAAAGTTTGACAAAGCCCACGACCGTTTCATGATTATTGATGAAAAAGAAATCTATCATTTTGGGGCAAGCCTTAAGAATTTAGGCAAAAAATGGTTCGCTTTTTCTAAAATGGACATTTCATCTGTTAAAGTTTTGGATAAACTAAGAGAGGAGGAGATTTTGTAATGGAAAACTCAAGAAGAGAATTTATTAAAAAAGGCCTGGTTGCAAGCAGTGCTTTAATGGCATATCCGTGGCTCAAAGCAATGGCAAACCCTGTTGCAGTTGGAAAATCAGCTTCAGATAAGGTTAGAATTGCTGTTATTGGAGTTGGATCAAGGGGTTCAGCTTTGCTTCGAAATTTACTGGCCATTCAGGATTCGCATAATATTGAAATTGCTGCAGTTTGTGATAATTACGAACCACATTTTCAACGTGCCGCCAAACTTGCAGGAAGCAATGCCGATGCTTTTTATGATTATCGCAATATTTTGGATATGAAAGATCTGGATGCGGTAGTAATTGCTACACCTCTTCATCAACATGCACATATTGCCATTGATGCGATGCTTGCAGGCAAACAGGTCTTCTGTGAAAAAGCAATGGCTCGCCATTTGGTCAACGTGAAACAAATGGCAGATACTCATTATCAAACCGGAAAAATTCTGCAAATTGGTCATCAGCGAATGTTTGATCCTAAATATATCAAAGCAATAGAATACGTGAAAGAAGATAAAATTGGGAAAGTAACCCAAATCCGGGCTTATTGGCATCGCAATAACGATTGGAGACGGCCGGTTCCAAAAGATAAACCCGAACTTGAGCGTAAAATCAACTGGCGATTGTATCAGGAATATTCCTTGGGATTAATGACCGAACTGGCTTCTCATCAAATACAGGTGGCCAATTGGGTGAAAGATTTGCAACCGGCCTCAGTAATGGGTGCAGGCAGCATCAATTATTGGAAAGACGGCCGTGAAGTTTATGACAATGTAGCTTTGATTTATTCTTATGAGGATGGAACTCAGTTTGTTTACGACTCAATGACCAGCAACCGTTTTTATGGTTTGGAAGAACAAATTCTGGGCGACAAAGGAACACTGGAACTTGAAACTAATAAAATGTATAGCGAAAATCCTCCAAAACCTGCAGGTATTTTGCAATTGATCAATGATATTGAGCACGGGATATTTGATAATATTCCGATTGGGGGCGCATCCTGGGTGCCGGAAACTGCAATGAAATACAAAGGGGAATATATTTCGGATGCATTTGAGTTGAACGAAACCCGCCTGCAGTTAGAAGCCTTTGTGGATACTATACGTAAAGGAAAACCTATTCCCGGATTATTTGAACAGGGCTATCATGCAAGTGTTTGGGCTTTGTTAGGACAAAACGCGATGGAGAGCGGACAAAAAGTATTTTTGCCTAAAGAGCTAGAAATATGAAACGTCAGTGATTGGTTTTAAACATATTGGAAAATGATTATAAAATGAAAACCTGAAATTGGAAATTAGAAATTAGAAATTTGGTTGCTCTTGAATTTCTAATTTCCAATTTCAACATCCTGAATTAAAAAAAAGTGTAATTAGCTTATAGTACACGAAAACAAACATGTAAACATGAAAGATATAACGATTAAAGCAAAAAAAATAAAAAGAGAACTTTGGATTCTTCTTGTAAGTATTTTAATTGCATTTGGTTTGAATATTTATGCAATCATAAACTACAAAACCGAATGGTCAGAGCTGTTCAGTAAATTTTATGTCGTAATCCTTCTGGGCATAATCATTTATGTAATACTTTTGTTTTTAAGGGCATTTTTCAAACTCTTGAGAAGATTTGTCGTGAAATAATAAAATTATTGAGATCTGATTTTATATTAGATTATTTCATAATTTTATCTTGTAATATAAATATATATTAAATCTTATGTTATCACAGGAAGAAATATTAAATAATGTTAAAGCAGAAAACTGGAACCAGGTTTTGCTTCTTATAAAAGAACACATTAACGAAATCCGTTCTGATATTTTACTCTCACACACCGTAGGGATTTTTGTTAAACAGTTTTTTGAAAAAATAGACGATTATCCCCTTCACCGACACGATATCACCGATAATTTGATAACAATTTGGTATTTGCACACAGGAAATATCTATACACTTCCATACAGTAAACTCGAAACTTTGATAGTTCAGATTGTGAAAAGAAAACGGCACAATTTGAAAGAAGCTTATGATTATGCAAAGCATCTTCCTTATAATAAATTATGTGCACAAATTATTGCTGAATACGAAGAAAAAAAAGCTGGTGTTAAAAGGAAAAAAGGTAGTAAAAAGCCGGAAGAAGATATTAAATCAAAAGAAATGATTAAAAACACAGGTTTTGTCAAACAGCTTTTTGAAACTGATTATGAAAAGAAGATGTTTCATATTTTGAAAAGTACTTTTGATTCATTTCAGGTTTATCCCGACATTCCGATATGTGATTTATTTGTATGGGAGAATATTATGAATAAGCTTAGTTTTCCGGAACAGGATTATTTTTTTAAAGGAAGAATTAAATTTGTTGTTTTTGACCGCTTTGCCGACTATATACCGATATATTTCATCGAACCCGAAAGTTCATTTCTTAAAGATCCCGAAGATATCAGAAAAGATAATTTAAAATCGGAAATTGTGAAAAAAGCCGGTAAAATTCTTCTTAGACTTAGCAAACTTGAGGATTATAAGAACCAAAAAGATTTTGCTGATCAAATAAGATTGCAAACAGGCCGTTTGTATTAAGTACGTTGACTAATATTTGTATATCAGGAATTACAAAACTAATGCATTGCTTAAAAATTGAGTTTTAAATGAAAAAATGTAATAGTCCACGTACTTAACAATATTTAACAAAAAAACTATTCCGTAATAGTATTAAACATATACTTTTGGAAACATGTTTAGAGCTGCAAATACCTTCAAAATATTAATAATAATACCTTTTGTTGTTGTTGCATTTGGTTTGTCGGCACAGGATACTCATTATGTAATTTTTTCGGGGAAAGTATTAAACGAAGAAGCAGAACCACTATCATTTACAACCATAATTATTAAAGACAGAAACCTTGGAACAATTGCTTCCCGAAACGGTGACTTCAGGATTAGGGTGAAGGAAAATGAAGAAATTGTTTTTTCTTCTGTTGGGTATTTTTCGAAGCGGTATTATGTTCCGGCTTATGATAGTTTGACCGAATATTCGGAAAACATCATACTGCGACAAGATACTATTTTGCTTGATATAACCGAAATTTACCCATGGCCTGCAACTTACGAAGAATTTAAACGGAAATTTGTAGAATTTGATGAACCTGAAAACTTCGTTGAGCTTAATTTACCTGAAATTAAAGTTCCTCCTTTGACACATCCCGGCCATATCGGAATTACATTACCCGGCCCCGTAACTTTATTGTATAATCTTTTTAGCAGAAGAGCTAAACGTCAAAGACAATACGCTGCATTAATGGAATTTGAAAAAACTCAACAAAAACTTGCTTTAAGATATAATAAAGAAATAATATTTAGAATTACCGGGCTTACTGATGATGAAGAAATTAATAAATTTATGAAATATTGCAACTTCACTGATGAATTTATTTTCAATTCGCTTGAGTATGAAATTTATCTGGCAATCAGGAATTGTTATTTGAGTTATGTTAATTCGAATTGATACCTCAATCACTTCAAAAATGTATAGATTATTTTATATATCACAGGGATATTGATTTTGAACGAATAACAAAGAAATTAAAAGAAAAAATGTTTTCAGACTTTAAAATTGTTGACGGAAATTTAAATTGTAATGACTATGATTTGATTTTTCCAATTTGGGATTTGTACTCTGGTCGGATTGAATAATAAAAATCAATAAAACCACAATTTTTATATATATTTGTATATTATAAATCTGAATATTTATTTTTATTAAAAGAAAGCGTTATTAACCAGTAATTTGACAAAAATTCACTTATATGGACAAAAGCGAAATAAAGTGTATAGTGTAGTAATTATTTAGGAGTTGGCAATAATTGTCAGCGAAAACCGACTTATCTGCATGAAAATAGTATAGAATTTTGTAAATTTGCTAAAAAAGTAAGATATGAATACAATTGAACTTAAAAATATACTTATTCATAGAATTGCTGCAATTAATGACAAGTCATTTCTTGAGGCAATAAAGACTATCCTCGACTCTAAAACAGAGACAAAAGTTATTACACTATCTAATGAACAACGTAATGATATCATTGAATCAAAAAAAGAAATTGAGCAAGGATTATTCATAGAAAATGACAAGTTAGAAAAAGAGATCGAAGGATGGCTCGAAGAAAAATAATTTGGTCAAATAGAGCCAAAATAAAAAGATATGAGATTCTTCAATTTTATATTGAAAGAAATAAAAGCAAAACTTTTTCAGGTAAGCTAAATAAAAAAATTAATGCAGATCTAAAACTTCTTATTAACCAACCAAAACTAGGGATCAAGACTGACATTGAAGGAGTAAGAGGATTAGTAATTAGAGATTTCATAATATTTTATGAGATATTTGATGACAGAATTCTGGTTCATACAATATGGGATTGTAGACAAAATCCTGATGATTTGATAATCTTGAAATAGCATTATCATATGCAGAACAAGATTTAAAAGACCGATGGGAATTTTATAGAAATAGATACATTAAAAAAATTAAGAAATGACAAATAAAGAAACAGTAAATAGAAATGTGGGTTTATCGTTTGACTTTATTAGACAAGTTGTAAAAAATCCAGAAATGATTGATAAAATTGAAAATAATTCAACGATTGAATTTTTACAAAAAGATTATCCTGAAAGAGAAAAAACGAAACGGATAATTGCAGATAAATTTATCAAAGTGAAACGAAATTTTGAAATGATATAAAAAACGAACGATACGGCACAAAATGAACATTGATTTCCTAAAAATAGAGAAAGAAACTGAGTATGAATTTGAAACGATAGCTGATAAGCTATTAAATGATTGTGCGATTGAAAATCATGAGTCAAAATACAGATTGACTGAAATTGAATTTTATTGGACATCACCAAAACATAAGGATGATAGCACTTATCAGAGAAATCATGTTGACCCCAAGCATGGGGATTGGTTTTTTCATTATTCAGGAGTAGATATTGCTTTAAAAAATGAGGAAATTGGAGGCTTTGGAGGTATTCTGATTCGTAGTGTTTACAGTTTAAAGGAGAATAAAATTTATAAAGGTCCAATGGTTTGTGCAATGAAACTTTTCAGTGGTACAAGTGCCTTTAGTGATTCAATTCAAACAAAGATTGTAGAGCATAAGTTTGACAAACAGAAAGCTAATAAGTCAGCGAGAATTGGATTAGGGAAAAATGCAGTTGAGAGTGGGACTGATAAATTAAATTATCGATTTAAGATTAATCCAAATGATAAGTGATTTTGATACAAATACAGTCTATTTTTCTAAGCGGATTACAACAGAAAATCGGTTAAAAAGTACCTATGACCAAATCACATCAATTTTTGATTCTTTTGGAGTAAAACTCGAACTGATACCTGATACAAAAGATATCCGGGTTAGAGATTACATGCCAATTCAAGTCAATGACACAAAATATATTGAATATCGGTACGACCCTGACTACTTGCAAGGTCATTGGAAAGGTTGTCGTAATTTAAAAACATATCCTGACATTGTTTGTGATTCTTTAAAACTACCTACCGAGAAATCGGATTTAATTATGGCTGGTGGTAATTTTGTAAAATCGTCTGATTGCATAATACTTACCGACAAGATTGTCAAAGAAAACCGACTTTCCTATTCCAAAAGTAAATTGATTGAAAAACTTCAGAATACTTTTCAAGTAGATAAGGTGATTTTGATTCCTTGGTATAAAAAAGAGAAGTATAGTCATTCTGATGGGGTTCTTCGTTTCATTGATAATGAGACCGTTTTGATAAGCCATTACTATAAAACTGATAATGTAATGCTTTATCGATTGAAAGCTGGTGGATTAAATACAGAATTCATTGATTTCAAGGTAAAAAAGAGAGATAAAAGGAATTGGGCATATATAAATTTCCTTCAAACAATGGATTTAATTATGCTTCCAAAATTCGGGATTGATGAAGATATTCAAGCATTTGAACAGATTGAGAATTATTATCCTGATTACAAAGGGCGGATTGCTCAGGTTGACATGACTGATATTGTTAAATTTGGAGGTGCTTTAAACTGTTTTACATGGACAACAAAAGAATGAGGAACAAGGAATTACATGACCTTGCATATTAGGATTTAAGCCTCAGTTGAGTTCTTAAAAAACACAATAATCTTTGATAACCTACCTAATAATATTCATGTGCTAAAATTCCAAAGTTTAATTGAATATTTTTTGGATAGTCAGGGCTTGACTTTGAATCCAGGCCTGACTAACACAAAATCAAGCCCTAAAATCCATATCATTTTTTTTTACAACTAAAATGCTTTGAATCCCCCCAAAGGCCGTAAGCAATGTTTTCGTCAAATAATTTAATGTTGTTTTCGAGCCTGCTTTTAACCGAATCGCATTTTTCGCTTATGCCGGGTTTATCCTTATATAAGAGATAATCAGCCCGATATTTAAGGGGAGTAACGTTTGGCATAATGATATTTGCACCTGCAAGTAATCCCTTTTCGCGGCCCATCGGATGAATGGCCTGTAATGCGGTTGACGAGGCAATATTAATATCTTTCATCAAAATTCTTAATACGGAAATCATTAGCAAACTCAATTCAAACCTTTCATTCAGAGGTTGCAGAAGATTATTATAAATGCTTAGGGGAGTATTATCACATTCGATATATGGCCCCATTCCAACCATATCAATATCAAAGCTTTTAAAAAACATCAAATCTTCGGCAAGGTCATCAATTGTTTGAAAAGGCAGTCCTATCATAACTCCTGTTCCGGTTTGGTAACCGCTTTTCCTTATTAATTCAAGTGATTTCAATCGTTTTGAAAAATTTATTTCAGTATTAACAGGATGAATTTTATTGAATAAAACTTCATTCGTAGTTTCAATTCTTAATAAATAACGATGTGCACCGCTTTCAAACCATCTTCGGTAAGTCTCTTCACTTTGCTCGCCACATGATAATGTTATCCCGATTTCGTTGTTTGTGTTTTGTTTTATTTTTTTTAAAAGATTGTCGATCTTGGCTATAAATTCCTTGTCGTTACGTTCGCCGGATTGAATAACTATTGAAGCAAACTTGTTTTTCCATGCATAATCAACTGCTTCTAAAACTTCCTTATCAGGCAATTGATAACGATTTATATCAATATTTCCGGCCCTGACACCACAATATAAACAATTGCGTGAGCATATATTTGAGTATTCAATTAATCCCCTTAAATAAACCGTTTTGGAAAGATGTTTGCGTTTGATTGAGTAAGCTTTTTGCCTGATGTTTTCTCTTTCAATCGAATCAGTTGCTGATAAAAGTTTAACAATATTCTCTTTATTTAGTCTTTTATTAGATAATATTTTATGGAAAGGTGTTTTCATTTGTTTTTCTTTTTAAAAGGCATTATTGCGCGATCAAAAATCCCATTCATATAGGCAATTGTCATTCCGTAGTTTGAAACCGGGATTCCTGCATCAATTGCAGGTTTCAATCTGTTGTGAAGTTGTTTGCGGGTAACAACACAGCCGCCACATTGAATAAGCAATGCATAATCATTAATATTGCGATCGAGTTTATCTAAACCGGCAACAACATCAAATTCAAATGATTTACCTGTGTATTCCATCAACCATTTTGGGATTTTATATCTACCAATATCATCACAACTAATCCTATGTGAACATGATTCAAGAATTAGAATCCTGTCACCCTTATTTAAATCAGGAATAGTTTTGGTACCTTTAATATATTCCTCAAAATCCCCTTTCATTCTTGCAAATACAATACTGAAACTTGTTAAAGGAATATTTTCGGGAATCAGTTCTTTTACAAGCTCAAATGCCTGGCTGTCGGTAATAGCTAATTTTGGAACTATCTTTGTTTTCTCGAGAAAATGTTTTACTTCGGTTTCTTTCACAACAATAGCAACGCAGTCGTTATCAAGAATATCTCTGATTGCCATAACTTGCGGCAATATCATTCTTCCTTCCGGAGCTTCAGAATCGATAGGAGTGATTAAAAGCACGATATCATCTTTTGAAAGCAAATCGCCGAGAAGTGAAATAGATTTATAGGCAGTTTCAGGAATAATGTTCTTTAATTGATTTACAATTTCATCGGTATTTTCGGGATGTTTTACACTAAAATCAATAATGGGAGCATTGGTGTGGCTTCCAATTTTTTCTATGGTATTTTTTGAGATTTTTTCAATATCGGCCTTGTTGTGAATTATTGTAAAAGGAATATCAAGATCATTGAATTTTTTGATCAAACCGATTTCATAAACATCGAATGAATTAGTTGTGATCATAAGAATAGCACAATCAACGGTTTTTATAACTTCCAGACTTTTGTCAACACGCATTTTTCCAAGTTTGCCATCATCATCAATTCCTGCTGTGTCGATGATAATTACCGGGCCAATACCGAAAATTTCCAATGATTTTTTAACCGGATCGGTTGTTGTACCTGCATTTTCGGAAACAATTGCAACATCCTGTCCTACTATTGTATTTATGAAAGAACTTTTCCCGCTGTTTCTTTTTCCAAAAATTCCGATATGTGGCTTTGAATCTTTTCCTTTAGTCATTGTAGTGTTTTTTAGTAAATTAGTTTAACAGTTTAAAAAAGCCACCGGAAATCATATTCCGATTCCGAATGGCTTTTATTGACAAACAAAACTACCATATCACATGGCAACATCTTAATTATTAATTAAAAATACAAATCACGTTTTCCCATTTTAATCATTTCTATTCTTTTCAGAATTTCTGTTTTTATTTTCTTGTCATCGATTTTATTAATATTCTCATCGATGATTTTCCAGCCTTTGTTTGCTGTTTCGGGTTTTGCGTAATCAATGAGATACTCAGATAATGTGAGAATTGCGTTGGGAGTGCAATATCTTTTAATGAAACCGGGCACCGAAAATTCCATAAAATGTTCACCGGTTCTTCCCAATCGGTAGCAGGCTGTGCAAAACGATGGAAGATACCCGTCATCAACCAATTCGTCGATAATTTCATTTAGAGTTCTTGAATCGTTGATCAAAAATTGTTCTTTATTCAGGTTTTGATCAATTTCGGGATTTTCGGCATAAGCTCCGATTTCGAGTTTGGTACCGGCATCAATTTGTGAACAACCGTATTGTAAAACCTCTTTGCGAATACTTTCCGATTCACGAGCTGTTAAAATTAAACCCGTATAAGGAACAGCAAGACGAAGAATGGCAACTAATTTTGTGAAATCCTCGTCTGAAACTTTATGTTTTTCATCAATATCATATTCGGATGCATCCTGTAAACGGGGGAAAGAAATGGTGTGTGGACCCACATTATAGCAAGATTCCAAATGATTTGTATGTCGGACAAGTGAAAGAATTTCAAATCTCCAATCATATAATCCAAACAAAACTCCTATTCCAACATCATCAATACCGGCCTCCTGTGCCCTGTCGAGAGCTGTCAGGCGGTATGAATAATCAGCTTTGATACCTTTTTGATGATAAATTTTATATGCCTCGGGATGATAGGTTTCCTGAAAAACCTGGTATGTTCCAATTCCGGCCTCTTTAACAATTTTATAACCTTCGATGTCGAGAGGGGCGGCATTTATATTGATTCTGCGAATTTCGCCATTTCCTGTTTTTACATCATAAACCGTACGAACAGTTTCGGCAATGTACTCAGGAGAATATTTTTTATGCTCGCCATAAACCAGGATCAGCCTTTTTTGTCCGTGTTCTTCGAGAGCTTTAACATTTTCAATTAATTCATTTTTGCTTAAGGTTTTGCGGACAGCATTTTTGTTCGATGACTTAAACCCGCAATATTTACAATCATTCAAGCATAAATTACCAACATATAAAGGTGCGAATAAAACTATACGGTTGCCATAAACATTTTCTTTAAGTTTTTTTGCTCCGGCTTTTATCTCCTCGACAAGTTCAGGATCGGTTGTATTTACCAGTGTTGCAACTTCCTGAAGATTCAGTCGGTTTTTGTTTAATGATTTTTCAATGATCTTTTTAACACTTTCTTTTGTCGGAACGGCATTATTGATATAATCCCAGATTTCACCGGAATCAATATAAGTTTTCATTGACTCATCCCCGATTGAATATTTTTCCGGTTTAAATTTCATTTTTTTTATGTTTTAATGCTTGAATATCTCATTTTCTCAGCCCTTCAGTCTCCCATTCTCTGTACAGGTAATTCTATTTCAAACGTACTTCCTTTGTCGGGAACACTTGAAACCTCAACATTTCCATTATAAACATCTACAAGCTTTTTCACTATTGATAATCCAAGCCCACTTCCTGTAATATTTTTTGTTTTAACATTTTTAATTCTTACAAATTCATGAAATAGCCTGGAAATTTCATCTTCTGACATTCCAATACCCGTATCTTCAACCTTTATTTTGATGCAATTATTATTATTATTTTTCAAACTTACATGTACTTCGCCATTGTATTTGTTGTATTTTACTGCATTCGAAATAAGGTTATTAAAAATTATTTCTATTTCCGTACTATCAGCAGGGAAATAAATATCCCGGTCAACATCAATAAATAATTTAACGTTTTTTTGAATGGCCAAAGGTTCCATAGTGTTAACGCTAATTTTGGCAATTTCAGAAATGTCGATATTTTTAAGATTACGTTTTTTTCCGGGTTCTAATTTTGTTAGATCGAGGAGGTCCATAATAAGTCCTCGCATGCCGTTAATGCGTTCCATCGACCGATCTATCATTTTTTGATAATCATCAATATTGTTACCAACTTGTTTGTCGTGCATAATGCGCAGATAACCTTCGATGGCATTTAAAGGTGATTTAAGTTCGTGCGATAAGACAGATAAAAACTGAAATCTGATCTGCTTGCCTTCTTCATTCATTTTTCTTGTCATCCTTTTCAGGAAAAGATGCTTTGTGATGCTTTCCAAAGCAGCTTTTAATTCCTGTGGAGTAAAAGGTTTCGGCACAAAATTGTATGCTCCGTTATTTGTTGCTTTAACGGCAAGGTCGAGCGAAGCATAGGATGTGATCATCATTACCTGTGCGTCGTATTGTTTTTTATTAATATATTCGAGAACCTCAATTCCATGAATTCCGGGTAATTTGTTGTCAAGTAAAATAATATCGACTTGTTGGGCGTCGATGATTTCAATTGCTTTTTCACCTGTTTCGGCTTCAATAACATCAAAATGGAAATCTTCGTCCATAAATGGATACCCAACAGTGTAATTTTTTAATATCCTTTCGATTCCGGAACGAATTCCCGGCTCATCATCAACTACTAAAACTTTTAACTTTTCCATTTTATTTATATTTTAAAATTCGATTTCAATTCAAAAAAAAGCGGGGTCAGGGTGAAAAAACAAATATTAACCAACCAAAAAAAAATCATCATTTTGAGCAACCCTTTCCCCGCAAACTAAAAAACTATTTATGAAAAAATTTACAATTTATTAACCGGTCTCCACCGACTAATTTCTTAAATGCCTTTGTAAGCTTATTTAGATTTTCTTTCATTTTTAAAATCAGTTTATTTGATAAGCATTACAGTTTTAATAATTTATTGATTTCCCGCTGAAGCTGGTCAGGTCGCAATCCTTTTTCAAGATACAGGTCGGCTTTTATCCAATTGCGTTCTTCTTCAGAGTTCAGTCCGAAAATCATCCCGGTTTCAGCCGTAACCGCCGAAGCAATTATTACGGGAACCTCAGGAAATTTCTTTTTTATTTTATAACAAAAAATAAAACCACTATCCTGGTTTTCCATCATCATGTCAACAATTACCAGATCAGGTTTAATTTTATTTAATGTTTCTTCGCCTTCTTTTTGACTTTCGGCAACTACTGCCTCAAAACCAAAAGAGGTCAATTGTATTTTCATTTGTTCGAGATAATCAATGTCATCGTCGATTATTAATATTGTTTTCATGTGTTTATGTTTTGGTAACATATTTGTACTTAATTATTTGTTTTCTTTAAGAAATTAGTCCCGAGCACTCGGGATGGTTGCTCTTGAATTTCTAATTTCTTCTCTCTTGGTATAACAATTTTAAAAGATGTTCCTGTTTGGCCATTATTAGGGTCTGCATTCGAGGTAACAGAAATTTGTCCTTTGTGCATTTTTATAATTCCATAAATTAACGGAAGGCCTAAACCTGTTCCTTTTCCGAGTTCTTTTGTTGTGAAAAACGGAGTAAAAATTTTCTCCATATTTTCTTTTGAAATACCAACACCACTATCACTTATTTTAAATTCTATTTCGTTTTTATTTCCATCTAATTCAATATTGAGAGTACCGCCATCAGGCATGGCTTCAATCGCATTTTTTTCTAAATTGGTCAGAACCTGCATCATTTGATCGGTATCAATCATTGCAATCGGATCACTAATGTTTGATTTGAATATTACTTTAACTGAATTGGATTTAATAATTGATTTGATACTTTGTTTTGTGAAATTAATTATGTTGGTTTCAGATAAATTAACCTGGTTTTTTCTTGCAAAATTCAATAATCCGCCAACAATGTTTTTACATCTGTTTGTTTGCTCAACAATCAATTCAAGATCATTCCTTAAGGGATCATCTTCATTTGTTTCTTCCATAAGAATATTGCTGTACATGGTAATTACTCCCAAAGGATTGTTTAATTCGTGAGCAATTCCGGCAGATAGTTGGCCCATACCGGCAAGCTTTTCGCTTTGTTTTAATGCCTGTCGGGTGGAAGCAAGTTTTTGGTTCGAGAGGTTAAGATCATTATTTGACTTATGAAGTTTTTCAATGGTAAAAGGCAGGCACATTTCGTTTTCGGCTAAACCTTCTACTATTGCAATTGCGTGTTCCTCACAGGTATCATAACCACATGCTCCACAATTCAAATGATCTTTTGGGGTAATTTTTCCCATAGAAACCAGAACCTTATCAATTTCTTTGCGTAAAGGAAGTTTAAAACGTATGTCAGTAGCCTCAAATGACCGGCTCATATCAAGTTTTGAATACTCTTCAACATCCTTTTTCCATTGAGATTGATCAAGGTTCCTGATTTTTTCTCTTACATAATTACTTATGTTGGTGCGTCGTGAATATCTTTTTCCACCAACTGACATTCCCGGCCCCATAATGCAACCTTCACAACAAAGTAATTCGAGATTTTGAGTTTTTATATGGCCATTTTCAAATTCTTTTATGGCATCGCGGAAATTAATTCGGCCTTCGGCAACAACAATATTACCTTCACAAATATCATCACTTTTATTAATTGTTTGCAGCATGCCTCTGCTTACCGGAAAAATTGCTCCTTTTCCCGGTTTTGGAGGATCGAAATCACAAGGTGTAACTTTCGCAGAGTCAATGCCACTCAACACAAACATCTCCCTCAGCTCTTTGAAAGTTATTACCTCATCAATTTCTTCTGATTCAGCTTTTTTTGCAATGCATGGGCCAACAAACACTATCTTAACATCATTACCATACTTCTTTTTTGTTATCCGGGAAATAGCAACCATCGGTGAAGCAATTTTTGATAAAGAAGGAATTAAATCAGGGTGATAATGTTCAATAAATGATACAATCGCCGGACAGTCGGATGAAATACAAGGTTTCGCATTTTCGTCTTCCAGCTCTTTTCGATATTCTTTTGCAACAATATCTGCTCCAAACGACACTTCAACAACATAATCGAATCCAAGCCTTTTTAACATTCCAACCAAAATAGAATGATCATTAATTTCTGTAAATTCGGCAGGAAAACTAGGGGCGATACATGCAATTACTTTCTCCTCTGAATCAAGAAGTGAAAACACTTCAGCTTTTGAATCTAAATAAACCTTTGCACCCTGGCTGCAAACAGTAACACAATTTCCACAACCAATGCAACGCTCACTAATTACCTGAGCCTGACCGTTAATGATTTTAATGGCTTTCACAGGACATTCTCTCACACAAGTATAGCAAACCCGACATTTGTCAGGTTCAGTAAAAACAAGCTGATTTCTATTTGTCCTTGCCATTTTTCTAGTTTCTGTTTTCCAATTTCTAATTTCAGTGTTCTGTAAACGTTTACAAATTTTATTAAATCAAAACTTCTCGTTTACAATATTTTGTATGTAACAATTTATGACTTTTATGTCCAAGAGGTTCAACGAGAAATTCATTATATAACTCAATAATATCGGGATTTTTGTGAGAAACTTTTATTGTAGCCCTATCATCAATATCATATAATGAGTTCATTCTTGCCAGAACATTCTTTTCATCAAATTCAATAGGTTGGCCACCGCCACCGATACAACCTCCGGGACAGGCCATAATTTCAATAAAATGTAAATCATTTCTGCCTGCCTTAATTTCGTCTAACAGGATTTTTGCATTAGCTAATCCGTTGACTACTGCAATACCGATTTCAAGATCACCAATTTTTAGTTTTGTTTCTTTTCTTTTTTCCAAACCCCTTATTTCCGGAATTTTAAAATTCAAAAGTTCATTACCTGTAATTTTATAATAAGCCGTACGAATAGCAGCTTCCATTACACCACCAGTTGCACCGAATAATTTTCCGGCTGAACTCCTGACTCCGAGAGGAGAGTCGGTAATTTCAGGTTCGATATTATGAATATCAATTCCATGCAGCCTTATGAATTGTGCTAATTCGCGAGTTGTCAAAACCGCATCAACATCAGAAATTCCATTACGGGTCATTTCGTCTCGTTGAGCTTCAAATTTCTTTGCCGTACAAGGCATTATCGAAACCGAATAAATATCTTCGGATTTTATATTATGCATTTCGGCAAAATAACTTTTAATAACAGCACCCATCATTTGTTGCGGTGATTTGCAGGAAGAAATATTAGGAATGAAATCCTCTGAAAATTCCTCGGCATATTTCACCCAACCCGGGCAACAGGATGTTATCATTGGTAAAACACCATTATTTTGAATTCTGTCGATTAACTCAGCTGATTCTTCCATAATGGTAAGGTCTGCAGTAAATGTGGTGTCAAAAACTTTATTGAAACCAATTTTTCTTAAGGCGGCATTAATTATACCATTAATATCTTTTCCCGCTTCGAAACCAAACTCCTCGGCTAAGGAAACTGTTATAGCCGGGGCATATTGAACAACTACTGTTTTTTCGGGATTTTGTAAAGCATCCTGAATTCCGGGAAAATGATTCTTTTCAGTTAATGCTCCCGTCGGACAAACCAAAATACATTGCCCGCAATTAACACAACTTGAAACGTTTAATCCCTTGTTAAAAGCCGTTCCCACATAAGAATTGCTTCCCCTGTTCACAAAGTCGATTGCAGAAACACCCATAACTTTTTCGCAAACCTGAATACATCTTCCACACAAAATACATTTTGCAGGATCACGAACTATGCTTGAGCTTGAAAGATCAAGATTATGATTGTTTTTTACTCCTGTAATTCTTCTTTCGGTAATATGATGTTCATTCGATAATTTTTGCAGATCGCAATTTCCGTTTCTTACACAAAACAGGCAGTCGTCGGGATGGTTCGATAATAGTAATTCAACAATTGTTTTCCTCGATTCGATAACTTTTGGCGAATGAGTTTTTATCATCATTCCCTCTTCGACAGGATATGAACAAGCAGTAATCAGTTTTCCTGTCCCAAGATTTTCAACAACACACATTCGACAAGCTCCGGTTGGGAAAAAATCTTTCATGTGGCATAAAGTCGGGACTTTGATTCCGTTCCTGTTCAGTACATCTAAAATGGTTTCACCCTTATTGGCTTCAATATTTTTATTATTTACTTCTATCTGAAAACTCATTTTTTTAAAATATATAAAAGGTTAAACAACAGATATTGCATTAAACTTGCAGATTTCTTCACAAGTACCACAACCGATACATTTTTCCTCAACTATAAAATGAGGTGCTTTTTTAGTACCAATAATTGCTGCGGTTGGGCATTTTCGCATACATGCCGTACATCCTGTACATTTATCAACATCAATTTTAAAAGTTCTTAATTCGGTACAAACTCCTGCCGAGCATTTTCTTTCGAAAATATGAGCTTCGTATTCATCACGAAACCATTTCAACGTACTCAAAACCGGATTTGGAGCAGTTTGGCCTAAACCACATAAAGAGGTTTCTTTGATAACTTTACCGAGTTTTTCTAATTGAAGGATACCTTTAAACCTTACAAGTGCTTCGTTATTACTTTCATTATTTGGCCGATGAGTTATGCTTTCCAAAATTTCGAGCATACGTTTTGTTCCTTCGCGGCATGGGATACATTTTCCACAACTTTCGCGTTGAATGAAATCCATGAAGAATTTTGCAACATCAACCATGCATGTATCTTCATCCATAACAACAAGCCCACCTGAACCCATCATCGCACCCACTTTAATCAATGATTCGTAATCAATTTGTATGTCAAGGTTTTCATCGGTTATACAACCTCCCGATGGCCCTCCGATTTGAACTGATTTGAACTTTTTATTATTTTTAACACCACCGGAGATTTTAAAAACTATATCACGAATTGTTGTTCCCATCGGAATTTCAACTAAACCGGTCAATGCTACTTTTCCCGACAACGCAAATACTTTGGTACCCTTGCTTGTGTCGGTTCCAATTGAGCTAAACCATTCGTGGCCTTTTTCAAAAATGCCCGCAATATTCGATAAAGTTTCAACATTATTAATAATTGTTGGTTTTCCGAATAATCCGTTTACGGCAGGAAACGGTGGCCTGGGCCTTGGCATACCTCGTTTACCTTCAATTGAATGAATCAAAGCTGTTTCTTCCCCGCAGACAAAAGCACCGGCTCCCATTTTTATAATAATATCAAAATCAAAATTCGTATTGAATATATTTTTACCTAATAATCCGTATTTTTTTGCATCTTCCAAAGCAACTCTTAAGCGTTTTATTGCAAGAGGATATTCGGCACGGATATAAACATAAGCTTTTGATGCTCCGATTCCGTAGGCTGAGATTGCCATTCCTTCGATCAGACGATGCGGATCGCCTTCGATAACGGCTCTGTCCATAAATGCTCCCGGGTCGCCCTCATCAGCATTGCAAATCAAATATTTTTGATCTGCCGGTGTGCTCATTGCAAATTTCCATTTTCTTCCGGTTGGGAAACCACCTCCACCACGGCCGCGTAATCCGCTTTTTTCAACTAAATCGCATACTTCTGATGATGAGTATTTGCTCAAAGTTGCCAGAAAACTTTTATATCCACCATAAGCAATGTATTCTTCGATGTTTACAGGATCAATAATTCCGCAGTTTTTTAAAACCAAACGTGTTTGGGGAGCAAAAAAAGGATGATCATCAAGATAAGAAATATTCTCCCATTTCTCAGTTAAATCTGATTTAAATTGACCTAAAACATTATCATTATTAATAGTTTCGTTAAAAACATCATCAAGGATTTTGTTAACTTTATCACCTGTAACATGCTCGAAAGATATTCTGTTTTTACCGGAAATTTTTACATCAAGTAAAGGTTCGGAAGAACATAGACCTATACATCCAACCTCAATAAGATCAGCGTCAATTTTGTGATCATCAATATATTTTTTTGCAGCTATAATTGTTTTATCCGCTCCGGCACCTAAGCCGCAAGTTCCTGCACCAACATAAATTATGGTTTTATTGTTTTTCTCTCTTTTAATCTCATTAAGTTTCTCAGCTATTTCGCTTTCGTAGGTATTCACTGAAAACTTATTTAGAATATTATCAATAAGAAAACTTTTATTATCTGTAATTTGACTCTTCATTACTTTTCCTCCTGATTTCTATAATTATCAATAATTTCTTTTATAGATTCTTCGGTAACTTTTGCAAAAAATTCGCCATTAATGCAAATAACAGGAGCTAAACCACATGCACCAATACATGCAACTACTTCGATGCTAAACAAACCATCTCTTGAAGTTTGTCCTGCTTTGATTTTAATGTATTTTTCTAATTCTTGTAAAACAGTAGCCGAACCTAAAACATGGCATGCAGTACCTCTGCAAACTTGAATATGATATTTTCCGGTAGGTTCAAACCTGAACTGATTATAAAAAGTAGCAACACCAAAAATTTTGCTTGTTGGAATTTTTAAATATTCACCAACTCTGACAACTGATTCTTCTGAAATATACCCTTCATTATCCTGAATTTTTTGCAAAATCGGGATTAAACTATCATTTTGGGCATTTGGATATTCTTCTACAATTGCTTCAAAACTTGTTTTCATTCAATTACAATATTATTTTTTGTGTGTTTATATTTTAGCAACTGGCTTGTATTTTTAAAAAATTAGAAATTGGAAATTTGATTACTCTTAAATTGCGATTCTAATTTCCAATTTCGAATTTCCAGTTTCAATTTAATTATTGCCTAAAAGTCTTTTGATTTCAGGTAAAAGCTTGCTTGAATCAACAGGTTTTCTGAAGAAACCGTCAATATGAATAAATATTGATTTTCCTTCTTCCGACAAGTAATCAATTCCAGCATTTCCGGTTGTAACATCTTTGATTAAAATAACTTGTAATTCTTTGTATTTAGGGTCTAACCTGAATTCTCTGGCCATTGCCTGAACACTTGGATTGGTTGTTGTTAAGGCTTCGATTGATGTTTGCATAACAACCGGCATTTTATTAAAAGCAGGATTGCTTGTTAATTCTTTTGCCAATTCAAAACCTTCGTAATGTGTTGTCATCATAACATCAAGGATAGCCAGGTCAGGCTTCAATTCTATTGCTTTTTCGAGGCCTTCTTTTTTGTCGTTTGCTGCAATAACTTCGTAGCCTTCGTGTTCTAAAATTGTTTGAATAACATTGATAACATCTACGTCATCGTCAACGATTAAAATTTTTTTTGTTTTCATGACTTTATTTTTTTTGATTGTTTATAAATAATTTTTTAATCAAATCACTTGAAAATTAATTTGATTCATGTTTTGTTCTATTTCTTTTGATAAAAACGGCCCTTCGTCAGGGTTTTCAATAATCAACTTTAATAAATCATAATTATCACGATTTTTTGATAGATAGCCTTTTGCGCCTGCAGCTAACATCTGACTGACATATCTTTGATTTTCAAGTGATGAAAAACCAATAATAGTCATTTCAGGATGAGTTCGATGGGCAATTTTTGTAGCTTCAACACCATCAATATGTGGTAATTTGATATTAATAAAAGTAATATCGGCAGGCTTTAGTTTTATATTATCAAGAAATTCTTTTCCGTTAGAAGCTTCAACAACTATTTCCACTCCTCCGATACTCAATAATATTTCTCCTAATGCTTTTCTGAAGAAATTGTTATTATCTACTATTATTACTTTTTTTGTTTTCACTTTCTATTGTTAATTATTTCACAAGCAAAATTATTTCAAGAACCAAGTCTGTACAAGAGTGAAATACGCAAGTACAAAATTAGGTGAAAACGCCTAATCATTGTTTGTTAAGAACAGTAAAAGAGATCATTAGGAAAATGTTTTTTGAAAATCTTACCTTATGTTTTCTGAAAAACAAATAGATTTTTTCTATTGTTAATTAATTAACAGTAGATTTAATAAAGAATAAATACGAATAAATTTTTAATTTTTTTAAAATATTTTTTTCATAGGGTGTTTTCCACTATGAAATTTATACGGAATTTACGTATTTTGATGTATGTTATTAAAAAGCAGAGCTAATAATTTCTTAAAAATATGATATTGGCAGAAAAAATGAAGAAAAAGACTATAATTTTCAGATGCAGATTATGGCAGATTTTTTATGATTTTATTAGCTGGAATTTGCATCAGAACATTTTTCTTCTGACTTCCTATGTCTCTATCAAACCATTTTTAATAGCGAACATCACAAGATTCGGGGCATTTTTAGCACCTGTTTTATCAAAAAGCCTGCTACGATGACCATCAATTGTGCGGCTGCTCAAACCGAGGAATTTTGAGATTTCGGTGTTTGAATATCCTTTACAGATAAGTTCAAGAACTTCAATTTCCCTCTCCGACAATTTAATATCACTAGTTTTTGATTTTTGTTTTGTGTATTTATTAATATTACCGATAAATTCTTCAGAAAAGTAAGTGTCATCGTCCATCACCCTTTGAATTGCGCGTTCTAGTTCATCTTTAGTTGTTTTTTTCAAGAGGAATCCATCGGCACCGGCATCTATCATTTTATTGAAATATCCGATTTCTTCATGCATTGTTAATGCAATTATTTTAATATCGGGAAATTTTGCAAGCACTTTTTTTGTTGCCTCAACTCCATCCATTACAGGCATATTAATGTCCATTAAAATAACATCAACTTCTTGTTTTTTTAAAATATCGAATAATTCGTGACCATTTGATGCTTCTGCAACTACTTTAATGTCATTGATTTCATTTAATATTGTCCGCAAACCTTTTCGGAAAATTATATGATCGTCTGCAATTATAATTTTTACAATATCCATAATCAGATTTTATTATAAAGATAAACAATTTAAAGCCTAAGTTGTTGTGATTTAAATTTTTTTTCAGTACAAATTTTTTAATTTTATTGAAATTAATAAAAACATTCCCTGGTCGATTTCGCTATTAAGATCGCAATTACCATTGATCGTTTTTATTTTGTTAAAAATATTATAAAGTCCTAATCCCGATTTATTTTTAATTGCTTCTTCTACATTAAAACCTATACCATCGTCGCGGTAATATAAAATTATTTGGTCATTATGGCTTTTAAGCTCAATTACAACATTTTTTGCCTGAGAATGTTTTAAAGTGTTGTTAATAAGTTCTTTTACAGTTTGATAAAGTATAGTTTCTTCAATCCCCCGTTTGTCAATTTTATAGTTTTGAGTTTTAACACTAATATTGATGGATTTTGTATTGTTTATAAACGAGCAAAATTCATTGATTGCAGCCGCTAAGCCAAAATCCTGTAAGATATTAGGACGGATATTGTTTGAGATTTCTTTAGTTGTAGAAATAGACATATCAATAAGTTCGTCTATGTTCTTTATGGTCTCTGATTCATCAATTTTTTTATAATTACCTTTTTTTATTAAATCGGTATATAATTTTACGGTTGATAAAATGGGGGCAAGGTCGTCGTGAAGGTCGGCTGCAAATCTTTTTCTTTCCTTTTCTTCGGTCTCAATAATTGCTGTCAGAATTTTTTCTTCAATTTCTTTTCTTTCGGTAATATCTCTTGCAATAGTTAAAAAAACTTTTTCATCATTATATTCAATTAGTCTGCTTTTCATTTCTACCGGAATTAGTTTTCCGTTTTTTGCAACATGCTCGGACTCATATCTATACTGGCCAAATTTCCGAATCAATTCAATGTTTTTTCCTACTTCACCAATATAGTTCTCACTTTTTATATCCCTGATATTCATCTTAATGAATTCTTCATGAGGGTAGCCTAAGGTTTGACAGGCAGAATCATTAACCTCAACAATATTCCCATCAAAATCAACAACAAAAATTTCGTCACCACTATTATTAAATAATGTCTTAAACTGCCTTTCCGATTTTTCTAAAGCCAATCGTGTTGTTGTTAATTGTGTTTCCGACTTTTCAAGCTGTTGAAAAAACTTTTTCAGGTTTCCGGTAGTAATTAGGTAAACAAATATTGAAAAAATTACGATTATTATTAATCCTATTATTATTGAGTTTATAACTATTTCGGAAAATAGTTTTTTAGTTTCAAATTTTTGATCAACTGCAGCAGCAACAAATAATTTAAAATCGGGAAAATATTCAAAAGCAACGAGATATTTTTCGCCATTATGGTGGATAGCAATCTCTTTTATACCACTTTTATTATCAATAATAAAATTAATTAATTCTTCATTTATACTTTGATCGTTGAATAATTTTGGTGAAACTATCATGTTTTCCTTATCATCAAAGACAAAAACAAAACCACTTTTTCCTATTTTTAAGCCATTTAAAATTCGGTGAAGTTCGTTTAAGTCTTTCTCTTTACCACCAACATATAACATCCCAATTACAGAATCATTCCTGATTATTGGTTCATAAGCTGTAATATACCAATCATTTACGACAAATGCTCTTCCGAAATATGTTTTGTTTTTATTAACTGTTTGCACAACTTCCGAACTATTCGGAATAAAAGTTCCAATAGCTCTCGTACCATCAGATTTTAAAACATTTGTAGAAATTCTTACATATCCACTGTCGCTGCGTTGAAAAATTGTTGTTGTTCCACCAAATAATTCATGGGTTTTATCAACAAATGAATTGTCACCCGGAATTACTTTTTTTCCCAGGTACCATTCATTAAGTAAAGCATCATGCTTTTGTTTTGTGATTTGATTAATTAAGGTGAGATTTCTTGTGCTTTCACCAATCTTCAGTTTTTCAGAATAAAACATATTATTGGCAATTTTAAGATCGGTTTTTACTTTATCAAGCTTTAAAGCGCGTTCGCGTTCAAACATCTTTATAATAGTTTGTACTTCAAGAGTTAAATTATTTTGAAAAGAAATTTGTATTTCCCGTTTTGATTTTTGAATTGAAAACACGGTTATAACAATAACAGAAATTATTATCCCCAAAACTATTAACAAAAATAATTTAAGATTAACAGACAAATTCTTAAATTGCTTTTTCATATCAGATTTTTCGCAAAATTATAACAAATTCTAAATTCAGAAGATTTTCTAAACTTTTTAAATTATATTACATTATATTTGCCGTTTTTTAAAACTAAATATATTTTTATATGAATGAATTAAGTTATAGTCTTGGAGTTAGCGTTGCTTATAACCTAAAAGAACAAGGATTTAAAGTTGATAGTATTGAAGATTTCTCAAAAGCTCTTTACGATGTTTTAAACGAAAATCAACTTGCTATACCTCAGGAAAAGATCGGGAAATTAGTTAATGATTATTTTAAAGAACTTCAGGCAAAACATTCTGCAGAAAAAATGGAAGAAGGCAAAAAATTCCTCGCTGAAAATGCAAAAAGAGAAGGTGTTGTAACTTTACCGAGTGGTTTACAATACGAAATTATTAATAATGGAACCGGTGAAAAACCAAAACTCACCGATAAAGTTACCACACATTATCATGGAACTTTAATTGACGGAACAGTATTCGATAGTTCGGTAAAAAGAGGGCAGCCTGCAAGCTTCCCTGTAAACGGTGTTATAAAAGGCTGGACTGAAGCACTACAGCTCATGCCGACAGGTTCGAAATGGAAACTTTTTGTTCCATCGGAACTTGCTTATGGCGAACAAGGGGCAGGACAAGCAATTGCGCCTCATACAACCCTTGTATTTGAAGTTGAATTACTTTCGATTGACAAATAGTATAATATAACAATAGGAAACAAGCCTGCCCGGTTTTTTGCTGAGCAGGCTTTTTTTATTAAACGTTATAAATTATTTAACAAAAATTTAAGGTAAAAAAAATTGCTATTTAAGACATTTTTTTAAATTTGTGTAATATTTTGTCGTAGTAGTAAAAAAGATTATCAAATTAAATAATTAATTAAATCCTTTTCATTATGAAGAAATTTACAACTTTATCAAGCTTTTTGCTGATTATTATGTTTTGCATTGCAAACATCACTTCGGCACAAAATTTAGCCTTAAATGGCGGATTTGAAAATTGGACTGTCAATGGCCCTGACGGACCACCGGATGAATGGAGTTTATCGGGTTCAGGAATAACAGCTTCACAGGAAGCAGCAACTGTTTATTCCGGGACTTATAGTACAAATTTAACCTGGACAACATCTTCAACAAGGTATTTACAACAATTTATCGATGTTAATGCAGGAAACAATTATGAATTCTCTTATTGGGCTTTGGATAATGATCCCGGTGGAAGAGTAAGAGTAGCTGTAAGATGGTATGATGACGGTGGAAGTTTTATTTCAGGTTATTACGGAGATTATTCATCTGATTCTCCCGATTGGCAACAAATTACAAGCGGATCACAAACTGCCCCTGATGGTACCGTATCAGCTCACATAGAAATACGTGTTTATGATGTTTCCGGGTGGCCGGGAACCGCAACAGTTTATGTAGATGAGGCAGCTTTTACAGGAATTACTGCAGTAGAGATCAGTAAAGCTTATGCTGTTAGCGAAAATGCTGTAGATGTTCTTTATTCAGCAATTATGTCCTCAGTTGATCCTGCTGATTATACTTTAACAGGGACAACTGAAATAACTTTCTCAGGTGCAACTATTGATGGTACGAATGCAAAACTGGTTCATTTAACCGGAGCTTCACAAAATATGACCGGTGATGTAATTCTTGATAATATTGCCGATGATGCTAATAGTACCGATTATGACTTTTATGCAGGTATTATGCCCATTGCTTATGTTAACGCATTGAATCCGGGTGGTACTATGAATAATGATAACCTTGCTACTTTTCAAGGCATTGTTTCTGCAAATGATGAATATAATAATGTATGGGTAAGTGATGCTGCAGGAGCATACAATGGAGTAATGATTTATAGTAACAGTTTTGATGCACTTGTTGCAGTTGGAGACGAAATTTTATTTTATGCAAACAGAACGACTTATAACTTCTTATCGGAATTAGAATATCCTGAATTGATTTCAATAATTTCATCAGGAAACTCACCTTATGGACCTGATGAAATTGCCGGTTCGGATTTAAGTGAAGATCTACCGGCCGATACTAATCCCGGGGAGCAATGGGAAGGCCAATTAGTAAAAATAACCAATGCAACCGTGGAATCTTATACCGATTACGACTATCGTTGTAGTTGGGATGATGGTGAAACAACCTATTATTTCCATGTTGGTGATAATGTTGTTTATCATTTTGGTGACATTACGATGGATATTGGATCCACTTATTCTATTACAGGTGTTGTTGATTGGTATAATTCAGGCCCTTATTATAGAATAAATCCAAGAGGCACTGAAGACATTGTAGGCTCACAGGCTGATTCACAAGAAATAACCCTGAATATGGGTTATGTATTTATTTCTTCATATATTTTAGCTGAGAATCCAAATATGCTTTCAGTATTGGAAAATAATCTGAACGAAAACCTTCAATTTGTAAGAAATTCAGCCGGACAGGTAATACAAAACATTGGTGGAAACTGGATCAATGGAATAGGTGATTGGGTTACTACCGAAGGCTACTTATTTAAAATGAACCAGGGCGATAATTTGATAATTAACGGTGCAATAATTGATCCTCAAACTCCAATTGATGTTAGCATTGGTTATCAGTTTGTAAGTTATCTTCCCGTAGCTCCAATTAATGCTTTGGAAGCATTTGCAACAATTATAGATGATAACCTGGATTTTATTAGAAATTCTCAGGGAAGCATTATTCAAAAAATTGGGCCAAACTGGATAAACGGAATAGGTGATTGTAATCCGGGAGAAGGCTATCTGGTTAAAATGAATGGAGCAGATATATTGATTTATCCCTAATAAAAAAATAAATTCTTTAAAAACCAATAATCATAATCATCAGGAGAGAGATGATTAAGTAATAAAAGGATGGCATTTAAAATAGAATGTCATCCTTTTTTTTTAGGAAAATTCTATTTAAAACACCTTTTTCATTATAATTAATCAGTACTAAAATAATAATGACCAATAATATACTTCCCCAAAAAAATGAATTTTCATAATTGCCAGCGGATTCTATATCGAAGGAGATAACACCTTTATTAAATAAAAATGAAATGATTACAGCAACAGCATTATTTAAGAAATGAATAAATATGGGAACCCATAATGATTTTGTCCAAACAAAAAGATACCCTAATAAAACTCCCAACATAAAACGAGGAAAAAAACCATAAAATTGAAGATGAAAAGCACTAAATAATAATGCAGAAAAAATAACTGCAAGATGAATGTTTTTTGTCCATTCGGCAAAAAGGTTTAATAAAACTCCACGAAATAAAAACTCTTCACTTATTGCAGCCATTATTGCTATCATAAAGATATTAAACAAGAATCCCCATACCGTATTAACATCAAGAAACAATTCAGTTAAAACTGTTGCCTGGCTTTCGGACTCTTTAAACCAATTTTCTAAACTACTTAAGGAATCCGGAAATTTTATGGATTGATTAACGGAAATCATCCAGTCAATAAGGGGCATTGAAACAAATACTAATATTGAAGCAAATAATAAAGTAATAATCTTGGGCTTAATATTGAGTTTTAATGCAGAACTAACATTTTTTTTATCAAGGTAGGAATAAAAAATAGCAGGAAGAATAAAAATCCCGATTTGATTAATAACCTGAAAATATTTTAATATATTTATTGATTCGGGACCTGAATTAGCTGATAAGCCGGAGAGTAAATCGAGAATGTTTGAACCGAAAAACGGAATTCCAAACACAATCCCAAAAAGTAATGTAAACAATAAGCAAACAAAAATAATTATAAGCAGGCTGAGAAATTTTGCCAAACTTGAATATCCTTCAAAGAATGTTTGTTTCATTTTGTAAATTTAATGGGCGAAAATAAGAATAAAAGTAATTTTATCAATTGATTATTTTTGCACCGAAAAAGTATTTTTTATAAAAATGGATGGGTCCGGTATAAAAAGGAATAAAAAGGTTCACGCAAAGCTCGCTGAGGAATCACAAAATACGCAAAGTTCTAAGTACAAATATCTTTGTTTTGCGGTCATTGTATTAACACTTTTTAATTTTTGCGTGACATTAGTTTTTTGATCGGACTCATGAATTTTAAAAGTTTTTTGTTGATTGGTTAAAATTGGAAATATAAATTTAGGTAAATGTCCTCTGATACTTGCACCTATGGAGGATATTACAGATTCATCGTTTCGGCTGATTTGCAAAGAAATGGGTGCTGACCTTTTGTTTACGGAATTTATTTCTTCCGAGGGTTTGATAAGAGATGCCGTTAAAAGTAAAAGAAAATTGGATTTTTTTGAAAAGGAGCGGCCCCTTGGAATTCAGATTTTTGGCCACGACATTGATTCAATGAAACTTGCAACAATAGAAGCTGAAAAAGCAAATCCCGATATAATTGATATTAACTGGGGATGCCCTGTAAAAAAAGTCGTTAAGAAAGGAGCCGGGGCAGGTATTCTCAATAATATTGATAAAATGGTGAAAATTACTTCAGCTGTTGTCAAATCCACAGAATTGCCGGTTACCATTAAAACAAGATTAGGGTGGGATGAAAACAATAAGAATATTGTTGAAATAGCAGAACGATTGCAAGATGTTGGAATTAAGGCAATAAGTATTCATGGCCGAACGAAATCACAAATGTATCGCGGCGTAGCTGACTGGACATTAATTGGTGAAGTAAAAAATAATCCGAGAATGAAAATTCCTGTTTTCGGAAACGGTGATATCAAAGAACCTCAACAAGCTCTTGAAATGAAAAACAAATATAATGTTGATGGGATTATGATCGGAAGGGGAAGTGTTGGAAATCCCTGGATATTTAAAGAAATAAAACACTATTTTGAAACAGGAGATCTTTTACCTAAACCCGGGTTAACAGAAAAAGTTAATGTTTGCAGAACTCACCTTGAAAACTCTATTCAAATTAAAGGCGAAAGAACTGCAATTTTCGAAATTCGTAAACATTATAGCAGTTATTTTCGGGCTATTCCTAATTTCAAACAATTTCGAATAAAATTAATGACATTAACAGATTTGGAGGAAATCGAGAATCTGTTAACTGAAATTGAAAATTCATGTTGATAGTCATCAAATGGCCACTTTCATGATAATTTATTTACTGAAGTTTCGCTTTCTTATCTAATTGATTAATAATGTATCTGATAAAAATATTATTAATATCATTTATTGCTCTGAATTAATGCTTTGACGTGTCCAATTTCAATCAATTTTACTTTGAGAAACTTTGTGTATTCTTTGAGAAACTCAGTGTTATAGCTATTCCGCAAAGAGCCACAAAGGAGACACAAAGAGCAACAGAGGAGATACAAAGAACTACAGAGAATTATTGCAAATCATAAAAAAATGTATTTCATAATAATTATATATTTCTCAAGAAAGTGCAAAACTTCAGTTTATTTACTGAATTATTATTTTGTAGATTTTTTGTGTAAAAGTAATCCGAAGACTTTTTAGAAAAAAAAGAAGCAAAAGAACACAATTAAATTCCAATCTTTTTTTCACTGTTTTTTGTTAAAAAATTCATCGAAATTTCCAATATGTGAAAAAAAATGAAATTTTCTCTCTCTCTGTTTAACTGATATTTACACCTCATTTCTTGAACATATCTAAAAAATCTTTGCTAACAAAAATCAATTTTTGGTATTAATAGGTAGAAAGCACTGAAAAAGGATAAAAATTTCGGATGTATTTGCCGGAGTTTTAACACAAATATCAGTTGCTGTTATTTGAAGTGTTGAGAAAAGTAATTATAATAAGAGGATTACCTTTGATTAAAAAAGAATTATGATTTAAAAATTTAAGAAATAATTTTACCTTTACATTTATAAATACTATTATGAAATTCAAAAAAACAATTTTCATTTTCATCCTATTTCTTTTTCCATTAATTATTATTTCTCAAAATAACAGCATAATAAAGGAAGATTATTTAAGAATCACGAAATGCTTATTAATAGAGGAAGAAAAACTCTTCACAAGCAACCATTCCTTCTCAAACATCAGCGTAGTTGATTGCTATACCGAAAAACTTGATCTTTACACCGGCTGGACATGGGTATCTTTCCCACGTTTGGAAAGAGGAGAAAATGATCCTTCACTTACCGAACCTGTATTGGAAAGAATTGAGTGTTTTCCGGTAGGATTAGAATTGAAAGATCAAACTGACTTATTTAAATTATATGACCCAATAACTGAAGAGTGGACAGGAGATTTAAATAATGTAAAAAGCACATTAGGTTATAAATTACGTATAGATCAACCGGGATATTTTAATACTACAATTGATCTCTATGGAGTAAGATTAGACCCTGATACAAAAATGACCCTTGAACCTTCTGAAGAAAACTGGGTAGGATATTTCCTTGAGGAATCTCAGTATCCTATTGATGCTTTTGGTGAGGAATGGATGGATGAAAACCTATACATGATACAGACTCAATTCTGGACCATGATAAAAGAATATAATGGGGAAGATTTTAGATGGGTAACTGACGGAAATATAACTCCATTCAAATATGGTGATATGGTTAATCTTCTAACAGATAAAACATATCCTGTTTATTTAGAATGGAATAATAGCGGACAAGCCGCTTTACCTGCAAGCATACCCCAACCCGAATATTTTTCTTTGAAGAAAAAGCCGATTATATTCCCTTTTATGTAGAATTCGATTCAACATCCGATATTCAGGAAATAGCAGTAATTGCCGAAGGCGAATATAAAGGAGCTGCAGTCAGGCTGGAAGGTGATACAATTGTTGAGCTTAATGCCTATCTTGAAGGAACACCTGCCGGTACACCTTTGGAGTTTGAAACATGGAACGGTTTTAAAGCAAGTAATGTAAAAGACAATTATCTTGTTTTTGACCGGCAATTGCAAGCTAATGTCAAGCGACAAATATATGTAGGCGAAAACAGGCAATACTATGTTATTTCACTTCGTGAAGGCGAAGAATTTAATATTCCTGAAAACATAAGCGAAGCCTATTGCCGCCCCAATCCGTTTACAGGCGAAACCACTATTACTTTCAGGCTTAATTCAAGCCAAAACACAAAAGTTGAAATATTCAACCTTAACGGGAAAAGCATCAAAATCCTGATGGAAGGCGAATTCCCCGCCGGGCTATATAATCTTGAATGGAAAGTGGATAATTTCCAAGGAAAAAAAGTGAAAGAAGGAGTTTATTTTTATAGGATAAACTGCGGAAATGAGGAGGTAATCAGCGGTAAAATCGTTAAGATAGAATGAAATACTAATAAGTTAATAGAACACGGATAACACGGATAACGCAGATAATCACAAAAAAAACCCAGTGTAAATCAAAGTAATCAGTGTTCCATTTTTAATGAAATTTATATAATGAATAAATTGTAGATAATCAAGCAAGCCTCACTCTCCCCCTCTCCTTATTTTAGGAGAGGGGGTCGGGGGGTGAGGTAAAAGAAAGAAATGAATATTGATTATTGAGTGTTGAATGTTGAGTGTTTACTTACTGAATGAAAGGAATAAGAAACAAGGAACATGAAACAAGAAACAAGGAATCGAATTAAAAATGACGAATTAAGAAATAAAATACAAACCCCATGAAACCAAAACCCCCAATAACCCAAATCCTAAGCCTGATAATATTTTCCATTATTACGCAAACATTATTCTCCCAAATAATAACCATAAAACAAGACGGAACAGGCGATTTCACCACAATACAAGAAGGAATTAATGCCTCCATTGACGGGGATACGGTTTTAGTGTATCCCGGAACCTATTACGAAAATATTTTATACGGTGGAAAAGAAATTACTTTGGCAAGCCTTTATATTACAACACAGGATAAAAGCTATATTAATAATACAATAATTGACGGTAACCAAAATGGTAGTTGTGTAAGAATAATGTCAGGTGAGGATGAAAGTACTGTTTTATGCGGTTTTACAATACAAAACGGAAATGGATATTCAGATGATTTAATTGGAGGTGGCCTTTATATTAAAAACTCTTCAATTACAATTAAGTTTTGTATAATTAAAGAAAATTTTGCCAGATATGGTGGAGGGATTTATTGTTTTAACTCCGGTCTTAATCTTATTGGTACGACAATTTCATATAATTGGAGTATTATTAGTGGTGGAGGCCTTTTACTTGTTAACAACAATAATATTATTTTTGATACTGATAATAAAAATAATATTTATCTAAATTATTCAAGCAGGGGTTCGGATATTGCTAAATCAATATCCAGTCCTCCTTTAGATATTGAATTGGATACTTTTACAGTATTAAATCCTGATCAACACTTTATTTTCTCTTACGATGCTAATGGTTATCCCGTTAATGATATTACAGTAAATATTCAACACTCGAAAATAGATGTTGTAAATAATGATATATATGTAAACCCATTTACAGGTAATAATAATAATTCAGGATTTTCCCCTGAAGAACCTTTAAAAACCATAGCTTATGCATATAAAAAAATACTTCTGGATACAATATATAATAGAAATATTTTTCTATCCGATGGAGTTTATTCACCAAATCAAAGTAATGAAAGATTTCCACTTAATGCAAGAAGCTATATTAATTTAATAGGAGAAAGCCGTGATAGTACTATACTAAATGCTGATTCCATTTCATATCTTTTTAGAGGAAATAATTTAACAAGAAATTATTCTGTTAAAAACATGTCATTTATTAATGGATTTGGGGATTATTCCCTTTCCGGATATATTCAAGGGGGAATTTATTTATTTAAAAACACTAATATAAATTTTGAAAATATAAAAATTTATAATTGTGTAGGAAAACACGGGTCAGGTATAAATGTAGAATATAATGATAGTATTTACATATCAGAGGCATTACTATTGAATAATAAAGGTACTAATGCATTTCGATTGGGAAATTGGACAGAAACTTCAAGAGTCTTTGAGTTGATAAATTGTGTAATACATAATAATGGTCCAGGTATTAATTTTAATGCTGGATATGGAGGGGGTGTAACAATAGGAGGCTCATTATCAACTCTAAACACCTATACAGGAAAAGCTATTAATATTCAAATTACAGAAAATTTATGTTATCCTGATCCTATTTGGCCCCCGGGGACCGGAGTTGGTTTAGGTGTGGGAAATCATGCTATTGTTGACTTGATTAATACTACAATTGGAAATAATAGAGTAGATGGAGTAGAAGGTTCTGCGGTGGTTGTTGATGAAGGTGCTGAGTTAAGTATATACAACTCCATATTTTATGGAGACTCATTATATGAATTATCACTTGGCTACTCTTCCGGTTCTTCATATCCTGTTACTGCAAATGTGTGTTATTCAAATATTGAGGGTGGTGAAGCCGGAGTAAAAAAATGGCAAACTTATCATACACTTAATTGGTTGGATGGCAATATAAATGAAGACCCTCTATGGGATACGGCTTCGGCATTTCCTTATTCATTGCAGGAGGATTCACCTTGTATAAATACCGGTACTCCTATGTATAAGGCAGGAATGGAGCCGCCGTTTATTATCAGTGAAGATGATACTTCGTATTATCTTGTAACATTAAATTATGCAGATACAATACTTTTACCCTCCACTGACCTTGCCGGCAAACCGAGAATATCGGGTGGCAGAATAGATATGGGTGCTTATGAATTTGATAATACATCAGGTATAAATGATTTAAATCCTCAAAACACAGATGATAATAAGATAATTGTTTATCCCAATCCGTTTTATTATCACACCTTTATTGCATTCAAGCTGTTACATGGAGGCAATGTACAAGTTATAATTTACGAGATAAACGGCAAAAAAGTAAAAAGCTTAATGAACGCCAAAGTCTCAAAAGGAGAATTCACCATGACATGGGAAGGCAACAATGACCAAAACCAAACAGTAAAACAGGGAACTTATATTGCTGTGATAATGCTTAACGGAAAGAAAGCTGGTGGGGTGAAGATTTTGAAGAGGATATAGGAATAAGTAGAAATTTTAGATTTGAGAATTTCGCTTAAAAATGCAATTTATGATAATCAAATGTCTGATTATCTCTAAAATGTTTGATTTTTTTTGCCAGAATAATAAATATTTCCAATTCCTTTTCCTTAAGCCATAGAACAGCCTCTTTTTTATTTTGGCAGGCTTCAGCAAAAATAATAAGAAAAAAGAATTTGTTTTTTTTTAACCATTGATATGCTTTTTTATCGTTATCAATTGCCCGGTCGAGAGCGGCAAGATGAGGAAATTTATTTCCCAACAACCACTTAAAAGCTTCTTCGCTTCCGCGAATAGCTTTTGATAAAGCTGCTAATTCAGGATAGCCGTTTTTTAACAGCCATGAAAAAATTTTATCATTTCCATTAATGGTTTCACCAAAAGCAATCAATATTTTAGCAGGATAATTTAACATTACTTTTTCAAAAATAAAGAAAATTCCAATTCGATAGAGAAATAATAAATAAGTACAGATTAGAATTTGGATTTCTAATCTGTACTTTCTACATTTGCAAAATGATAAAAAGGAATATAAGTAAAAAAGTAAAATCACTAATTGGACAATATCCGGTAATAACAATTACAGGCCCGCGTCAATCGGGAAAAACAACCTTGGTAAAACAAATCTTTCCTAATTATGCTTATGTAAACTTTGAAGATATCGAGCAGAGAAACTTTGCACAAAATGATCCGAAAAACTTTCTGAATTCAAAAGGTAAACTCTTAATTATTGATGAAGCTCAGTATGTACCGGAAATTTTTTCGTATATTCAGCTTTATGTTGATGATGATCCGGAGAGACAATATATCTTAACAGGTTCACAAAATTTTCTGTTGATGGAAAAGATTACACAAAGTTTAGCGGGAAGGGTTGCTATTTTTTATCTACTGCCTTTTTCAATAAGCGAATTAAAAAATACAAAATTTGAAATACAAGATTTCCCTGAAAATATTATCACCGGAGGATATCCGCGTATATATGATAAAGATCTTAATCCATACGAATGGCTCAATAATTATATTGCAACTTATGTTGAAAGAGATGCACGCCATTTATTAAACATAAGTGATTTAAATTCATTTCAGAAATTTATTAAACTTTGTGCCGGCAGAGTTGGCCAACTTATTAATTTTACTTCAATAGCAAATGATTTATCAATTTCATATCATACAGTTCAAAAATGGCTTTCAATTCTTGAAACCAGTTTTATCACTTATCGCTTATATCCTCATCATAAAAACTTCAATAAAAGATTGATAAAAACACCAAAATTATATTTTTACGACACAGGCTTAGCAGCAGCATTGTTGAATATTCAAAATGCAGATCAGTTTCAGCAGCACTTTTTAAAAGGTGAGCTCTTTGAAAACATGGTGATTACAGAAATACTAAAGTCACGCTTTAATAATGGGCTTGGCTCTAATTTATATTTCTGGCGCGACAATAAAGGTGTTGAGATTGACTGCTTACAACCGAATGGTAGTAATATTCTGGCAATTGAAATAAAATCAGGTACTTCAATACATCAGGATTTTTTTAAAAATCTTCTATATTATCAAGAGTTATCCGGTATTTCATCGCAGCAGTTAATCTTGATTTATGGGGGAAGTGAAAGCCACAAACGCAGCAATGCCAGAGTATTGTCATGGAGAGATATTGATATATTGTAGGTTGTAAAATCCATTTCGGCCTTGTATTGTGTAGCGAGACGAAGTGTTTTTATTCAACATTCGGGTTTTTACTATCATCTGACACCAAATAAATACACGAGTCTTAATTTGTTTTATGAATGACTAAAAAAAATATTTACTCATTTCTTATAAAAGTAGTACTTTTGAAGCCCTATGATTTCATTAAAAGAAATAAGCAATCCAATACAGGAACACATTGATATTTTTAATGAAAAATTCAGGAATTCCATACAAAGTAATGTTCCTCTTTTAGATAAGATTACCAGGTATATAGTTAAAAGAAAGGGAAAACAAATGAGGCCAATGTTTGTTTTTCTTTCGGCAGATATTTTTGGAGAGATTGGGGAGAAATCATATCGCGCTGCTTCACTAATTGAATTATTACATACAGCTACTCTGATTCACGACGATGTGGTCGATGATTCAAACGAGCGACGGGGATTGTTTTCTATAAATGCATTATGGAAAAATAAAATTGCGGTTTTGCTTGGTGATTACCTTTTGTCACAAGGCTTACTTCTTTCACTTGATAATAATGATTTTGGATTACTAAAAATTGTTTCAACTGCAGTTCGTGAGATGAGTGAGGGAGAAATACTACAAATTGAAAAAGCCCGCCGCCTTGATATTCAGGAATCGGTTTATTTTGAAATTATTAGAAAAAAGACAGCTTCTTTAATCAGATCATGTTGCGAATGTGGAGCAGCTTCGGTAAATGCCAATGGAGAAATTAAAGAAAAAATGGCAGTTTTTGGCGAAAACGTAGGTATTGCCTTTCAAATTAAAGATGATTTGTTTGATTATCAGAAAACAAATTCTACCGGTAAACCTAATGGAATTGATATCAAAGAACAAAAAATGACACTGCCCTTAATTCACATGTTAAATAATCTTTCGTATTTTGAAAAGAAAAAGGTTATTAATATAGTGAAAAACCATAATGAAGATACTGAAAAGGTTGCGAAGGTTATTAATATGGTAAACAATAGCGGTGGAATTAAATACGCAAACGAAAAAATGAATATTTACAGAGATAATGCACTTTCCATGTTAAAGCAATTCCCCGATTGTCAATCGAAAGACTCTCTTGAAAAATTGGTTTTATTTACTACCGAAAGAAATAAATAATCTCAGAACTCAGAACTTACGAAGATCAGTAATGGAAAAAATGACTTGTAAATACAGGTTAATTTTTGGGAAGAATGGTTAAATGGTTATATTGTTGCAAATTAACAATATAACCATTATTTATTAATATGTGTTTCCCCTTGCAATTGAAAATACATCCACTGTTCTGAGTTTTGGAACTCTACCCACATTTTGAGTATCCGCAGTCTTTGCACGACAAACAACCTTCTTTGTAAATTAATCCTCCTGTGGCATTACACTCAGGGCATTTAGCCTCCGGAGCTGCGGTTCCATCCGGTATGAAATTTTTTAGCGCTCTGACAACACCATTTTTCCAGGTAGTAATGGAATCAATATTGAAACTTAAATTTGAAACCAGATCTACAACGAACCTTATCGGCATTCCATGTCTTAAAATTCCGGAGATCAATTTTGCATAATTCCAAAACTCTTTATCAAACGATCTTGATAATCCTTCAATTGTGATTTTATATCCTTCTTTATCTTCAAATTGAAAATCGTAGCGGGTTTCATTTTTTTCATTTTTACTTTTTATTACCCAACCTTTTGTTACCCACGGTGGGAGGTAGAAACCTTCGGCTCGTCCTGTAAAAATTTCATAAGGCTTATTATCAAGAAGGCCAATTACGGCTATCCATTTTTCATAATCATTTTGAAAACGAATAATTTCGGCTTCAATTTTTTTAGGGCGGGGAGGTGCTTTTGTTTCTTTGAAATTCTCTTTGGTTTCATCATTACTAACCAACACACCATCTCTGGAACCATCGCGATAAATTGTCATCCCTTTGCAACCGCTTTCCCAGGCAGTTTTATAAACCTGGCTTACAACTTCTTCGCTTACATCATTTGGTAAATTAACAGTAACACTAATGGAATGATCAACCCATTTCTGAATTGCTCCCTGCATTTTAACTTTCGATACCCAATCAATATCATTTGATGATGCTTTATAATAAGGAGACTTTTTAATTATTTCAGACATTTTTTCGTCTGAATAATTTTTTACCTCGTTAACGTTAAATCCATTAATTATTAGCCATTTTAAGAATTTGGGATGAAATACATTATATTCTTCCCATGCATCACCAACGTCATCGACAAAACTAACTATTACATTTTTATCATTCGGGTTTACTTTTCTTCTTCTTTTGTAAGAAATCCTGAAAACGGGCTCTATTCCTGATGTAGTTTGTGTACAAATACTTACACTTCCGGTTGGTGCAATTGTAAGCATAGCAATGTTTCGGCGTCCGTAAATTTTCATTTTTTCATAAACCTGGGGAGCTGCTTCTTTTATTCTTTGAATAAAAGGATTCATTTCTTCCCTGTCAATATCAAAAATCGGGAAGCACCCTCTTTCTCCGGCTAATTCAACTGATGACCGATAAGCTTCTATAGCAAGCAATTTATGCACCTCAACAGAAAAACTGATTGCATTATCGGAGCCGTATCTTGTTCCCAGAGCTGCAAGCATATCACCTTCAGCCGTAATTCCTATTCCTGTTCTTCGGCCCTGAAGAGTCCTTTTTCTAATTGTTTCCCAGAGTTTTCTTTCTGTTCTTTTAGTCTCATCACTTTCAGGATCATTATTGATTTTATTTAAAATTCCATTTATTTTTTCAATCTCAAGATCAATAATATCATCCATTATCCTTTGAGCATAATGAGTGTGTTTTGTAAATAGTTCGGAGTTGAAACTTGCCTTGTCAGTAAATGGATTTTCAACATAGCTATATAAATTTATTGCCAACAAGCGACAACTATCATAGGGGCACAATGGTATTTCACCACATGGATTTGTCGATAAAGTTTTAAATCCGAGGTCAGAATAACAATCGGGTACAGATTCACGAATTATTGTATCCCAAAACAATATTCCCGGTTCAGCTGATTGCCATGCATTATGAATGATTTTTTCCCACAATTTTTTTGCACTTATTTCTTGTGTTTTCATGGGATTATCAGAATCGATGGGGTATTTTTGGGTATATTTTTCATCGTTAAGAGCGGCATTCATGAATTCATCGTTTAACTTCACTGATACATTTGCGCCGGTTATTTTACCTTGTTCGAGTTTAGCATCAATGAATTTTTCAGAATCGGGATGTTTAACCGAAATGCTTAACATTAATGCACCCCTACGACCATCCTGAGCAACTTCTCGTGTTGAATTTGAATATCTTTCCATGAAAGGAACAATTCCTGTGGAAGTAAGAGCTGTGTTTTTTACAGGGCTTCCACTTGGTCGAATATGCGAAAGATCATGGCCAACACCCCCTCGTCGTTTCATAAGTTGTACCTGTTCCTGATCTACTCTTAATATTCCACCATAAGAGTCAGATGATGAATCATCTCCAATTACAAAACAATTGGAAAGTGAAGACACTTGAAAATTATTTCCAATTCCGGACATTGGGCTACCCTGAGGAATTATATATTTAAAATCTTTAAAAAGATTATAAATTTCTTCTTCGCTTAGAGGATTAGGATATTTTTTTTCAATTCGGGCTATTTCACCGGCTAATCTTCTGTGCATATCATCGGGAGATAATTCATAAATATTGCCTTCACTATCTTTAAGCGCATATTTATTCATCCAAACATTTGCAGCAAGTTGATCGCCTTTAAAATATTCTGTTGATGCCTTTAAAATATCTTCCTGAGGAATCGCATTAAGTTTTATTGAATTTCCTTTCTCCTTGTCTTCAACTTTCGTCGAACTCAAATCATGTTTCATTTTTTCAAAATCCGACTTTTTTTCACTTTCAGTTAAATTCTCAAGTTCTTTCCTTTTTTCTAAAACATCATCAAAAAAACTATTTTGCTTTTTTTTCTCTATGTCCTTATCAATGCTGGGGAAAAGAGTGTCTTCCATGAATTTTTAAATAAAATTTAAATTACTACTTATTTTTATAAATTATTGTGTCAAAACCAAATATCAACAAAAAAATATAATTATTTTTGATTTACAAATTACAAAATACAGTATTCTCAATTGTTATTTTTTATTAACAATTTTTGGGAATACGCTGTAATCATTTGAAAGAAAAAACTGTATCAATTGAATAATTATTTTTAAAAATTTATAAAGTTAAAAGCTAATATATTAAAAAAAACCGTAATCAATTAGTATTAAATTAACAATGAAATTTTCTTAAATAATATTATTATTGTGGGAAATTTGGGAAATAATAGAAATTTTGGAAATAGGTTATAAGACTTCCTATTCCCGTTCACTAATTTCCCAAATTCACTTTATTTGTTCCATATCAATTTTTTACCAAATCCTAATCTGTTATGTGTCATTTTTACAAAATCAGGAAAAATCCCCCAAAGAGTTGTTTCTTTTAATATTGCGAACGGAAATTTATTAATATAGGCTTTGTTTGCAATTTTCAGATCATTTTCGCTTAATAATTTCATTATACCCGTAAATTGAATTCCCTGAATTTTACCGATCATTGTTGTCTCTAAAGCTATTGATCCTGCAACAATATTTTGTTTTTCAACATCTTTGATATGTTTAGTTGTAAAATCAGAAGTAACTATAAACATGTTTTTATCTTCAATATAAACATAAAAACAACTTGCACACCAGGGCTTATTATTGTTTGATGTTGCCAGTGTTAAAATATGGTGTTCTTTTATAAACGAAATAATTCGATTGTCTATAATATTCATGAAAATCATTAATTAAAAATCCAGGCTTAAAGAAATGTAAAAAATTGAAGGCATTACTTCATAATCTTCAACTCCCCAGGCAAGGTCTGCCCTAATAAAATACCCGAGAAGTCTGCTTCTCAGTCCAAAACCAAAACCACCGACAATTGGTTCACTCTGAACTTTTACTTCGATTCTTAAGGGGCGATCATTTATGGTTTTAGTATAGAGGTAATTATCAGAAGAATAAGGAGAGAATCCTGTCCATGCTGTTCCGATATCAGCAAATCCAACGATTTGAAAATTATTTAAGAAATCAGAATTTATTGGCCGGTTGAAGAAGTATCGGAATACCGGAAAGCGTAGCTCACTGTTTATCACAAAAAAACTATTCCCATTTCTAATGTTTTGTTTAAAACCACGTAGGTTTGTTGCAAGTGTTTGGAAAGCATAATTTTGCGAAAAATCAATTGGAGTATAATTGTCAAATTCGGGAATTAACCAGGTATCAACACCACCCATATAATAAATTAATTTATTTGTTCCGAACGATGAACTTATGGCAAAACGATTTGCCCAAATAAATGTTCGGTGAATTTTTTGATAATTCCGAAAATCGAAACCAATAACCATTAAATTATCACCTTTGCTTTCAATATTTTGATTGTACTCTAAAAAGAATTTATATCTCGTTCCATTATAAAGATTTAGTCCTAACTCTCTCGTGTCGTCGTAAACAAATTCACCTTTTATTCCCAGCCAGTTTTTAACTCTATTCGGTTGTCGCAACGATAATTCATTCGTTGATAAATAAACAGCTAAATCGTTTCTAAAAGATGCTGTTCCTCTAACACTCATTGCCTCATTAAAAGGCCATTTTAAAATATAATATAACTCATGCGAGTGATGACGTATAATTGAATAACCCTGAACATCTTCCAGAACTTGTTTATGGAAAATAATTTCTTTGTCAAGTCGTTTTTTTAAATTACTATAATTTAAAAGATATTCATTGTTTTTTAGGTTTACATCCAATTTTACTCCGGCTACCAACCTGTAATCTTCAAGCAAATCCATTACTCCGAATTTCAAGAAAATGTTAAAAGAAGGATTTAAAAAAATGGGAGAACCACCTCCTGTAAAAGGCTGATATGATGTGTTTAAAAATGTAAAGTCTATTTGTGTAATCAATTCACTGATAAAATACTCTACATTATAGTTTCGCTTTTTGGGTATAATAAATTTGCTTGTTGTATCTGTCTTTTCATATAATTGAGCTATGTCTTTGGCGGTAAGATTTCCAATCTGAATAAACTGTCTGTTTGAATCTTTTTCATTACCCCTTTCCTCAATTATTGTATCATATATAAGTTTATTTCTTGAATAATTTGCACGAACATTAATAAACCTCTTTTTTCCGATTGTTTTTTTCTTCACAGGTTTTATTAATCCGTTATCTGAAATTGTATCAAGAGTTTCAAGCTTATTTTCTACGATTAAATCTTCCATATAGGAAGTGTTTATTAAAGTAGTAGGTGAAATATTTTTACTTAAAATTAGATCTTCAACATACAATTTGTATAAGTTATCATCAAAAATTATTTGTGAAATTTTTCTTGATTTCGGATTAATGTTTTGTTCAATAATATTTCTGGAATAATTGCTTGCAGGAAATGTTCGTGTGAAGTACCTATAGTGTGTTGTCGTGTCTATATAACTTATTGTGCTGTCGAATTGTCCTATAAATCGATTGTAAATCCCATTTTGGTCACTTAAAAAACTAAAATAATTTTCCTGGTACTGAGTTGGTTGAGTTTCATTTACCAGAGGTGAATTAGTAATCCGTATTAATTCATTGCTTTTCGATGAATAATTATATAAAAAAAGATCGTTTGTTTGTGGTAGGTCGACAGGAATTTTTTCAGGTTCATATCTTAGTATTTCGTTTGTTCGGTTAGAACTAAAGATAATCCTTGAAGAGTTATAAAGAAATTGCGGATAAAGATCATCATAAATATCGTTTGTTAGTTGTTCATATGATGCAGCCGCAATATCATAAACATAAATATCGGATTGGCCTTTACGTGTTGCTGAAAACACAAAATTTTTACCATCATTTGAGTACGCAAAGCTTAGTATTTTCTCAAAATTATATAAAATTACTTCAGAATATTTCCCGGTTTCAAGAGTATAATATTTAAGATGAATTTCTCCATGTTTTTCAATGATTATGGCCAATAATTTGCTTGTTGGATGCCAGGCTAAAAGCGGATAAGAATAATCGGTTTTTTCGTCGAGCATAAATCCGGATTTCATAATCTTTTTTTGTTTCTTCTTTTCAAAGTCATAAATCCAAACTTTATATTTTCCAATCTCATTTGAAACAAAAGCTGCAAATTCTCCATTTGGGCTAACCGTTAACCGGCTGTAAACATTATCTTGCTTTATCTTTTTTAATAATTCATTATCAGGAAGGTTTCTTTCTGTATCTGCCTGATTATATTTTTGTTTATAATATTCTATCCACTCCTTGCATAAAGTTTTAAAATCAACACCAATAGGATACAAAAAACTACTTTCAACATTTTTAGTGTTTTTCATTACCCTGAGAATTTCTGTTACTGTTGATTTTCCAAAAGTATTGGCAATAAACTCCCAAAAAGAATGTCCTGCATTAACAGCATCTTCTCCTGTCAGGCGATTAAATTTTTCAAATTTCCCACTTAAAATTCCATCTTTTACCTTATTATCAATCTCTGTGTTCCATCCTTCAGAAATATAGGCTATTAAACCATAAAAATACCAATCGGGAATAACAGTTAAAGTTGAATTTTTTATCTGTGATCCAAGACTTTGGCCGTATAACATTTGGTTAATAATTTTATGGGAAATTCCTGCACGAATTTGTTTTTTAAAGTTGGAATAATTACCATCGAAATATATAAAAACTTTTCTGCCAAGTATATGAGTAACACCTCCAATATTGTATTGTTCGTTATTAATAAGCCCTATGTTGCTTTGCTTGAGATCAGTTAGATTATTGAAAACCAAAAATTGAATTTTTTCGTCAAGGCTTGCCTCAAGTTTTTTTTCAATTTCATCAATTTGTTGATCGGCATATTTTGAAGTAAAAACGGCTAATTCTTTTCCGTTTAAATAAAAATAAGTGTCAAATTGTTCATAGCGATAATAAGTCCAGAAAAATTCTTTGTATTGAACCCTGTTTTTTCCGAAATTCATTTGTGAGCCATTATAGAATTGCGAATAAGTATTTGTAATTGAAAATAATAACAAAATAAATAAAACTGTTCTCAAACAATTTTTTCTATATTTTTGTATATTATTTCCCATTGATTATTTAAGGATTTATTTTGAATGCTAAATTAAAATAATTTTGTTTAGGATGAGAAATGAAAAATGCCTAAATAGCAATAATAAAGAGAAGTTGAATTTTTGATATATTTGCTAAAAATAATTTATTATGATAAATATTAAGAAATTTGCTTTTAATCCATTTCAGGTTAATACTTTTGTTTTATGGGATGAAACCAAAGAATGCATAATTATTGATGCCGGATGTTATGAGGATTTTGAAAAGTCGGAATTAATTGACTTCATTAAAAATAATAGCCTGAATCCTGTAATGCAAATCAATACACATTGTCACATTGACCACGTACTTGGTAATAATATTATTTTTGAGAACTTTAGTATACTCCCAACTATCCACAAGGACGGAAATAATTTTTATTCATTAGCCCACAAACAAGCATTGGGTTATGGATTTCAAATAGAGAAATTATATGAAACTGAAAAGTTTTGTGTAGAAGGTGATATTATCAAATTTGGAAATTCTACACTTGAAATCCTTTATACTCCCGGCCATGCCGACGGAAGTATTTGTCTTGTCAGTAAAGATCAAAAATTTGTTATTGTCGGGGATGTGCTATTTCAGGATAGTATCGGAAGAACAGATTTTCCAACCGGAAACCATAATCTTTTAATTAATAATATTAAAAACAAATTATTCACACTCGGTGATGATTTCAAGGTTTACACAGGCCATGGGCCTGAAACCAATATTGGTTACGAGAGGATGAATAATCCTTATTTGTCGTAATTTTCAAAACAAAAGAAACTGGTTATCGATTATCTGAATAAAAAAAAACACAGATTTCACTGATTTTTTCTGCGAAAATTAGCGAAATATGCGGAAAAATAAAGTTTATGCTAACAACAAAATTTTACTCTATTCCTTAAAAATAACCTTCCTGTAATTCTTATTATTCCAGGCATTCATAATTTCCCTGAAATCATTATAAATATCAAGGCCAATAATTTTATTATTGAGCTTAATTTCTCTTGTGATTAGAATTTCATTTGCCGATTTTTCAAACTTAATTAATAAATATCCGGCTTCGTTTTTAATTTCAATATTCTTTAGATTTGAAACAGGTTTAAGCTCTTTCGGAAACAAAACAGCATATTCATATCTTTCATGAATTGTTTCGACAATTTCTAAAGGTGCTGATCTTTTGGCAGGCAGAAGAGTTATATGCCAGCTTTCCACTCCATTACTAACATAAGGAAGCTGAAAAGTCATATAATTTTTTAGTTTGTTGAATGGGTCTTCTTTTTCAAATTCAAAATGAGTCCTGCTCATTTCCTGTGATAATTTCTCAATTTCGGTTGAAGTGAAACTTTTGCTTGAAACACCACCTCTGATCAATGATTTAATATTTGAACTGTCATTATAAATCGTAAAATATGGATTTGCTTTGGCTTTTAGTTCTAAAAATAAATTTCCGACCATTTTATCAGGATTTTGGAATTCAAAATCACCACCAACAAATATTTTACTTGTCATCGGTTTGCTTGAAAAAACCTTCAGGCTTTCAACATTTTTGTCAAGTAATAATGCAGTTTTTCCTTCAAGGCCAAATTTCAAATTCTGTTTATCGATATGTTCCGCTGAAATAAAAATCTCACCATATTTTTTCAGATTTATTCTTACCAGAAAATCATTAAAACTTAAAAGATTCCCAATTTCTTTATTATAAAATTCATTTGGAATAACGGCAACCGGCTCGGCTTTGATATTTGCTTTTTGCAATAAAGCGGTTAATAATAATGCTTTTTCAAGATGTGTTCCCTGATTGCTGTTCCATGTTTCAATTGCCGTACGACATTTAAATCCTGTATATTTCAACGGAATATTTAAAGTTTTAAGGTCATTTGAAACAAGTTTTTGCAATTCTAAAGCAATGGTCAAATGATCAGTCTCATCAGATACGATATTATCAATAGCTATGTGCATACTTTCATTTGTGTTAAAAACAAAAGCATCTTGATTGATAAATTGAAAGTATGCAAATTTCAAATCTTTTGCTGTGCTAAAGATCAAACGGGGAGAAGATGTATGATCATATTCCTGATAATAATCCTTTGAACCGGCAGGTATTGAATTGAATTTCCAGGTATAAACTTTTTTTCCATTTTTATTGCTTATAACAGGTTCACCTGTAATATTCAATAATTCGAAATTCAAAGTTTTTGAAGCAGGAATGTTTACTTTTACGATTAATTCCTTAACCGGAGATGATTCTGATAAAATTTCATCACCCATTAATGCCGGGAAAAAGCCCTTTTTTGAATTGATTGTATAATCTAAATTAATTACTGTGTTTCGTTCAAGGCCTGTGTGGGTTACAACCATTTCTCGAATATTGTTGTAAGCAGGTGCGTTTGCTGAAAATCGAGGTAAAACTTCATTAAAAGCATTTTTAGGTGTAATAACCTTTTTTCCGTCGGCCATGATAGTGTAGGCAGAGTTAATTTTTAATTTTTGGAAATCAGTGTTATAAACAATGAAAGTTTCGCCGTATAATCTATGAAACGAGAAATGAGTAAGAAGTTTCAATTTTTTTGAATAATGAAAATCAATGCTTCCGTCATCATTTAAAGTGTATTCTTTAAGAACTTCTAAATATTCGGCATCAGCATTTTCTATTTGAGAAAAAGATAGATTTATTATAAAAAGGCAAAATATTGCTAAAATTATATTCTTCATTTTTTTATTTTTTAATGTTGGCTTCTAATTTTTAATGTCAATAATAATAGGAGTTTCGGCAAATTTTTGCTGTGAACTTACAACTTCTCTGAAAGCATCCCAATCATCAGCTTCATAAATCCGTTTCGAAAGTTTGACTTTTTCATGGAATTTAAATGTCTTGCCTTTTAAATTTATACTTCCGTTAAATGAAGCAATATCATTACCGACTTTTTCGTCAAATTCAAATGGGATCAACTTTCCGGTTTTAGGAAGTTTAATTGTTTCATCAAGCTCAACTAATCGCGAACATCTGTCTCGGAATGCGTGTTTTCTTTCCTTTAAATTTGTGCCGAAATACATGTGAGACATACCTCTTTTAAACAGATTTGCAGCAACAAATGGAATAAAAATTATTTCCTCATCAGTTATTATCGCATAATCAGGAATTGTATATTTAACGCTTATGTGAATATTATCAGATAGATATTCGTAAGGCTTACCGAAATCCATTTCAATGATTTGTGCCTGAGGCGAAACCCTTAATAATTCTCTTTCCACAGACTTTTTCCATTCCGATTTATAATAGCTTGTAAACATTCGTCTGATAGAAGCATCGGATTGTCCTTCGGCGGTTAATAGGAATTCACCGCTTAAAGTTCCGTCTGAAAGTATTTCGGAATTTCCTTTAATTCTAAAGAAATGGTTTTCTGGTGCCGAAAGCGGAGTTATCATAAGGTCTGATCCTTCGGGCACGCCCATCAAATAGTTTTGTTGTTGCTCGGCACTTGACCAAAGTTCACGTAAAAACGGAACCCAGGTAGGATCAAGTAATTTATATTTTCCGTTCGACAATTTGACGATAGTTACGCTATGATTAAATTGATCGGCAGGGATATAATCTATTCTTGAACCTGCCATAGTCATTGCAGGATATGATTCAAAACCGGCGGCTCGCAACATTGTAATAAGCATTCCTGCTTTATCCTTACAAACTCCGCAACGATCGGTAAAATTCATATCGCCGCTGTGCAAAGTAAAACCCTCACCCGGCCCCATTGAAATTCCGGAATATCGAATTTCATCAGCACACCAGTGAGTTAGCAAAGAAATTGAATCCATTTCATTTTTCGCCGGAGCAAGTATTTCTGCAACTTTTTCATCAATTTCGGGTGTGGAGTTAAAACTGCCGTAATCTTCATTAACTTTATAAAACCACAATGATTTTGCATACCAGTCGGGACTGGTTGATATCAACAGTTTTGGGGCAACATCAGAAAAAGCCACCATCCCTGACTCCCGTTTCATGGGCATAATATCTTTTTTTATGAAAGTATAAATCATTTTTCCATCCTCAAGTATTGCCGAAGATTCGGCTTCGCCATTATAAAACCTGTATTGGATCAATTTTTCCTCAGGTACTTCAACACTATAATATTTTAACAAAAGCGGGTCGCTACTCCAAAAAGGTACGATATCGTAATAATGACCTCTCATGGGTGGAATATATTTATCGTCATCATCTTCGTAAAGAAGAGCATACGTAAAGCCCTTTTTGAAAAGAAAAACTTCAACCGCATCACCGGGTTCAAGCCTTCCGATTTCAATCATTTTTTCCATTGCTCCCCAATAAATCATTCGGGCAGGAGCCGGATAATCTAAAACCTCAGACATGTCTAATTCTTCAATGCTTCCGTCTTTTCTGTAAATGATAACATTTTTTATGTCAACATAAGCCGAAAGAGGATCATATCCATATTTAATTACATTAAGGTCTTTTGCTCCGTTTTTTGTCAGAATTTTGTATAAAGTGTGTGTATAAACGTAGCTTAAACCGCTTTCCTGCACATCGACCTTTGTGCTGTCGAATATTATTAACAGATCATCATTTGGATAATCTTTATTACATCCCGATTCTTTTATCAGTTCGGGTATAGAGTTTGAAAATGCAAACTGTGAAATGAATACACATGCTGCAATAAAAAAGAATTTCTTTATCATGTTTATAATTTTTTTAAAATAAAGCGGTAAAGATAAAAAAAACAAATTATTCTGTTTATTAATCATTAATATCTTTTTCTCATGATAGATATCGGTATCAAAATATTATTTGAGAATGGTTTAGACAAAACAAATGTATAAGGTTTATAGTTCAATAAGTTTATGAAAATCAGAATTAACTAAAAAATTCCTAAGCAATATATTTAGTACTCTTCTCTTTGAATTATAATTAAAGTTTTTAATTAAGATAGAGAGATTAACAAAAATTTCTACTATATTTACATTTTAAACTGAAAATAAATATTCATATTATGAAAAAGTTAATTACTCTTTTACTCTGCATTTGGATTATTTCATCAATTGCAATTGGTCAACATGCTTTTATTGTTGAATACCCATCAGGAATTTTTGACAAGATAGACCTTACGAATGCCATAAAAACAAATATTGGCACAACACAATCATGGCTTAGTGCCAGTGATTTTGGGCCAAACAACTTTTTATATGCCATAAATGCCAATACTAATGAGTTCATAAAGGTGGATACTACTGATGGTTCTACCACTTTGTTTGGCACGAATCCTCCTCCAACAAATCATATATGGACCGGAATGGCTTATGATGATGCCACAGGGGTTATGTATGGGGTAAGTTCCTGGGGTATTGCAGCTGGCGAGTGTTCCCTTCATACAATTGATGTTACAAACGGATCCTATACTCTTGTTGGAACACAAACTGATGCTAGTGCTATAGCTTGTATTGCCATTGATGATGCCGGCCAGATGTATGGCGTACAATGTGCCGCAAACGGTAAAGTTTATTTAATCGATAAAGCAGATGGTTCGGTTACCTTCCTGGGCTTATCAGGAGTAGGAGTAGCAGGTATGGGACAAGGTTTGGATTACTGTTCGGAGAACCAAACCATGTATATGACGAACTATAACTCACTTTCATGGGAAAATACACTCAGGACAGTAAACCTTACTAATGGTAGTACAACTTCAGTTGGAGATATTGGTATTTGGACAGGCACAATTGCAGTTGCTCCTCAATCTTCAGAAGGTACCGTAATTAACTTAAATTCAGGCTACCAGTTTATTTCCTCAAATATTATTCCTGATGATCCTGATATGATTCAGGTTCTTTCAGATATTCTAAATGATAACCTCGATTTTGTTAGAGATTCGGAAGGAAGTGTTTTAAGAAAAATTGGGCCGATTTGGGTAAATGGAATAGGTGATTGGGTTACAACAGAAGGATATTTGGTTAAAATGAATTCTTCCGACAGTTTTGAAATGTTTGGTGATATAATTGATCCCCAAACGCCTATTGATCTATTAATCGGTTACCAGTTTATTAGTTATTTACCAACAGATTCTATGGATGCCTTAATTGCTTTTAATGACATATTAGAAAATATAGATTTTGTTAGAGACTCTAATGGTAATATGCTTCGAAAAATAGGACCTACGTGGGTCAATGGTATTGGAGACCTTAACCCAAAAGAGGGTTACCTTGTTAAAATGAATGATGCAGATAATTTAATTTATCCCGAATAGAGAAAAATTATTCAGGAATTGAAATTTCGAATTTAATTTAAAATCGGAGAGAACAGGTTTTCAAAAACTCACAGTGATAAATTTTTGATTATCAAAGTTATTACATCAATAAGTCTTTACAAATTCAATTTCAACAGGATTAATACCTCTAAATTATAAAAAAATACTAATTTTGACATATTAAATTCAAAAAGAAATAATATTTCAAAATAATGAAGCAAAAGATTTTACTGTTAGGAGATGAAGCGATTGCCCAGGGTGCAATTGATGCCGGCCTTTCGGGGATTTATGCCTATCCGGGAACCCCTTCAACGGAAATAACCGAATATGTGCAAAGATCAAAAGAAGCAAAAGAAAAAGATATCAGATGTGATTGGTCAGCTAATGAAAAAACTGCAATGGAATCGGCAATTGGTATGTCTTATGCAGGAAAACGAGCTATGGTTTGCATGAAGCACGTAGGATTAAACGTTGCTGCCGATGCATTTATGAATTCGGCATTAACCGGTGCAAACGGCGGCTTGATAATAGTTTCAGCTGATGACCCCTCAATGCATTCATCACAAAATGAACAGGATTCACGATTCTTTGGAAAGTTTGCCATGATTCCGGTTTTTGAACCTTCAAATCAGCAGGAAGCTTATGATATGATTGAATATGGTTTCGATTTCTCCGAAAAATTTAATATTCCTGTAATGGTAAGAATTACAACCAGGCTTGCACATTCAAGGGCCGGGATTATCCGAAAAAATATTAAGAAACAAAACTCAATACAGCTTCCCAAAGATCCAAAGCAATATGTTTTATTACCTGCAATTGCCCGAAAAAGATATAAGGAATTATTAACTAAACAGGATTATTTTGAAATGGATTCTGAAAATTCGGGGTTTAATCAATATTTTCCTGGTAAAGATAAGAGCAAAGGAATTATAGCTTGTGGATTAGCTTATAATTATTTATTAGAAAATTTTCCGGAAGAGGATTTTCATCATCCTTTGTTGAAAATCGGCCAATACCCTGTTCCAAGAAAACTTATAAAAAAATTATACGACGAATGTGATGAGATCATAGTTTTTGAAGAAGGAAATCCATTAATAGAAGAAATGCTGAAAGGTTTACTCGATATCGGAAAGCCGATTCACGGCCGCCTGGATGGAACAATTCCCAGAGATGGGGAATTAAATCCAAATATTGTTCGTGTAGCACTTGGAATGGAGGATACTTTTGGCGAAGATATTCCTGATTTTATGGTCGGAAGACCACCTTCATTATGTAAAGGCTGCCCACATATTGATAGCTATCATGCTTTAAATGAAGCTATGGAAAAATATTCTAAAGGAAGGATATTTTCCGACATAGGATGTTATACTTTAGGTGCTTTGCCACCTTTCAATGCCATAAATTCATGTGTTGATATGGGAGCCTCAATCACAATGGCAGTTGGTGCTTCCGAAGCAGGTTTAATTCCTTCGGTTGCAGTTATTGGTGATTCAACTTTCACACATTCTGGAATAACCGGATTGCTTGATGCCGTTAACAATAATTCTTCTATCACTATCTTGATCCTTGATAACTCAACAACCGGAATGACCGGAGGGCAGAAGTCTTCAGCTCTCGGAAGAATTGAAGGAATTTGTAAAGGAGTTGGTGTTGATGAAAATCATATCAAAGTTTTAAATCCTTTAAAAAAGCATCATGATAAGAACTTGGAAATTATTGCTGAAGAACTTGAATACGATGGTGTTTCAGTAATAATTCCGGTTAGGGAATGTATTCAGACACTTGCAAAAAAAATGAGGGCGAAAAAGGTTAAGGAATTAGTTTAACACTTAATTTTTCTGATACTGGAAATAATACAAAAGAAAAAAATGTTTTTTCCAATTCTTTAACTTAAATTTATTGATAACATGGAAAGAATTTTAGATTTTATTGCAAAAAGCAGAAAATCAAGATTCGGTTACTTTTGTAATATTTAATGTAAAAGAAAGAAATTTTATTGGCAATAATTGAACCAAATGAAGTTTAGAGGAAGTAGAAAAAAAGAATAAGGATATTTTGTAATTTTGCTCCCAGGATAAAATGGAATTATCAAAATCAAATAACCAATTGTTTGGCAAAATATTAGACCTGCTTAACGAATCAAGAAAATTTGTTGTTACAAGTATAAACCAATCAATAGTTTTGACTTATTTTGAGGTTGGCAGATTAATAGTTGAAGATGAACAGAAAGGCAAAGAACGTGCAAAGTACGGGAAAGCTGTTTTAAAAGAACTTTCGCAAAAACTAACCAAAGAATTTGGGAAAGGATATTCGGTTTATAATTTGGAGAGAATGCGAAATTTCTATCTCTCTTATAAAAAACGGATTACAGGAATTGAAAAACCCGCATCGCTGATGCGGAAATCTAATGATGAGAAATCTGCAATGCTGATGCGGAAATTTGAATCACCTTTTAAATTTAGCTGGACATACTACCTGCATCTATTAAAAATCGAAAAACAGTATGCTTCACCAACATAAAAAAAGACAGAAATAAAAAATTTAAAAACCTACAATAATATAAATCAAACAATAATATAAAAAATGAATAAAGCACTAAAAACAACAAATTATAAATTCGATAAACAAACAAGTGTTTATCATGGAAAAGTAAGAGATGTTTATACTATTGATGATGAACTGTTACTTATGATAGTAAGTGACAGGATTTCGGCTTTTGATGTAGTTTTACCTAAAGCAATACCTTTTAAGGGACAGGTTTTGAATCAGATTGCAGCAAAATTTCTTAAGGCAACCGAAGATATAGTTCCAAACTGGATGATTGCAACACCGGATCCTATGGTAACAGCCGGAAAATATTGCGAGCCGTTTAAAGTAGAAATGGTGATCCGTGGATATTTATCAGGCCATGCATGGCGCGAATACAAACAAGGAAAAAGAAGTATTTGTGGTGTGGAAATGCCCGAAGGAATGAAAGAAAATGATAAATTTCCCCAACCGATTTTAACACCAACTACAAAAGAAGATGTTGGCCACGATGAAGATATTTCAAGAGAAGAAATTCTTTCTCAAAATCTTGTTGAAAAAGCTGATTACGAACAATTAGAACATTTTACTCTTGAATTATTTAAACGTGGAACCGAAATAGCATCAAAAATGGGCCTGATACTGGTTGATACAAAATATGAATTCGGAAAAATTGGTGATAAAATTTATCTGATCGACGAAATTCATACTCCCGATTCATCGAGATATTTTTATAAAGAAGGTTACGAAGACCGGCAGGAAAAAGGTATCTCTCAAAAACAACTTTCAAAAGAATTTGTTCGTGAATGGCTTATGGAAAACGGATTTCAGGGAAAAGAAGGCCAGGAAATTCCGGAAATGCCCGATGATTTTGTAAATGAAGTTTCTGAACGATATATTGAACTTTTTGAAAAGATTACGGGAGAAAAATTCCAAAAATCAGATATCTCCAATGTTTCTGAAAGAGTTGAAAAAAATATTTCTGATTTTTTAAAATAATGATCTCGTTTTCACCACCAAGAATTGATCAGAAAATTCTTGACGAAGTTTGCAATGCTTTAACTTCGGGCTGGATAACAACCGGACCTAAAACAAAATTGTTCGAGGAAAGAATTACCGAATATGCCGGACATAAAGCTACTCTATGCACAAATTCATGTTCATCGGGGCTTGAATTAATGCTAAAATGGTTTGGTGTTAAGAAGGGTGATGAAGTAATAGTTCCGGCTTATACTTATGCAGCTTCGGCAAATGTTATTGTTCATTGTGGGGCAAAACCGGTTTTTGTTGATTCAAATCCTGATTTTAATTTGTCAATAGAAGCTGTGAAACAAGCTATAACTCCAAAAACAAAGGTTATCATTCCCGTTGATCTGGCAGGCTGGCCTTGCGATTACGATGAATTGAATGATTTGGTTCGTGATGAATCTGTTCGCGAAATATTTGTACCGGAAACAATTGAACAGGAAACTTTAGGCCGCATATTAATTCTTTCGGATGCTGCTCATTCTATTGGTGCTGAGTATAAAGGCAAAAAAACCGGAATATTAACTGATGTAACGGTTTATTCGTTTCATGCCGTAAAAAACCTTACAACCGCCGAAGGTGGGGCAATTTGTTTGAATCTTCCAAAGCCTTTTGATAATAAAACTGTTTATCAATATTTGAAAATCAAATCGCTTCATGGGCAGACTAAAGATGCTTTTTCGAAAAATCAGATTGGGAACTGGAGATATGATATTGTAGAAGCAGGTTATAAATACAATATGACCGATGTGCAGGCAGCAATGGGATTGATTGAGTTGGAACGCTACGATAAAGACATGATTGTGAAACGAAAGCATATTTTCGATTCTTATTCCGAAGCTTTATCAAAGTATTCGTGGGCTGAAATTCCAGTATATGAAAATGAAATTAAAAAATCTTCCTATCATGCATTTCTTTTACGGATAAGAAATATATCGGAAACCGAGCGGGATAAAATCATACAAAAAATATTTCAAAGAAAAGTTGCTGTAAATGTTCATTTTGTTCCTTTACCGATGACAAGTTTTTATAAAAATCTCGAAAATAATATTGAGGATTATCCTGTAGCTTTCGATAATTACTCTCGTGAGATAAGTTTACCTGTTTACTATGATTTAAATGATGAACAAATTAAAATAGTTATTAAAGCAGTTGTTGATTCAGTAAATAAAGTGATTGTGTAGAAAGCCGGAAGTCCGGAGCCGGAAGCCCGAAGAAAGTAACCCGAAACTCGAAATCCAAAATGTTTAAACGATTATTTGATATAGTTTTTTCTTTTTTAGGTTTGCTGATATTGTTTCCTTTTCTACTAATTATTTCTGTTTTAATTATTATTGAATCACGTGGCGGGATATTTTATAAACAGCAAAGAGTTGGCCGTAATAACCGGGGTTTTTCATTAATAAAATTTCGTTCGATGCGAAAAAATTCCGATAAAAGCGGTTTGTTGACAATTGGTGCAAAAGATGGGCGGATAACAAAATCAGGATATTATCTCAGAAAATATAAACTTGATGAAATTCCGCAATTGATTAATATTTTAACCGGAGAAATGAGTTTTGTAGGCCCGCGCCCTGAAGTCAGAAAATACGTTGATTTGTACAACGAGCAACAAAGAAAAGTTTTAAAAGTAAAGCCCGGCCTTACCGATTATGCCTCAATTGAATATTTCAAAGAAAGCGAAATCCTGTCATCGAAACAAAATCCTGAAAAGGCTTACATTGAAGAAATCATGCCTGCTAAATTAGATTTGAACTTAAAGTATATTGATGAAAAAAGTTTTTTTACGGATTTGAAAATTATTCTTAAGACAATTAAAAAGATTGTTCATTAATAGTGTTGAAAATAGGAATAGTAAAATAGTGTGGGCATTGAAATATGTTTTATATTTGGAAAAAATAATCAACAATAAAAATATAAGCAATATGAAAAATTTAATTTTAGTTTTAATAGTATTATTTGGTATCACATTAAATTCATCGGCACAAATTCAAAAAGGAGCAATGCTAATTGGGGGCAATGTGTTTTTCAATGTCCACGAAAGTAATGATGAATTTAGAACGTATAACCATGAAATAGAGGATGAATCTTATAAAAGAACTTATTTTTTTGCTCGTCCACAATTTGGTGTTTTTATCAATGAATCTATGCTGCTTGGAATAGGAATTAATTATGAGCTTTCTAAAACCAAATCAAAATATATTAACCTCACAACTTTTGAGGAATATGAAAATATTCAAAAAAGTAATTTGATATTTATTAATCCATACTTCAAGAAATTTTTCAAAGTCAAAGAAAAGTTTTTTATAACAACAAGCTTGAATCTTTTGGTTGGATTCGGAAAAAGAAAAACAGAAAATGAGAATTATTACGGATATAATGATAATAAGAAATATGAACTTAATATTTTTGAATATCGCTTAACTGTTAGTCCGGGATTAACTTATTTTTTAAATGACAGATGGGCATTAAATACAAGCATTGGCCAGCTTTTTTACTCTCATCAGAAAGAGACACCGGATAATTATACAGGTGTTTCAGAAAAACCGAAAAATATTAACAAAAATTATGGTTTAAGTTTTAAGTTTAACACATTTTCTATCGGCATTCAATACTACCTGAGAAATAAATCGAATTAAAAATTACTTTTTATAATATAATTGGATTAGAATTGTTGAGCAAAACTCCGTTTTAGGTACATAGTTTATGCGACTTTAATTAATTTTTTATTTATTTTTAATGATACAAAGTAATAGATATTGAATAATAATAAGTATTACTTGATAAAACAATGAGTATTTGCTGTATCAACTAAAAAGAGCTGTTAATCAATCTGTAATAATGAATGTCACAATTTGTAAAGTTGAAAATAATCATATTATAATATAGCCCAAATTGGAATAATCAATGTAGCAGATTTATCATTTACACTCCGGAATAAAAATTAATTATAAAAAACTATCAATTATAATAAAATAATTTATCTTTGCCGCAATAATTAATTATTTAATAATGAAACAAGGAACAGTAAAATTTTTCAATGAATCTAAGGGATTTGGATTCATTACAGACCAAGATTCAAAAGAAGACTATTTTGTACACATTTCCGGATTAATTGATAAGATTTCCGAAGGAGACTCTGTAGAATTTGAATTGAAAGAAGGAAAAAAAGGATTAAATGCAGTAAATGTAAAAGTAATTTAATATTTATTCTTTATCTTTTTAAACAATCTAAAGCCTATCAATTTGAT
>CAYWXI010000001.1:0-198564 GCA_964462015.1 uncultured Bacteroidales bacterium | reverse complement strand
TATGTATTTTAGGTAATCAACCACCTAATGAAAGGTCTATTGAATAATACGGGTTAAACGATGATGAAGAATTGAAAAAAGAAGCGTATAAACTTTGGAAAATTAAAGAACGATTCGATATTGAATTCGATCCTGAAACAATTTTTTGTTATGGGTGTAAAGTTAGCGACAAACCCGAAGGAGTGGTAACTAAAAACTGTACCGTACGTGAATGTGCAATGAAAAAAAAGAATGATTGTTGCATCGAGTGCGATGAATTAACAAACTGTGATAAAGATTTATGGAATCGCTATCCTAAATTCAAAGAAAGTGTTATTGAAATGCAGAAAAAATATTTGGAGCAATAATAACTCGTAACCCGAATCCCGTAACACGATGTCCTTTAATTTCAAAAAATCCCAACATACATCATCCTTTTTGAGAAATCAAATAATAGCTAGTCGTAATAAAAAAATTTCTTAAATATGGAATTGAAGAGATAAGCTTTATTTGTTCTTTGGGTTTAAAATTAAATTTAATATCATAGTTGGGATTAATAAAATAGAAAACCCGATTATCTTTTCGGTAATTATTAAATTTTAATATCTTCTCAAATCTTTCAATAGTAATTCCGGTTTCTTTAACTTCCAGAAGGCCTTTGATTTTATTATCCTTTTCACCGAACATTTTTAGAATTAACCGGTAAACAGGTGAAGGAAGAATATGAAAGTACGGCATTTTCGATAAGATTTTGCTTTCGCATATTTGTTGATGGCCACCAAAGGGATTTTGCCAGGGTGGAAATCCTAGAAAAAACTTGCCCTTAGGTTTCATAAACCTTTTCACAACTCCCATAAATTTGTTCTGATCGTGAATATGCTCCAACACATCCCTCATCATAATTAAATCAAATTGCCCGATATCATTAATATCATAAATATCAGCATTAATGAATTTTATGTTTTGTTTATTGGGATGATCCTCATAAAATAAGTTTGCATTTTTTATCTTCCCTGTTGCCAGATCAACACCAACAACTTTCTTACAACCTAAATCTAGGAAGGGTTTCAAATTTCCTCCTTCTCCGCAGCCAATCTCCAAAACGGAAATGTTTTTGTCAATCCGCATATTTTTTTCAATAAACGGGATAACATAGTTTTTGACAGTAAATTCCTGTTCTTTAAAATATTTTTCTCGTTGAAGATGTCTTTCTTGCATTTATTATCAATTAATTATTGCTGTACGGTTAAAAGTGAAATAGTTAAAAAGCCATCCCACATTACTACCTTTATTCAATCACCATAAAGAGCAACTGATATGAGCAAAAATACAAATTTTACCTAACAGCCAATCTTTGGACAAATAATATGGCTAAATAATCTTTTCAAATGCATAATTCGAAAATTTTACAGATATTTGTTATAAAAAATATTTTAAAACAGGAGGAAAACATATGCTTTTATATGAAATTATAGATAAAACAGTCAAGGAAAATCCCGGCAAGAAATCGGTGATATGCAGGGAAGATAATTGTACATACAAGCAATTGCATGACAGGATGAATCTTTGGGCAAATACTCTGCTTTCCATAGGAATAAAAAGAGGCGACCGCGTAGCACTGTTTATGAAAAACCGGGTGGAATTAGTTCAGCTTTATTTTGCCTGCTTTCGTATTGGCGCGATTGCGGTACCTTTAAATACCCGTTACAAAACTCCTGAAACTATTTATGCCCTAAATCAAAGTGGAAGTAAAATTCTTATAACAAGCCCGGAACTTTACCCTGTGGTCGAAAATATACTTGAACAAACCCAATCACTTGAGCATACCTATCTTATAAATGAAGATTCAAAACAACAATCCTTATCCTGGAAAAAAGCTACAATTGACTCCAGGGATCATCCAAACTTTCCTGACGTGGAAATACACGATCCGGCTATAATTATTTATACTTCCGGAAGCACCGGAAGGCCAAAGGGAGCTGTTCACACCCATTATTCGTTATATAATCTTATATTAAACAAGACGAGATCGCAGGAGATTGGCCAATATGAGATCAGCCTTGTCGCTACACAAATTTCTCACATTGCAGGCTTTGCCGGGGTCATGCTTCCCACATTTTCCAATGGTGGCACCCTAACGATGGAAACTGAGTTTAATGCAGCAGATTATATAAATTGCTTAAAAAAATATAAACCTACGTTTACAGTTTTGCTTCCAACAGAACTTCTTGAGATACTGGAGCATCCCAATGCAAAAGATGCTGATTTTTCTCATCTTCGCTCAATGATGATTGCGGGCGACAAGGTTCCACACCATGTTTACGAACTTTTTCGAAAACGAACAGGTTTTGATCTTATTGAGGGTTGTGGAATGACAGAGTGTGAAGGGTATTGCATTCAACCTAAAAATGAAAAGAAAAAACCCGGCTCCATAGGAAAACCAATTTCAGGAATACTGATGAGATTGGTTGATAGCAATGGCAAAGATGTGCCTGATGGAAAAACCGCTGAGATATTTTTAAAGTCAAAATCAGTGATATCAGGCTATTGGAATAATCCTGAAGAAACCAAAAAAGCTTTTGTGGACGGATGGTTCAGAACCGGTGACCTGGCTTATAAAGACGAGGATGGATATTATCATTTTGTAAGCAGGATAAAAGAAATAATAATAAGGGGAGGATCAAATATAACTCCGGGTGAAATAGAAGATGTACTGGACGATTACCCGAAAGTCGGATTAAGCGGTGTGGTTGGCTTCCCTGATGCTCATTACGGTAGTATTGTCGGAGCTTTTATTGTACCAAAACCCGGAATGCCTGCCCCGACAATTGATGAGCTTTCAGCTTTCGTATCAAAAAATCTGGCTCAATACAAAGTTCCCGAGAAGTGGATATTTGTGAAAAGCCTGCCCTTAAATGCCGTTGGAAAAATTGATCGTAAAGAACTCCATAATCTTGCAGAAAAGCAGCAAAGTTCCTGATTTCTCGTCCACCTTCGTTAAAACTTCGGCAGATAAATTCCTTGTTTTTTGTTCTTTGTTCCTTGTTCTTTGTTTTAAACATTTAGTCTTCACCTGAATTTCTAATTTCCATTTTAGTAATCAAAAAAAAACCCATGAAAAACCTCACGTCAATATTATTAGTTTTCAGTTTTCTTATTATAAGTTGTAATAACAATTTAGTAGAAGAAAAAAGATGGCCGGCTGACAAGGCCAATGACTGGTACTCACAACAAAATTGGATCGTTGGATGTAATTTTATTCCCAGTAATGCCATCAACCAGTTAGAGATGTGGCAGGAAGAGACATTCGATCCACAAACAATTGATATTGAATTGGGTTATGCACAAAAGCTCGGTTTTAATTCAATAAGAGTTTATTTACATTATCTTGTATGGGAACAGGATCCGGAAGGATTTAAAAAACGTGTTGATGATTTTTTAAACATTGCTGCAAAACATAATATATCAACCTTGTTCGTTTTGTTTGATGATTGCTGGAATGGCGATCCTAAATCAGGAAAACAGCCTGACCCGATACCCGGGTTACATAATTCAGGCTGGCTACAGTGTCCGGGTCAGAAGCAGGTAACGGATAGCACTTTATTTCCTAATTACGAAAAATACGTTAAAGATATAATCTCTCATTTCAAAAATGATAACCGAATTATTGTATGGAATCTGTATAATGAACCCGGAAATTCAGGACACGAAAAAGAAACTCTCCCTCTGTTAAAAAATGTATTTTCATGGGCACAACAAGTACGTCCTTCACAACCATTAACCGCAGGTGTCTGGCTTTTAGGCAATGATTTTAAACAGTTAAATGAATTTCAGATAAATAATTCGGATATTATAACATTTCATAATTATGGTGATGTAGAAAACATGCAAGCAAATATTGATACATTACGAAAAAATGGCAGACCTTTAATTTGTACGGAATATATGCGTCGCCCGATAAATAACTTTGAAACGCATTTACCTATATTGAAAAATGAAAATATAGGAGCCTATAACTGGGGACTAGTGAGTGGTAAAACACAAACTATTTATCCCTGGGATTCATGGAACAAGGCTTATGATTCAGAGCCGGAAATTTGGTTTCATGATATTTTCAGGCAGGATGGAACTCCTTTTGACGAAGAGGAAGTAACGGACCTGAAACAAATCATAGCAGGAACCTTCCTTTCACCTCCAGCAATACACCCAAAAGCAAATATTTATAGTTGGGGCGATACAATCCAATTAAGTTCTTTTGAATCTGCAAATATTAAATATACAATTGATGGAAGCGATCCGAATGAAAGATCATCAACCTATACCGGGCCTATTATTGTTACAGAAAACATAGTAATAAAAGCAAGGGCGTTCAAGGATAAAAAACAAAGCAGAGTTGCCTCAAGAAAAATTAAAATCTCAGATATGCCAAAACCTGTTTACGCTTATCCTTTCAGTTGGAAATATAGCGGTGGCGGGAATTATGCATTGATTGACGGAAAAAGAGGAAGTGAAAATTTCATGGACAAAGAATGGCAGGGCTTTGAAGGAAACGATCTGAATGTAACTATTGATTTAGGATCTGTAAAATATATCAATCGGATCACAGCCACATTTTTACAGGTAACCGACTCATGGATATTTTTTCCTTCATCAGTTGAGTTTGCCGTTTCTAAAGATGGTAGAAATTTTAAGTCTGTTTCGACAATCCAAAATGACCTACCGGCAAAAGAAGAAGAGCCTTCGATTAAGTTTTTTTCCGGGAAATTTAATATAGAACAAGCACAATTTGTCAGAGTAAGGGCGAAAAATATTCATGTCTGTCCCGATTGGCATAAAGGAGCAGGTAGCAAGGCATGGTTATTTGTTGATGAGATTGTGGTGAAATAGGAGGATTCAAAAACTGAATAATGATTTTTGATTAACATATGCATTACTTTAATAAACTTTATGCAATTGTTATCTTCAGCAAAAAAGACAAATTGAATAATGAAAAAAAATTACACTTTAAGAAATGATAATGCCTAAATAAGATATATGCAGGCTTTCATTAGATTTAAGCACTAATTATTTGAACCTAATTATAATTATAAATATACCATTATGAAAAAATTAATCTACTTGATTACCGTAATAATTATTACATCCTGTACACAAAAAAAAACTGAAACCTCAGAATTTTCTAATTTTTTGGAAATGTTTCAAAAAGTTCAATGGATCGATTTGACTCATTCGTTTGACGAAAATACTGTGTATTGGCCAACCAATGTAACCTTTACACATGATACCGTATTTTATGGCTTAACGGATAAAGGCTATTTCTATTCATCATTTAAGTATTCAGCCGAAGAACATGGAGGAACGCATTTTGATGCGCCTATACATTTTAGTGCCAATAAAAATACTATAGAAAAGGTTCCTCTTTCTCAGCTTAAAGGTCCTGGTGTAGTGGTTAATGTTTCTGAGAAAGCTTTAAAAGATCCCGATTATCTGATCAGTGTCGAAGACTTTGAGAAATGGGAAACCAGGAATGGACAAATACCGGATGGAGCTATTGTGCTTATTTATACGGGATATGGACAATATTATCACGACAGGGAAAAATATCTCGGTACAAACCTGACAGGCCCGGAAGCTGTACCCGAATTACATTTTCCGGGATTGAGTGCTGAAGCAGCTAAATGGCTAACAGAAAAACGTAATATCCATGCTATTGGTCTTGATACACCAAGCATTGATTATGGTCAGTCAAAGGATTTTATAGCTCACCGAATACTTTGCGACAATGATTTAACCATATATGAAAACGTTAGCAATCTTGAAAAATTACCTGAAAAAGGTTCCTACATTATTGCTCTTCCCATGAAAATTAAAGGAGGTAGCGGTGCACCATTAAGGATTGTGGCTATGATTTATAAGTGATTCAAAATGCTATAATGATGACAAAAGTACGGGTATTATTATAAACTCAACTGTTTTAGTTTTTGGTTTTTCAATTTTCTGAGTTTCAATACTTCTTATTGGTTTTGGCTTCATGATGATTAGTATTTAATCAAATTTTTATTCACAATATAATCTTTTTTGCTTTAAACAAATTTTGTATATTTGAGTGCTCATTTGAACTACTCTTTTCAATGAGATTTGTTTTAAATTAATTGTAACCCGCTATCCTGCCATAGCGGGTTTTTTTATAATTTAAAACATTCTCTTGGCCAAAAACAATGATGTAGATATTTAATAATAATTTCTATATCTTTACAAAATTAATTTTTAACCTAAACAAGAACAGGTGTAATATCTGCAAAATATCGCTTGATATATAAATAAAAGGGTTACATAAAATATGTTATGCAACATAACTAAACACAATAATAAATGAAAACCATAATTAATTTATCTTTGGGGATATTCTTTTTTATTTTGATAGGTTGCAATAAAGACGAAATAGTCATAGAAAAGGATAAATTTTATTTACTCAATATTGAATTTAATGACTTGATTCCAATAGATGAAAAAATTGAGATGAATCTTTGCCAAACTATAAATGAGGAGTCGATAACTTATGAAGGAAAAATAGAAAGAAGAGGAGGATTTTCGATTTCTCTTCCTAAACATTCTTACGAGATTGACTTGAATGATGATATTTCACTAGCCGAATTACCGAAAGATGACGACTGGATATTAAATGCAAACTATATTGATAAAACATTTCTTCGCCATGTGATGTCGTATGAATTATTTACGACTATGAATGAAAATAACATTGCTTCCAAGTGCAAATATGTAGAATTAAAACTTAATGGTGTTTACAATGGACTATATGTTTTAATGGAAAAATTAGATAAGTCTAGTTTAAAAATATGTGATGAGGATTCCAATGCTGTGATATTTAAAGAACCTCATATTTTTCGGGATACGTATGAAGGTATTATTCCTCAGAACATAAATAATTTTCATCAGCAGACCTATCCAAAAATAGAAAAAAGGGATAAAACAGCATTTATTGAAGAAGTACGTGAATTTATTCTTACAAGTAGTGACAACAATTTCACTATCGGTATTTCAGGAATTTTTGACATAGATAATCTTATTGATTGGCATCTATTATTAATGATTTCAAATAATAGTGATGGAATATTGAAAAATTTTTATTTATACAAAACTGATAAGGAAACTCCTATCAGGATAGCTCCATGGGATTATGATCACAGCTTTGGTCGTGATTGTGATAATGAATTGAATCTTGATGAATATCCATTAATAATTGAAAGATCAATTCTTTTTAGGCGGCTTTTGGAATTTGATTGGTATAAAGCTAATCTTAAAGAAAGATGGATGGATATGAATAACATGAATATATTAAGTGAAAATGGTTTAAAACAAAGAGTAATTGCAAAAAGTAATTTCATCAAGGAATTAGCAAAAAAGAATTTTGAGATTTGGCCGGTTGATAATCCATGGTATTTTGACTCTAACAACTTCGAAGAAGAAATCGAAATAATATTTAAATTCATCGAATTAAGACATAACCGATTAAGAGACTATTTCAATAATTTATAAAACATCAAAAATCGCTGATAACTATCGGTACCAAATAAAACTTCTTTTAAATATCATTTGGCTTATGATTTTATCAAAATATCAAAATTACTGAATCCTGAAAATATGTTTACTCAAAAAAGTGAAAAACGAATAAAAAAAGCAACCTTATTTCAGGACCAAACCCATGATAAAGCTTTGTTGTTAAATCCTTTCAGGATTTATTATAATATTTGCACTTGCCCCACACTCTCACGATTCTCGGGACAAGCTGTGTAGGGTTATTCACGTTCAATCCTTTTAGGATTGGAGTTCCTTTTATGACGTAAAGATTGACATAGAAATGTGTATCATTCATTTCAATCACCTTACAGGGAGGGTTGGGTGGATAAAAGTGAATAACCCCATATCCAATGATCTGGTTGATCTGGTTGAAAAAAATCAAAACAATGAAGAATACGTAAAAATTCTTTCAAAAATGGCTGATTATGCTCTATATCACGTTAAAAAAGAAGAAACATATATGGAAAAATTGGGTTATCCCAAATTAGTCGAACACAGGCAGTATCATACTGATTTTTTTGAAAAGGTTGCCACTTACAATTACGATTTATTAAGCAATAATCCACCTGAACCGGAAGAAACATTTAAGTTCTTAATAAATTGGTTAATTAAACATATATTGAAAGCTGATTTGGATTATGAGAAACATAAGAAAAATATTCATTCAGATGCCGGATACTAATACACAATTAAATAGTGACACAAATTTCAAAAAAATAAAAAAAGTATTTCAATTATAAAATCTTTTGGCATAATACTGAATTCCGGGTTAATTCCGTTTAATCAATTTTCTACTGAAAGTCTTATCAGCAATTCTTAACCTGATAAAGTAAATTCCCGCTGATAGTTCATCAATCTTTATGGTATTTCTTTTCGAACCACTTAATATTCCTTTCATTAGAATTCTGCCCTGCAATGATAATATAGTGTATTGAATAGGTTCTCCCAATCCTAAACCTTGAATTGAAATTTCATCAACTGCCGGATTCGGATAAATAGCAATATCATTAGCCATAATCATTTCCCTGATTCCAGAGGTTGTAAAGTTATCAATCAACATAGAAACCGACTGTCCTTTATTCACACTAGTCGGCATTACAAAAGTGGTTGTATTTACTGAATTTCCTTCATAAATTGTGCAGGCGATCTGATAATTATTTTCGTCGGGATCGGCTATGGAAACCATATATTTTTCAGTACCGAGTTTTCGCACAAGAACAATGCACGCGGCATCGACACAAACTTTCAATGTATCATCAACATTAAGAGAATCGGCCTGATAGAACACTATACCGGTATTACCAAGCTGTTCATGTTTAACTGCCTGTATCCGGTCGTTGTTCTGAACAATTCTTACCGGAATATTCTGATAATAATTTTCTGCTTCTGCAGGAGATATTCCCGGAACCACAGCATAGGCGTAACTGTCGTTAGCCGGATTAAAACCGTGCCTGATGTAAAGAGTAAAAATCTTATCAGTAATAGTATCGGACGATTGCGTGTTGTTGATGTTGTTCCAGCTACCGCTTTGTTCAACAGCTTTTAATGTAACAGGCTTTTTTTCGAGGAAAATGTAAGCAATGCTATCGTTCATTACCCAGTTCAACGAATCGTAGTCATATATTCCTTCTTGAACAGAATCGCCATTAACAAGGATTAATGTAGTATCAAGAAAGGCCTGGTTAAGAGTAGTATTGATTTCGTTGCTATTATTGGCAAAAATTTCAGCACCCAGCGCCACCCATTCGTTATCAAAGAAAAACCATGCTTTTTTCGCTAAAGTCACCTGTTGGGTAAATTTCATTGCTGAAACGCCAAACAAACTATCGCTTACACCTCCTACAAAAGTGTTATATTGAGTTACTCCATTCCCGGGATTAAGCTCAATGTGAGGAGCTGTTACTCCGGGCAATCTTCCCCAGTCCCATAGCGGAAAAATATTATGATATTCATTTCCTCTTCTGAAAATAAAATTCAAACCAAAGGGAAGCCAGTAGCCTTTCAGGTTTTCACCGTTGATGGATTCGGTGCCTTTGGTTCTTTGCGAACACATTCGTACGGAAGTATAGTATTTTTCACGATGATGTGTGGTAAAATCCGATTCCCAGAAATGTTTGTTTCCGATAATGTCCTGCCTGCTTCCATTGGAAATATTATTAGCCGATGCAAGGAGTGCAGCCTGGCGCAATGAATCAACATTTGCCATGCGATTAAGATAAGTAATACATGCAAGGGCATTTCCATCGGAATTTATTTTTCGTGAAATACCCCGGCCATCGGTACCGTAATCCATAGTCTTTCCCCGTGTCATCCATCGGTTACCTTCCAGCAACATATTCGAAAGGATGTAGGTTTTTTCCTGGGAATAGGCGAATGATGTGCCAACAGTTTTTTCACACCAGTATGTTGTCGATTTAAGAAATTCATATCCGTAACCACGGTTATACAACAAGGAACCATGCTGATGAAAGCTAAAGTCTTCCTGTATGCCTTCACCTGTTGTAATTTCGATCTCATCAATAATTGCAGACAAACCATTGTTGATCCTGTCGAAACTCGCCTCGATCAATCCCCTGTAAATAACTGAAGTTGCTATATCGGTAAGGTTTGCACCTGTCATCGAAGGCTGGGCACTCAGGTCATTAACAATCAGTTCCAACAAACCGGCTTCGACATAATCCATCATAAGTAAACCGATTATATTCAATTGCTTTTGTTTGCCGATTTCGTTGTACCACCAGTTTGTACTCACCGGATTTACGGTGTACCAATAATTCAGCCCCAGTTCTATTTTCGATAGCAGGGTGTCGTTCAGGTACCAGCTTTGACCTGGCACCAGGTAAACATAACACATATTCTTCATCCTGATAAGATGAGTAACAGGCTGCCAGTTTGTTTGCGATGTTGAGGCATATTCTATATCACTGAAGCTACCGTCAGGATTTATGGAATTAATATACGGTTCCACACTTCCTATGTTGATATTGTTTGCCGTTACCATAATCTCATCAATAACACGGTTTTTCAGCGTGTCGATATCATTGGCCTGCAAGGTGTTTAACATTATCAAACCGAAAAGCAAGACAAATAGTTTTTTCATATGTTTATATTTTTGTAGTTAGCACATTTTTAGTTGAATGGATTTTTAGAAATTGGAAATTAGAAATTATGACCTCTTCCTAATTTCTAATTTCAAGTTTCATTTAATAATCATTCTCCTGTGCCTGCGCACCGTAGTGCTTCGGCACACAGGTGTGTGTTCCCGAATTCTCACGATCATGGATGTTTCATATTACAAATAAAAGTTTCATATCAGCCAATAAAAATAGGCAAATATTAGGAACTTAGACATGAAATTAAATTATGGCTAAATAATAATTTGAGGGGCTGGAGAATAAAATTCTTATTTTTGTCTTTAATATTTTCACGCAAAGAACGGAAAGATAAATCGCAAAATAACGCAAAGCAAACATCATGTCAGAAAACGGCTATAATTTATTTTGAGGTGATAGAAATGAATAATACACATTTCTATGTCAATCTTTACGTCATAAAAGGAATTCCAATCCTGAAAGGATTGAACGTGAATAGCCCTACACGAAGTGTAGGGTACAAGCAAATATTATTAAAAAACCCTGAAAGGGTTTAACAACAAAGCTTTATCATGAGTACATATACACAAATTCTCTATCAGGTAGTTTTTGCAACAAAAAATAAGCTTCAGAGAAGAATATATATGTTTGTTAAGGGAGCATGGGATTGAGTTTGACGAAAAGTATCTATTTTAATATGTTAAACCCCGTTGGGGTTTTTTGTTTCATTTTCATACTCTTACCATAGGTTTCACCTATGGCTATTCACGTTTAAACCACTTCGTGGTTTATTTTGAAAATATTATGTTACTCTATTCAAATTTGTGTTTAGTGAATAAAATTTCCCGTATTCCTATTATGAGAAAGCGTATTACTCAGAGAAAACTTATTTCTATCACCTCAAAATAAATTTTAGTTCAGAAAACGAAATCTCATATAAAATAATTATTGAAATCAAATCAATTGAATCATTAGCGCCTGTATATTTTGCTCAAAGACTCACATTTTTAAGATTATCGGGACTTAATTAGCTCTATTGATAAATTTCAACAGTAAAATTCTAAAAGGAAATATACACAGACGTAAATGGCCTGTAATAGTCTTTGCGATAACTTTGCGTTTTATTTTTTCGTTCTTTGCGTGAAAGAAAAATCCGGCACATCAAAATAAATTTTAGCCCCTTTAAGGAGTAATAATACCCAACTTTTCTAACCATTGCGGATTTCCGGCAAGTGCAATAGTTGCAATGTCAACAAAATCGCGATACCAAATAGAGAGCTGATCGGCTTTTTTATCACGATTCACTGTCGATTGCTGAGCCTCCCCTTTTTCTTTATCGTAGTTGAAATCTTTTGCTTCGGTATCTAAAACCAGGTCTAATTCGGCTTGAAGTTTTTCGGTAGTATAACCATATTTTTGCATGGCGGCAAGATATTCTTCATTTCCGAGAAGGTTGGTATAAAAAGTTTTTACCTTTAATAACCAGCCGGAATATCTGTCCTTACGTGAACTACCGAGAATAAGTGCGGTTTTGGCTTCCTTGTTTCCGCGAAAAGCAATCCCAGCTATTTTATAAGTATCAATATATACAGCATTAGTAGCATTTTTTGCATCTTCATAGTCATTGTAAGCCTGATATTGCTCACCATATTCCTTAATATTAATATGAAAAAGGCCCTCGGTTTCAGTATTAAGGGCTAATCCTTCATTCATTCGGGCCTCGTTGTAGCCGAAACCCGTCATCGATTCCAATATTCCCGGGACGGATAATGTGTTAGTAATAGAAAGCTTTGATTTGACAATAAGCTCTTCGATTGTAAATTCTGAAATTCTCATGATAAATTTTTTTGGTTAATAATTATTTTTTTTAGAAATAGTAAATCATTTTAATGAGTAAACGATTGAATATTTTCTTCGGCTTTTAGCTGAAGTCGCTTATATTTCTTTCTAAGTCGCTTCCGGGGCTTCCTAAGTCGCTTCTGAGGTTTCCTAAGTCTCTTCCGAGGCTTCCTAAGTCATTTCCAAGACTTCCTAAGTCATTTCCGGGGCTTCCTAAGTCGCTTCTGAGGTTTCCTATGTCGCTTCCGAGGTTTCCTATGTCATTCCCGAGACTTCCTAAGTCATTTCTGAGGCTTCCTAAGTTATTCCTGAAGTTTCCCGGGCCTCTTCCGATCTTTCCCCGGCCTGTTCCGAGGCTTCAAGAGCCATTTTCGAGGACGGTTCAGTTAGATTTAAGGTCTCCAACCCCTTTGGGGATTTGAAACCTGTGTCCCCAAAGTCGTTGGAAACCCTATCATAGGTTTACTCATACTTATTCAGAGAAAATTAATTAACTCCAATCATGTTTTCATTTTCATATTTTAAATTTAATGAGTCCGGTCTAAAAACTCATTTCACGCAAAGACCGGAAAGTTTTAACGCAAAGACCGCAATATATTTGTGTTTATATCAATTCTTTGCGTGCTTTGCGATTAGTCTGCGAACTTTGCGTGAACCATTTTAATCCTTTTTAGACTGGACTCTTTAATGTTTATATATTTTTTTTAAACGTTATTAGTGTAAAAAATAAAAAAGTTTTAGTGTTTGTAGTTCTTTTTTCAATAAAAAACTAAGTTCCCGACAAATGTATAACAAATTTTATTAATATTAAAAATAATTTTATTGTATTTTCTTGCTACATATTTTTTTTTCTCTTTAAGAGGCAAAATCATTTTATTATTGTCGATTGACAATTGCCTGTACATCTGTAATAAAATGAAGGCAGTATAATTGAATCGCTAAGCGGGAATTTGTTTCCATAAAAAAACAGGCAATATTAAAATTTCAGACTTCCTGACATGTAAGATTTAATGGATTAATAATCAATATCGTAATAATTCACATTAGCAGAAAGTAATGCCTCCACATTCTTAGTGTAACTTCGTGATTCTTTGTGATACTTTGTGTAATAGCTATCTGAAGCCAGTTCACTCATACCGCAACGCCTCCACCGGATTTGCCCGTGCCGCTTTAATTGTTTGCGATAAAATTGTAATACCAACCAGCATTATTATAATTAATAATCCTATAATAATTGCAATCGGATCAAATCCAATACTATCGGGCAGCAGCATTTGTACCTGGCCGGCAACCAGGTAAACCACGGGTATGGCTATTGCCATTGCAATTAATATCACAAAAGAAAAATCGCGCGATAATATCCATGATATTTTATTTGCACCGGCTCCCATAACCTTGCGTATGCCTATTTCCTTTTCGCGGTTACGAACAGTAAAGGCCACCATTCCAAGCATACCCATAGCGGCAATGGTGATAGCAAGCAATGAAACATAGCCCACAACAGCGAGAAAAGTTCCAAATATTTTATATATCAAACCTATATCATCTTCAACCAGACTATACCTTAAAGGATGTTCTTTTTCCAGCTCATTCCATTTTGATTCAATAAAGGAAACTACCTCATCTTTCTTCCCCGGATAAAACTCCACTATCAATTCCCCTGCCCATTCGGGGATATATCTTAGCACAATAGCTTCCATAGGTTCAATTGGTGTTTTGGTATAATAATCCTGCACAACACCAATTATTTCCCCCGGCTTCCCATCAATATGCAGTATCTTGCCAACAGCATTAATTTCATTCTCAAGCCCGAATTCACTTATCGCTTTCCGGTTGATTATAATGTAGCGCTCCTGGCCTGTCTTGTCCTCCTCTTTAAAATTCCGCCCCGATAATAACTTCAATCCCATAGTTTCAATATATTCCGGATCGGCAATATACTCTGAAATCTTTATACTATCCTCCATTTCCGGCGAATGCACATATGCATTTGACCATCCTCCCACTACCGGAAGATTATTTGTACGGGTTATATTCATTATCATGGAATTGCTTTTAATAGCATCTGTAAACACCTGTGGATCGAGCCCCTGAGTAGGTATCAGTAAACGGTTCTCGGTTTTGAAACCCAGGTCGGTATTTTTAATTACATAAACCTGTTTTAATAAGAGTACTGTTATCATGATAAAAATTATTCCGAAAGTAAACTGAACCGTCAGCAATATTTTTCGAAGAGTTATACCTGCAAATAAGCGAACCCGTACAACACCCTTCAATACCTTAACAGGCCTGAAAGCCGACAGGTATAATGACGGAAAAATACCGGCAAGCAAGCCCACGCCAATACTGAACAATAAAAAAACAAAATATATTTTAATATTAATATCTATATTAAAAACCTGTTCTACCCCCGGATCAATACCTTTGATAGCCGGAATTATCAACTCAACTATTCCGATAGCCACAATAAGTGCCAATAGGGAAAGAATTACAGCTTCAAGTATAAATTGCATAGAAACCTGGATTCTTGTGGAACCAAACACTTTCCTGATACCTACTTCTTTTGCCCTGGTGAGCGATTGTGCTATTGTAAGATTGGTATAATTAAAGCCTGCAAGCAAAATTATTAACATCGACACAGCAAGAAATATCCATATCATAAAAACCGGCATTGTCAGCCCGATCTCATTGGCAGGTAATTCTCCGCTGGCCGGTGTAATATCATTAAGCGATTGCATATAAAAAGTCATCTCATGATTTTTATCGTCTTTATAATATTCTGCGGCAGTAGAGTTCAGGTATTCTTCAAGTTCATCGATAGAAACATTTTTATCGAGAAGCATATAGGAATAATTCTGATAAATATTTCTCCACTCGGCATTTTTCAAAACAGCTTTTTTTTCTTCTTCGCTTGTACCCGGCTCAAAAATCATAGTATATGCCATATTCAAAGCACCGCGATCTCTTAATGTTTCATATGATTCAAAAGAAATGAGGTATTCAAAATAAAAATGCGATTTATACATTTTGTTGTTCAGAATTCCCCTGATAACATAATTACCCAGGCCTTCAAGCTTGACTACCTTGCCAATACAATCGGTATTTCCAAAAAGTTTTTCTGCCAGGTTACCAGATAAAATTATTGAGAAAGGATCATCCAGGGCAGTACCTGGAAATCCCTGGTCAAGTTTATAGCTAAAAACATCAAAGAAGTCTTTTCCTGCAAATAATCCCTGTGCATTGATGCTTTTTCCGAGATATTCGACCATGCCCGACGACTTTCTCATCTCCACCAGCTTTTCAATTCCTGCGAAATTTTCATAAGCTTTCTTTCCGAGAGGAACCGGAGAAGTAGCAAAAGTAAGGCTTTCCCACTGACTGGCGCTGTGTGTTGTAATTCTGTATATCTGATCTTTCTTTTCATTGAATTCGTCTGTTTTAAGAATATCGAGCAGGAAAAGAATTACGATCATAGCGACAGACATACTCAGGGCTAGGCCAAAAATATTAATAAATGAAAAGCCTTTGTTCTTTAGTAAATTTCTAAGTGCAATTTTGAAGTAACTGTTAAACATAGTTCAATTTTTTTAATGATGATCACAAAATTCGATCATTGAATTATGTTTAGAAAATTACTTTGATTAAATACCTTTAATAATTAACAAGTTGATAAGAAAACCTGACGAACGGCTTTCGTCAAATAAAATTGACTTACACTTGTAATTTCAATAGTTTTGTAGCATGATTAAAATTGGAAAACACCAACTTGAAAGCAAGGTGATCTATCAGAATATTCTGATCTGGATCGCATTATTATTTATCCTTGCCATGCCCTTCAATCCGGCTATGAGTTTTTCTTTAATCTTACCCTTGATTATTCCGGTTTATTTGCACCTGTTTTTCCTTGAGAAGTACTACAGCCAAAGAAAATATTTCTGGTATTTCTTTCTTACTCTTGCTACAATTATAATTTTCGGTGTGCTTGCCGAAGAACTTGCCAACAGTTTAGGCCTCAGAACAAGAATAAGATATATCAATGAACCGATTAATCCTTTTAAAAGCAGCTATTATATAAATACATTTTTTATAAATGCAGGTTATAATCCGGCTCTTGCTATTATTGTTTCAACTGTTTTTCGGTATTTCAGGCAAAGGCAATTATTCCAGCTACAGCAACTACGTGAACAAAAAACCAGGGCCGAACTGGATTTACTCAAAAACCAGGTGAATCCTCATTTCCTGTTCAATACATTGAATACACTTTTTTCAATGGCCAGCGTTAAGGAAGATGACGACACGGCAAAAGGCATAGCACAACTTTCGGAACTTATGCGATATATGTTATATGATGCAAGAGTTGAACACATAAAACTTGAGAAGGAAATCAGTCATATCCAAAATTTTATTGATCTCCAGGAACTGAGGTTCTCCGATGGCGATTCATTGAATATAGAGTTCAATATTCCGGAAAGTATCAAGCCTTATACTATTCCGCCTATGCTGCTTATACCCTTCATTGAAAATGCATTTAAGCATGGTTTCTCGGTGAAGAATAAAAATATTATAAAGATCGATCTGATGATTTACGATAATTATCTTAATTTTAAAGTATTTAATACGGTTCGTAAAAAGCAGAAAAAGCTTCAACCCGGGCATTCGGGGATAGGAATAGAAAATGTGAAGAAAAGGCTGGAGTTATTATACCCCGGTACACATACGCTAAACATCAATGAAAGTGAACATCATTTTGAAATATTTTTAAAATTACCATTACAAAAAACATGAAACTTAAATGTATTGCCATAGATGATGAATCCAAAGCATTGGATATTATTGAACTGTATTGCCGAAAAATTCCTTTCCTGGAGCTTGGCAAAATATTCAGAGATTCTATTGAAGCGCTTGAATATATACAGCAAAACAAAACCGACCTGATCTTTCTTGATATTAATATGCCCGATCTTAACGGCATAGAATTCCTTCAGGCTCTTAGTCATCCTCCGATGATTATTTTCACCACAGCCTATTCGGAATATGCTGTTGAAAGTTACGAATACGAGGCTATTGATTACCTGTTAAAACCTATTACTTTCGGCAGGTTTCTGAAATCCGTAAACAGGGCACTTGAACAGTTTAAAATGCAACAAGAGAAGGGCCGGGATACCAGGTCATCGAAAACAGATCATAAAAAAGGAGATCATATTATCGTTAAAAGCGGATCAGAATCTTATAAAGTAAATTATGCCGAAATTTTGTTCATCGAAGGTGCCCAGAATTATGTTTATATTCATACACCAGGGCGTAAAATCATGACTCTTATGAGAATGAAAGAAATGGAAGATATACTGCCCGATGATGATTTCATCAGGATACATAAATCCTATATCATTAACTACAACTACCTGGAAAAGATAGAAACCTACCAGGTAACAATCAGGGATACTATAATACCAATAGGAAAAATCTATCGCGAAAGTTTTCGGAAGGATATTGAATTAAAGCAGAAGCCTCAATAGTACTTGCCTATAATATTTCTCAACAAAAATACTGTGCTATTTCTGTTTAAAAAGTTTAGAAATTACTTTCTCCTTAAATGTTTTTCCAATATAAATTTTCTGATCTCCAATTTCCACCATATTTCCGTAAAGAGATTTTACTTCATTTTTATTGATAATGTACGACCTGTGTATCCTCATAAAATTGTCAGGCAGGACTTCTTCAAGATTCTTCAATGCTTCTAAAGTGATGATCCGCTTACCTTGTTTTAAATAAAAGGTAACATACTCTTTTAATCCTTCAATATATAATATATTATTATAATCGACCTTGTGTATTCGATGTTCGGATTTTAGTATGATGTATCCGTTTGCCTTATCATTATTGCGGGCTTTTATAAGTTTAATTTGTTCAGTGGCCTTATTCACAGCCTGAACAAATCGTTCAAAAGAAATCGGTTTAAGTAAATAATCTATTACGTCGAGAGTATAACCGTCTAATGCATAATCAGGATAGGCAGTAGTGAAAATTACAACAGGCTTGTTTTTTAGTGATTTTAAAAAATCTATACCCGTAAGGTCAGGCATTTGTATATCCAGAAACATCAAATCAACAGATTCGTTTTGTAAAACATCCATAGCTTCAAGGGCACCGGAGCATTTTGCAATTAAATCCAAATAAGGGAGTTTACTGATATAATCATCCAAAAGCTTGCGGGCTAAGAACTCATCGTCTATAACAATGCATTTTATTTTCATTTATTATTTATATTAAGTATAACGGAAAATTCCTGTTGTGTATTCTCAATTGTTAGTTCGTATTTACACGGATAAAGCAACTCTAATCTTTTCCTTACATTTTCTAATCCAATCCCGCCTGTTCCATCTTTGGCCATAGGCAACGAAGGGTTGCTATTGGCAATTTTAAAGTGAATTTGCTTATCAGAAGATGTAAGATGCATAGCCACCCATCCTGTTGTTGTATCCTCTATTCTACTATGCTTAAAACTGTTTTCAATAAGAGGGATCAACAAAAGGGGTGGAATTAATGATGCATTATCCGCTTCATTAAAATTAAATACAATATTCTGATGTTGCTCGGTTTTTAATTGTTGCAACTCTATATAGTTTTTAATATAAGAAATTTCTTTCTCTAAAGGCACTAGTTCTTCATTACATTCATAAAGCATATAACGAAGCATCTCAGATAATTTCATCAGCATGGAGGGTGCACGATCTTGCTTGAGGTGAACTAATGTGTAAATGTTGTTTATTGCATTAAAAAGAAAATGCGGATTTACCTGCGACTTTAGAAACTTCGTTTCCGAAAGCAAATGTTCATTACGTATGGCCGCTTCCCTATTTTCCTCTGAAATTTTCTGATAAAACATCCTGTAAACAATACTGAATAAAATTATTGCAATTGTAGATGATAAATTACGCAGCACTCCTCTCGTTAACAAAGCAGAGCTTGCTTGTCCCTTTTCGCCCGGACTTCCCATTAAACCAGGGTTATTGATTTGTTGAAGGCCTCTTACTTGTGGTACAATATCCCCAAAGGGTTTAATATAAGAATTTAGTAAGAAAAGTGCCCCAACAGCAACAATAATAAGAACTACAATAGATGAAAAATATAATACATATTTCCGTTTTTCCATCAAACGGGGCATAAGTACAAGAGTATTCAAATAGAATAATATTGCATGAAGTATTACCATTTGCAATGCTCTGTAGAAAGCGAATTCAAATTTGAACATACCGGAAAAAAAAACAGTGAGTAAAATCAGGTAGCAACTCCAACTGATAAAATGTACTATTTTAATATTGATATAATGCATATTCATAATTACACAAGTATTTAATTTGCTAATTTATCGAATCTTTTTTTTCTGTTCAAAATTATTTCAACTAACGCCGGGAAAATTTAAACCAAAGAGATTTTTCTATCATGTAATAAAAATATAATTCAGGATAAAATTCCCTTGGTTGATTTTATCCTGGCCTTGGTTGAATTTTTTTTCTACCCTCCTGACTGATGTTTTTTTTTGCCAAAAGTTTAAATGTACAGATATTGAAATGAAAAAGAAAAAATCAAAATTAGTTATTATCATAATAATAATCATCCTAATTGGAATAAATCAAAATTTATTCTCACAGTCTTTAAACGAAATAAGGATAAATGAGTATTATTGGGCTACACCCCTTAATAAAGTACTTAATGATTTTCAAACCAAATATGGTATCAGGATTCTTTATGATTCTACTTTAACCCTCGGGTATAAATTTGATGATTGTGGACGTTTTGGGAATGCAACTACCGTAGAACGTGCATTCAAAGCTATATGTTCTGACATACCTACACTTTCATTTTACATAGACGAAAATGAGGTAGTACATCTTGAAAAGAGAGCCGAATCAACAAAAAAAGAGGAAATTGCTAATACCAGACATAAAGGCCCTGCTGAGAAAACCAATATTACTGTTTCAGGTGTTATTATAGATATTGAAAGTGGTGAATCGCTCCCTTTTGCTACTATTTCTGTAAAAGGGGCAACAAATGGTACAACTACAAATATGGACGGATACTTTACCTTATTCAAAGTTCCGTCGGATACTTCCTCCCTGCTGGTTTCTTATATGGGTTATAAATCAACTACATATTATTTAAATCCGGGTATGGATCTGTCTAACCTGATTATTAATTTAAGGCCGGCAGCTACTGCTTTGGAAGAAGTTGTTGTAGTTGGAGAAAGAGAAGACCTAATGCAAAGTACTGAAAAGGTTGGTGTGGTTAAAATATCACCGAAAAAAATGGCCAAATTACCTCATATTGGAGAAAAAGATATTTTTCGTTCTTTTCAATTATTACCCGGAGTGAGTGGCAGCAATGAGGCATCCTCAGGACTGTTTGTCCGCGGCGGAACTCCCGACCAGAATCTGATTCTTTATGATGGATTTTCGGTTTATCACGTAGATCATCTCTTTGGAATGTTCAGTGCTTTTAACTCTAATGCAATTAAAGATGTACAATTGCATAAAGGTGGTTTTGAGTCACAATTTGGAGGAAGAATTTCCAGTGTAATGGAAATTGTCGGGAAAGATGGCAATGAAAACGATTTCAATATTGGTGGGGATATTGGTTTATTAAGTGCCAACCTGTTTACAGAAATTCCCATAAAAGACAAGGTAACTATTTTACTTGCCGGAAGACGATCATGGAAAAGTTTTATTTACAACAGCATATTTGAAAGTTTTAATGAAAGTAACGAGGCAGAAGCTACAACACCGGCTGCTTCAGGAGGAAAAGGTTCCCGGACTACCGAGTCAACAACTCCTTCCTCATACTTCTATGATTTGAATGCTAAAATAACCTATAAGCCAAGCAATAAAGATATTATCTCCTATAGTTTTTTTAACGGGCAGGATAATTTAGATAATTCGAGAACAATTAGCAGAACAAGAAATGGTACTGCAATCTCAGGTGGTGTAAATGATATTACCAAATGGGGAAGCTGGGGAATGAGTACCACATGGTCGAGAAAATGGAGCGATAAATTTTATTCGAACATCTTAGCTTCCACATCTAATTATTTTAGTGAAAGAGATCTTACAAACACAAGAATTATTACAGCCTCCAATGGGGAGACTAACGAAATAGGCAGAGGCTCAATTGAAGATAATAATCTAAGAGATTACACTTTTAAACTGAACAATGAATTGAAGTTGGGAAAATCCAATCAATTTGAGTTTGGAGTTCAGGCAACCCATTACACAATTGATTATAATTATTCTCTGAATGATACCATCACAATTCAGGAAAGACATGACAAGGGAGCAGTACTATCCGCATTTCTTCAGGACAGAATTAAATTATTCGATAAATTCACAATGATTCCCGGTATTCGTACATCGTACTACGATGTTACCGGAAAAACATATTTCGAACCGAGATTATCTTTACATTATAAATTGACAGATAAGATCAAATTGAAAGGAGCCTGGGGACATTATTACCAATTTTCCAACCGAATTATTAGGAATGACATATCAAGTGGTAGCCGTGATTTTTGGGTATTGGCTGATGATAATACGGTACCTATAAGCTTTGCTGAACATTTTATTGCAGGAGCCAGCTTCGAAACAAAAGGCTACCTGTTTGATGTGGAAGCATATTACAAAAACTTAAAAGGCCTGTCAGAGTATTCTTTACAATTTGCTCCATCATTTAACAATGTTGACTTTAACGAGTTTTTCTACAAAGGTAGCGGAGTGGCAAAAGGAATAGAGTTTTTACTGCAGAAAAAGTTTGGTAAATACAATGGATGGTTGGGTTATACAATTGGCGAAGTACTTTATGATTTTCCTATCTATGGAGAAAATCCATTTTATGCAAATCATGATGTTACTAATGAATTCAAGGTTGTCAATACTTATAAATACAAAAAATGGACATTCGCTGCCACATGGATATATGCAACAGGCAAACCCTACACAGAACCATTGGGAGGATATACAGTAACTTTATTGGATGGAAGCACCGAGGATTTTCTTAACATTGGTAATAGAAATAATATTCGATATCCTGATTATCACCGCCTGGATGTTTCTGCCACTCTTGATTTTAACATGGGGGAAACCGGTAAAGGAAGTTTAGGCTTTTCAATCTTTAATTTGTACAATAGAAAAAATATTTGGTATAATGAGTTTGAAGTTGATGACGGAGAACTTATTGAAACAAACGTGACACTTCTTGGACTTACACCAAGTGTGACATTATCATTAAAACTTAGATAAAATGAAAAAAATAGTTTATCCGCTTGCTTTTGCAATTCTGGCAGTTTTAAGTGCTTGTACTAAAGAAATTATAACAATAGATGCTGATAGTGATATGCCTGTTGTTGAATCATTTTTAGAACCAGGCCAGGAAGTATTTGTTAAACTTTCGAAGATGCTTCCCTTTATCGAGGACGAATATACCGGTTCATTGACCATCGATTCAGCCGAGATTTATATCAACAACAATGGAACGAATTATTTGCTTACACCTGTAAGCGATGAGCCAGGGAAATATGTAAGTTTAGATTCAAATTTGCTTATAAAACCCGGTGATTCGTATAAGTTGTATTTCGATTATAACGGTTACACTGTTAGCTCTACTACAAGCATACCATCCAAACCTGATAATGCTGACTTAAATACGAATGTATATTTAGTTGACCCATATGCCATGGGTCCGGGATCCTTGCAAGATCCAATGATAGTAACATGGGATAATCCCGACAACAACTACCACCTGATCATTTTAGAATATATGGAATCTACCTTTGATCCTATCCGTGACAATATGGATTCTGCAAGTTATTATCAGTTTCAAAAAGTATCAACAGAACCGGTATTGGAAAACACCTACAATCTTAATACCAGGAGTCATCTGGTTTTCTTTGGAACTTACCGAATCATTATTTATAAAGTAAATGAGGAATATGTAAATCTTTATGAAAATGTTAGTCAAAGTTCATTAAACCTGACTGAGCCATTGACAAATATAGAAAATGGACTTGGAATATTTACCGGAATAAATTCGGATACTCTTTTTCTTGAAGTGAAAGAAATTTATTAAATATAGTATATGAAAAATATAAGACAAACAATACTAATCACTTTATCAATTCTATTAGTTTCATCATGTTCTAATTTGCCTATCCATCAATCCAAAAGAGTTACAGAGAAACCATTTGCCAACAATTTAAGATATTACAATAGTAAAGAGAAAATCATGTATGACATTTATAATGATGACAAAAATATTCATGTACACATATCTACTTATGATTATTCTACTCAGGTAAAAATACTTCAGTTAGGATTCACACTTTGGTTAGATCAAAAAGGAGGAAGAAATAAGGATAAGGCAGTAATATTCCCACTAAAACAACGCGGAAGCAAGGACTTTAAGAGAGATGTTGGGAAAGCAAAAGATCATATAATTTCAAATTTGCAAGACAGACAGAGAGAACAAATTGCACAACTATATAAACAACACCAATTATCTCCTGAAAACATGATGTTGATCGGAATGAATAGAAAAAACAGTCAAGAAGTTGTTAATCCAGAATCAGAAAAATCCGATATTCAGGTGTCCATTTCCTTTGATAAATCAGACAAAATACTCTACAAAGCCATCATACCGATTAATAAAATATTTACAGAAGAAAAATACAATGATAGTATCTTTTCTATAGGATTTGAATCGGGGTTTGTAGAAATGAGTTACGCAGGCATATCGCAAGAAAGATCAGGTGGAAGGAAAGGTACTGGAGGAGGAATGCGAGGTGGAGGCAGGTCCGGAGGGGGAAAAGGTAGTGGTGGACGACAAGGTGGAGGTAATGGAGCAAGTAACCCAGGGCAGAATTCCGCATTATCAGAACCTGTTAAAACTTGGTTTATAGTTAGTCTTAAGCCAATTGAAGAATAAAGAAAAAAGGTTTATCGATGCTTTTTAGGTTAAGTAACGATTAAAGTTCCTTTTATCAAGGTCGTCTTTAAAATCACAAATGAAAATTTAATGAATAAATTAACCTTTTTACTTGTTTGTATATTTTGGTGGATATCAACACTTCAGGCCCAAGATTATTCAATATCAGGAATAATAACAGATAGCATTAACCTAGAACCTCTTTCCGGTGCAACAATTTCATTCATTCAAAGAGAAGATACAACTTTTAAATACCACGGCATTACCAATCATAATGGTGGTTTTAAAATACTCAAAGTAAAGTCAGGAAACTATAGATTGGAAATATCTTTCATAGGATACCAATCCTTGAAAAGAAACACGATCGTTAGCAATAAAGATGTAAACTTAGGAAAAATCTATCTTTCTCCTGCTATCTCCACCTTACCGGTGGTTCAAATTACCGGTAAAGAAATAGCAGTTAAACAAAAAGGAGATACAACTCAATTCAATGCATATTCATATAAAACCAACCCTGATGCCAATGCAGAGAATTTATTAGAAAAGATGCCCGGAATGCTTGTCGAAAATGGCACAATTCAAGCCCAGGGTGAAGATGTAAAACAAGTACTGGTAGATGGCAAGCCATTTTTTGGGGATGATCCGAATGCAGCATTAAAAAATATTCCATCCGAGATTATTCAAAAAATTCAAGTATTTGATCAACAGAGCGAACAAGCTCAATTTACCGGATTTGATGATGGCAATTCAATAAAAACAATCAATATTATCACTAAACTTGAGTATAGGAATGGAAGTTTTGGAAAACTATATGCCGGTTACGGATATGAGGATAAACATTCCATAGGTGGTGTGGTTAACGTTTTCAATGGCGATCAACGAATAAGCGTGTTGGGGCAAAGCAATGATATCAATCAACAGAATTTTGCAACCGAAGACCTTGCCGGTATTATGAGCAGTTCAAATGGTGGAAGGGGACGAAGAGGTGGAGGAATGAAAGGACAACGACGACCGGGAGGCGGAAATACTTCAGGTGAAAATATTAATGATTTTCTAATAGGTGAACAGGATGGGATAACAAGTACGAATGCTTTTGGTATCAATTATACTGATAAATGGGGTGAAAAAACAGATATTACAAGCAGTTACTTTTTCAATCAAAGTAATAATACAGCTAATATATTATTGTCTCAAAGTTACTTTTCCAGTGTGAATGCCAATCAGGAATATAATGAAAAGGAAATAGCTGAATCTGAAAACATCAACCACAGGTTCAACCTAAGGCTCAACTATAACATTAACAGAAATAATTCTATTGTCATAAATCCCAAACTCACTTTACAAGCCAATAATGGTTTTAGTGATCTTATGGGAGAAACCATATTATCAGACACAATTCTAAATAGTACTCTTAACTACTTCAAAAGTGATGTTTCTGTATGGAATTTTTCCAATTTTCTTTTGTGGCAACATAGGTTTGATAAAAGAGGGCGGTCACTATCAGTAACCCTTTCTCAGGATTTAAAAAGCAATATTGGCAAAAGCCTCCTAGATGCCCGGAGCAATTACTATACAACTTCGCAATTTGATACAATAGGCCAAACAGCTGACCTGAACCAATTTGAACAAACTTATAATGCAAGAATTGTTTATACAGAACCATTAGGAAGTAAGATAAATCTGCAATTCAATTATATGCCCGGTTTATGCATTAATAATTCCGAAAAAGAGGCATTTAACTATAACATAATAGGTGATTCATATTCGATTCCCGATACAACGCTTAGTAATGTAGCAGAGAGCAGATACCGGACACACGAGGCTGGTGTCGGTATAAGGATAAACAAAGGCAAAAGTATGTTTATGATAAATAGTTCTTATCAACTGGCAAACCTTAGCAATAACCAGACATTACCTTTTAATTCTGAGACTAACACCACCTTTACAAGTTTTTTACCGGCTGCGATTTGGCGCTATAACATCTCAGAAAAGAAAAATCTGCGTATTTTTTATCGGGCAAACACGTCTGCCCCTTCTATATCACAATTGCAGGAAGTACTTGACTACTCCAATCCATTACAACTTAGCATAGGAAATGCACACCTCGACCAGCAGCATCAGCACAATTTATATGCGAAATATTCCTCAACAAATACTGATAAAAACACAATATTCTTTGCAATGCTGAGTGGGAGTTATATAAACGATTTCATAGGTAATAATACTACCATAGTCAATGTGGAAACTGTTACTCCTGAAGGGATTACTTTGCCGCCTGGATCTCAATTGATCAGACCTCAAAATCTGGATGGGTACTATAATTTAAAAGGTTTAGTAACGTATGGAATGCCTGTGCTTAAGTTAAAGTCAAACCTGAATTTTCATGTTATGGCTAACTTCAGACGAACACCCGGCATTATTAACAACAATTTAAATTTGGTTAATACATCAACAATGGGGATCGGGGCGGGCTTGAGTAGCAATATTTCAGAGAGAGTTGATTTTACAGTCAATTCAACATCAGCAATAAACTACACTTTTAATACTCTGAATGCTAACTTAAATACTCAATATTTTAATCAAACATCCAAGCTAAGATTGTATTGGAGTTTTTGGGAAAATTTGACTTATAGAACAGAGTTGCAGCATCAATTTTATACCGGTTTTAGTGAAGGCTTTAATACTTCTTACCTATTATGGAACATGTCTGTTGGTACCAGATTGTTTAAAAACAAAAAATGTGAACTATTAGTTTCAATTTATGACATACTAAATCAAAATAACAGTATTGATAGAATAAGCACCGAAACTTATGTACAGGATACTGAAACCAGGGTTTTGAATACCTATCTTATGATTAAGTTTAAGTATAATTTTACAAAATTTAAATCCTCTGGTTGAAAAACTTCTTCTGGCAATAAATAGGACGCCTCAGGGAATAATAATTCAATTCATAACAAAAAAATATTTTCATAAATATTTGTAAAGTCTATAAAAAATCAATAATCTTGTGCCTGAAACATAAACATTGATTATGAAAAAAATTATTACTCTATTACTTTTTTTAGCAATATTTTATAATTGCAGCGGGCAGGAGAAAAATGCTGTTGAAAATAATAATAATCTTCAAAACAATGACATTTTATTAATGTCAACATTATTTACGCAAAAGGCAGCCGAAATGCGAGCAATTTCCTATCAGGCCTATAATCTTGCTACTCTTCGGCTTGATAATGAGTTAAGAATAGCCGGGCTATCTAAAACCCTTGCCGTAGTTGTTGACATTGATGAAACAGTGCTTGATAACAGTCCGTTTGAAGCAAAATCAATTTTGGAAAACACCAATTACCCGAAATTCTGGAGTGAATGGTGTGAACTTGCACAGGCCAAAGCAATTCATGGTGCAGTTGAATTTTTATCTTACGCAGAATCAAAAGGTGTTGAAGTTTTTTATATAACTAACCGCAAAGAAAAATTTAAAAACGCAACTATAAAAAATCTTATAAAAGAAGGTTTTCCTTTTGCCGATAAAAAACACTTGTTAATGCGTACGTCAACTTCAAGTAAAGAAGATCGCAGGCAAAGTATTGAAGAAACGCACAAAATAATATTATTAATCGGTGATAATCTTGGTGATTTTCTTGAAATTTTCGACAAGAAAAATATTTCCCGCAGGTTTGAAATTACCGACAGCCTTAAAAATGAATTTGGTAAACGTTTTATTATTTTACCTAATTCAATGTATGGAACATGGGTTAATGCAATTCTTAACTACCGAAACGATCTTACTACGGATCAAAAACTTGAGATTTTTCATGAGAATCTTGAGAGTTTTAAATAAATTTTTAAATAAATTTTGATTTTCATTAGTAAATAAAAGAAATTTAGTATTTTTGCAGCCGGAAAGAAATTTGTAGTTGGTGATAAAGAGGGGACAAACGTCCCCTCTTGTATTGAAAAGAGAAATTTGTGATGATTGAGAACAAAATTAAAACACTAATAAACAATTATTTAGAAGGAACAGAAAAATTTCTGGTTGAGTTAAAAATCACTCCTTCCAATAAAATTATTGTTGAAATTGATAGTGATAATTTTGTGGCTATTGAAGATTGTGTGAAGCTTAGCCGTTTCATTGAGTCGAATTTAGACAGAGATGTTGAAGATTTTGAACTTCAGGTTTCATCAGCAGGCCTTGGAAAACCATTAATACTTAAACGACAGTATGTAAAAAACATTGGAAGAAATGTCGAAATATTATTAAACGATGGTTTAAAAAAATCAGGAGTTCTAAAGTCCGTTGATGAAGATGGATTAGAATTAGAAGAAGATAACAGGCCTGTAAATAAAAAAGGAAAAAAAATAAATAAAAATCAAATTGTTAAATCAGTTATCAATATTTTATTTACAGATATAAATGAAACAAAAATTATTGCTTCATTTTAAAATTAGAAACAGAAAATATATTATTAAAAACACATAATATCTAACTTAAAATAAAACTAATAAAAAAATGGATACCTTAAATCTGGTTGAAACCTTTGCTGAATTTAAAGAGTTTAAAAATATAGATAGAGAGACTTTAATGCGTATTCTGGAAGATGTTTTCAGAAATATGCTTATCAGAAAATATGGCTCTGAAGATAACTTTGATATTATAGTAAATATTGATAAAGGTGATCTCGAAATATGGAGAAATAGAGAAATTGTTGAAGACGGTGCTGTTGAAGACGATAATTGTGAAATTGCACTCTCGGAAGCAATGAAAATTGAACCTGATTTTGAAGTTGGTGAAGAAGTATCTGAAGAAATCAAAATGCTTGACTTTGGACGAAGAGAAATATTATCAATTCGTCAGAATTTAGTGTCTAAGATCCAGGAATTTGAAAAAGACAATATTTTTACTAAATATAAAGATCGTGTTGGAGAAATAGTTACCGGTGAAGTATATCAAGTCTGGAAAAAAGAAATATTGATTTTAGATGATGAATACATTGAATTAATATTACCAAAATCAGAACAAATTCCTTCCGACTTTTATCGAAAAGGTGATACAATCAGGGCAGTTGTTTCGAAAGTGGATATAAGAAACGGTAATCCTGTGATAATTCTGTCAAGAACTTCACCTGTTTTCTTAGAGAGATTGTTTGAGTCAGAAGTTCCTGAGGTTTTTGATGGTTTAATAACAATAAAAAACATCGTTCGTGTTCCTGGCGAAAGAGCAAAAATTGCAGTTGAATCCTATGATGACAGAATTGATCCTGTTGGTGCATGTGTCGGGATGAAAGGATCACGAATACATGGAATTGTCAGAGAATTGAAAAACGAAAATATAGATGTAATTAATTATACAACAAACGTTTCGCTTTATATTTCAAGGTCTTTAAGCCCTGCAAAAATGTCTTCTGTTGTTCTGGATGAAGAGAACAAAAGAGCTGAAGTATATATGAAACCCGACCAGGTTTCGCTCGCAATTGGTAAAGGAGGTTTTAATATTAAATTAGCCGGAAGACTGACAGGTTACGAAATTGATGTTTATCGTGACACTGAAATTGATAACGAAGATGTTGATTTAAATGAATTTAATGATGAAATCGATCAATGGATAATTGATGAGTTTACAAACGTAGGTTGTGATACGGCAAAAAGTGTTTTAGCTCTTGAAATTGAGGAATTAGTATCAAGAACCGACCTCGAAGAAGAAACAATTAAAGAGGTATTCAAAATACTTAAAGCTGAATTTGAATAAAAATATTACTTTTACAAAAATTATTAAAGAGAAATCACTAGTTAACTAGAATGGCAGAAGGCAATAAACCAATAAGACTTAGCAAAATAGCAAAAGAATTCAATATTGGAATTTCTACGATAGCCGAGTTTCTATCAAAGAAAGGATATGAAATTGAAGCAAAACCAAATTCGAAAGTTCAGGTGGATATGTACGAATTATTGGTTCTGGAATTTCAATCTGAAAAAGCAGTAAAACAGGAATCCCTGAAAATCGGAATTGATTATTCATCACATGAAACTATTTCGATAGAAGATGAAGTAATTGGAAAACCGGAGCAGGAATATGAATTTGAGCCTGAAGAATTCATTATTAAAAATGTTGCCAGTGGTTTCAAGGAAGAAATAAAAGCCGATGACAAAAGCGAACTGCAAGAAGACATAAAAGAAATAGTAGCTGAAGTAAAAAAGGAAGAAGTTGAGCCTGAAATCATCACAGAAGATACTGAAATTTCTATTGATAAACCGGAAGCTAAAGATCTTAAAAAAGAAGATATTGTTAAAACTGAAGAAAAAGTTCCTGTTTCGGAAATCCCTGAAAAGGAAGAACCGAAAACTGAACCCATTGAAGAAATATCTATAGAATCAAAACCTGAACCAAAACCTGAATCAAAACCTGAACCAAAAGATGTTTCGGAGGAAAAAGAGGAGGTTAAGCCTGAAGAACCAAAACAACCAGAGAAAGAGAAAACAAAAGGTTTGAAAATTCTTGGAAAAATTGACATTGAAAAAACAACTCCAAAACCCAAAACTCCAAGAAAACCAAAAACACAGAAAAAAGATGAAGCTAAAAAGGCTATAAAAGAAGGTATCAAGAAGGAAAAAGAAGAAAAAGCTGATATCAAAAAAGCTGAACCTAAGTTAGCAAAAAGCAAAAAAGAAGAAGTTGAAAAGAAAGTTACTACAAAAGAGATAAAACAGAAAAGCAAACCGGATACTAAAAAACCTGATGCTACGAAAAAAGAAAGTGTTAAAGAAAAAACACTTGAAACTTTACCTGAAGTTTCTGAAAAGCCCAAAGAAGAATTAACTAAAAGCGTTGAAGAAGTTCAAGAAGTATTAGAAAAATTACCGGAGAATTTCATTCCAACAGAATTTAAAAAATTAAGCGGGCCAAAAATTCTTGATAAAATCACTCTCCCTGAAAAGATAAAACACGAGAAAAAAGGAGCTAAGAAACCTGAGAAAAAAACTGAGAAAAAGCCTTTTAAAAAGATAGAGAAAAAACCGGTTGCTTCATCAGCAGATGAAAAAGTTGCTGCAAAAAAGAAAAAGCGTAAAAGAATTCATAAAACAGGTGCCGAAACCGGACAAAAGATTCAAGCTGAAAAACAAAAACCCAGATTCCAAAAAGGGGCTAAATCGAAGAAAGAAATTCGTAAAGTAGAGCTTACAGAAGAAGAAGTACAAAAACAAATAAAAGAAACACTGGCACGATTGACTCCTTCCGGAAAATCAAAAGGTTCAAAACACAGAAGGCAAAAACGTGAGTCTCAGAGCAAGCAAAGAATTGAAGAACAAATAAAATTAGAAGCCGACAAAAAAGTTATCAAAGTAACTGAGTTTGTTACTGCAAATGAACTTGCTGCTATGATCAATGAGCCGGTTAATCAGGTAATTGCAACTTGTATGACATTAGGCATCTTTGTTTCTATCAATCAACGTTTGGATGCTGAAACCTTAAGTCTTGTTTCTGAAGAATTTGGTTATAAAGTTGAATTTGTAAGCATTGATGTTCAGGAAGCAATTAGTGGTACTGAACAAGAAGAAGATGATTCTGAAGACCTTGTCTCCAGGCCACCGGTTATTACGGTTATGGGACATGTTGATCATGGAAAAACTTTATTACTTGATCATATCAGGAAATCAAATGTTATTGCAGGTGAGGCTGGTGGTATCACCCAGCATATTGGAGCCTATGAAGTTACACTCGATGATGGTAGAAAAATCACTTTTCTGGATACTCCGGGCCACGAAGCTTTTACAGCGATGCGTGCTCGTGGTGCAAAAGTAACCGATATTGCAATTATTATTATTGCTGCTGATGATAACGTTATGCCTCAAACTAAAGAAGCAATAAATCATGCTCAGGCAGCAGGTGTTCCAATGGTTTTTGCAATAAATAAAATTGATAAGGCGAATGCTAATCCTGAAAAAATCAAGGAAGAATTGGCACAAATGAATATTTTAGTTGAAGATTGGGGAGGAAAATTTCAAAGCCAGGATATCTCAGCAAAAAAAGGTAATAATATCAGAGAGTTAATTGACAAAGTTTTACTCGAAGCCGAGATGCTTGAACTTAAAGGAAATCCGATAAAAAAAGCTTCAGGAACGGTTATAGAATCTGCTCTTGATAAAGGTCGGGGATATGTTACAAAATTATTGGTGCAGAACGGTACTCTTAAAGTTGGTGACATTGTACTGGCCGGTTCATGTATCGGAAAAGTTAAGGCAATGTACAACGAAAGAAACACATTGATTAAAGAAGCCGGGCCTTCAACTCCTTTATTATTATTAGGACTTAACGGAGCACCTCAGGCCGGTGATGAATTCAATGTAATGAAAGATGAAAAAGAAGCAAAAACAATAGCAACCAAGCGATTGCAGCTTCAAAGAGAGCAAGGCCTCAGAACACAAAAACATATTACGCTCGATGAAATCGGACGTAGAATTGCGATTGGTGATTTTAAAGAATTAAATATTATTGTTAAAGGTGATGTAGATGGTTCGATTGAAGCTTTATCAGATTCCTTATTAAAATTATCTAATGAGCATGTGCAGGTTAATATTATCCACAAATCTGTAGGACAAGTTACAGAAACAGATGTTTTACTAGCATCTGCTTCAAATGCAATTATTGTAGGATTCCAGGTACGTCCTTCGATTGGTGCTCGCAAATTGGCTGAGAAAGAACAAATAGATATTCGTTTGTACTCAATTATTTATCAAGCAATCGAAGAAATTAAAGCAGCAATTGAAGGTATGTTAGCACCAGATATTGAAGAAAAAATTACCTCTAATGTTGAAATACGTGAGATTTTCAAAATATCGAAAGTTGGTACAATTGCCGGCTGCATGGTATTAGATGGAAAAATTACCCGAAACACAAAAATTCGTGTGATCAGAGATGGAATTGTAGTTTACACCGGAAATTTAGGGTCATTAAAAAGATTTAAAGATGATGCTAAGGAAGTTTCGACCGGATTTGAATGTGGTTTAAATATTGAAAATTTCAATGATATTAAAGTTGGTGATATTATTGAAGGTTATGAAGAAGTTGAAGTGAAACGGAAATTATAATAATATTCATATACAATAAAAAAGGTGTCAAGTTTAAAAACATGACACCTTTTTTTTATTTAAACCTTGGAAAATAGATTTACAAAAATCTCAATTGATAAATTTATTATTATCAATATCGTAAAATCCTTTGTTATTTATAAAACTTATCCGTCCGAAGCTAAGCAAACGAAACGAAGTAAGTATTTCTGTATCTGTATAGATGGATTCGATTTCAATGAGTTTAATTCCTTCGATAAAATCATTCTCCACTTTTACATTTTGATGAAACATGTTTCTTTTGTTTCATTAAACCTGAAAACTCTGAGGATAATTCCATTACCTGGTTCAAATCAATCTCTCCGGTAGCAACTACCATCATCGTTCTTTCATCCGAATTAATAAAAAAAACAGATTCTTTGATTTTATTACCATGGCCTTTAACAATATATGCTGAGATCTTTACTCCGTCATCCACATTTAAACTAAACAATTCCTCATACCTTTTCTCTTTAACAACTTTCTTAAATTTCTCATTAAAACTATTGATTTCCTGAGAGGAAGAATTGTCGGGGTCAAAATTTAATATATAAATTTTTTCGATCTGCTCCGAAAGAAGTTTCAATTTGTTTATCTTTTCGTCAGTTCCCGGATTAATTTCAAATGCATCAGTTGAAATAATCATCGAATTGACAGCTTCATTGTTTTTGTATTTGTTAAACAATTTTGTAGCAGGTGTTTTTTGCGACATTAAAAATACCGGCAGAAAGAAACAAAACCCAATTATAAATATTATTGATTTCTTCATGTGTTTTTATTTTTGTAGTTCAAACATTTATATTTAATTGCATTCTAAAATTATTGATGCAGAAATTAGATCTTTTTCCAAATTTCTAATTTCCAACGGCTGAAAGACGTCCGTAAGGATTTCATACTTCATTTAATAACTAATTTTCAGAATCATCATCCTTATCATCATCTTTATCAAGATTATTTAAATTCTCCAAACCGGCAACACCCATAGTTTTTGATAATTTCGAAATAGTATTCATGTCAATGTCACCAATTATACTGATCAAAGCATTATCATCACCTGTACCTCCCGAAATCATTAGTAACTCACTAATTTTCCCATCTTTTTCCTTTTTAATTAGAAACTTAATATCCTGTCCCTTCGATTGAATAGCCATCAATTCGGTATATTCTTCCATAGGTAATTCATTCATTATGACATCATAAAAATTCCCATCAAAACTATTATTTTCAGAAGCAAGAATTTTTATTTCAATCAGGCCACTAATAGCTTTCTTAAAATCCTTATTATCTTCGTCAGTTTCAATACTTGAGAATAGTTCAAACATATTTTTATTGATTACAATTGATGTGAATCCATCTCTGCCTGAGTACTTTTCATATAGCTTATTTATTGCGCTGTTTTGAGCATTCGATATAAGTGGAAAACTTAAGAATGCTACCATTACTAAACTTAAAATCATTTTTTTCATAGCTTATTGTTTTTTATATTCTGTATCGTGTCAACAGATTGATTTGAAATTAATTGTTTATATTCGTAAAATTTTGATATTTTAATCATTTCATCCATTCCTTCATTGAATGAAGCCATTTTGTTTAAATTTTGTACGCCTTCATCAAATTTTGAAATATTATTTAAAGGCTCAACACCTGAATTAAATTTATTGGAAATGTATTTTAAAATTCTTTGAGTTTCAGTGAATGCTTTTTCGGGATCGGTAAACGTATTTGCGAAAGCAAAATTTTTATCATCAAGATTATCTAATGGAGATTTGAAGAAAAACCCGAAAATAATAATAATACTTGCGGCTATTCCTATAAGTGAATAGGTTAGATATTTTCTCTTACCATCAACAGAAAACAACTTTCTTTCACCTATTTCGTTTAAAATCATCTGATCAAAGTCAGGATCGGTAATTTCTTCATTTCTCGCATTCGAAAAATACTGAAACTGCTCCTTAAAAGGTTTAAGGTTAGGAGGAAGAAAATCTTTATTAAAATATTCTTTTAATTGATTTTCTTCATTTATTGAAGTTTCCCCTTCAAAATATTTGTTTAATAGTTTTTCAATTTCTTGAAAATTCATAGCTCTCTTCTTTTAAAACTGTTTCTTTTACTTTTTTTCTTGCTCTTGATAAATTAACTCTTATAGTATTAATAGTCAAACCTGTAACTTCTGCAATTTCCTCAAATTCATAGCCTTCAACATCACGAAGATGAATAATGACTTTTTGTTGGTCGGGTAGTTGCATTATTATTTTATTAATTCTGTTGATACTATCATCCATCTCAATTTGATTATACGGTGTTTTATGAACTACATTCAACCCTTTATCTGATAATTCTTCGGTATTCCGTCGTTTTGATTTCAATTTATCAAGACATAAATTTTTTGTCATAACCATTGCAAAACCTTCAATACTTCTAATTTGTTCTAAATTTTCTTTTTTCGACCATAGCCTTAAAAACACTTCCTGAACAGTATCTTCTGCTTCTTCAGTAGAAATTAAAAGTCGTTTTGCCAACCTGTATAGTTTATTCTTAATCGGTAACACTTCTATTTTAAATTTTTCAATGGTCATTATTTCTAAGACGAAACAATAATAAAAATATTACAGTTTCTATTGAATTATTTTAAAATTTGTAAAAGTGAGTTTTTTAATTATTTTTGCAACTAATTTTTTTTGAAAATTGAATTAATTTACAAACTTATTAATAACAAAACTTAAAATTATGTTTAAAGGACATCCGAAAGGATTGATAGCGGCGGCACTTGCAAATATGGGTGAACGCTTTGGTTTTTATACTATGATGGCCATTCTGTCATTGTTTATTGTGTCAAAATTTGGTCTGGATGTAACTACTACAGGCTACATTTACGCAACTTTTTATGCTCTAATTTATATTTTGTCCTTAGTCGGTGGTATTATTGCCGACAAAACCAAGAACTTTAAAGGAACCATAATGATGGGGTTAATTGTAATGTCACTGGGTTATTTGCTTATGGCCATTCCAACACCTACCCCTGTTCCAAATATGACCTTGTACCTTACGCTTACTTTAATTGGATTATTCGTAATTGCTTTTGGTAACGGTTTATTTAAAGGTAATCTACAGGCTTTGGTTGGGCAGATGTACGATAAAGGTAATTACAGTGATGAAAAAAGAGGTGCCGGATTTCAGATTTTTTATATGTTTATCAATGTAGGTGCTGTTGTTGCTCCTTTCATTGCACCAGGCATCAGGACATGGTGGTTAAAACAAAATAATTTCCTCTATAACGCTGACCTGCCTGCTCTTTGCCATTCTCAGCTTAATGGCAATATTTCAGCCGATTCAGTTGAAAAGCTGCAAAAATGGGCTAGTGAAGCCACTATAAGTGGAACACAGACTGACCTAACTGCTTTTTCCAACAATTATCTTAATGTTTTTACTGAAGGATTTCATTATGCATTTGGTGTAGCGATTATCGCAATGGCTATTTCCTTTGTGATTTATTTGTTTAACAAAAAACGTTTCCCAGATCCGGGTGTTGTTGCTGTAAAAAAAGACGATAAAGGCAATGTACAGGAAATTAAAAAAATGGACATCAAAGAAGTTAGGCAACGAATATATGCACTGTTGGCTGTTTATGGTGTAGTAATTTTCTTCTGGTTCTCTTTCCATCAAAATGGATTAACACTTACATTCTTTGCCCGCGATTATACATTATTGAATTTTGCCGGATTAAAATTATCAGTAGAGTCATTCCAGGCAATGAATCCGTTCTTTGTTGTATTCTTAACACCTATTATTGTTGGCTTATTTGGTTGGCTAAAGAACAAGGGTATCGAACCTTCAACGCCTAAAAAAATAGCTATTGGTATGTTTATAGCAGCATTGGGGTTTGTTCTGATGTCGGTAGGATCATTAGGGCTTCCTTTATATTCCAGCATAAGTCCTGATATGGGTGGTACACCGTTAGATGATATTCAAAAAGTTACTCCTCTCTTATTGTTAGGTACATATTTTATATTAACGGTTGCAGAGTTATTTATCAGTCCACTTGGAATTGCATTTGTTTCAAAAGTTGCTCCACCACAATACCAGGGTCTTATGCAAGGTGGTTGGCTTGGTGCTACTGCCCTTGGCAACCAGTTATTATTATTTGGTGCCATCTTTTACACAAATATTCCTTTATGGGCAACCTGGGGAGTATTTGTAGTAGTTTGCCTCGTTTCTATGACATCAATGTTGATTATGCTAAAATGGCTTGAAAGAGTATCTAAATAGTAAATTTTTAAAAGCAAAATAATATTTCAGAAAAGGGGTGAATTATTCGGATTCGCCCTTTTTTTTTTAGAAAACCCGGGAGGGTAATCGGTAATCAGTAATCGGAAATCAGTAATCGGAAACAATTATTCGTGGATTTTTTGTGGTTTTTCTTTCCGAAATATAAGAATTAAGCCCAGAAGAATAAACGGAATACTTAATAATTGACCCATATTTAATAGCATTGTTTTTTCAAAACCCACCTGTGGTTCTTTCACAAATTCAATTAGTATCCGAACTCCAAAAACTAAAACCATAAACATTCCGAATAGCTTTCCTTCTTTTGGTGAGCCATCTTTCTTATAATAATAAATTATTAAAATAAAGAAAATCATCAAATAAGATAATGCTTCATAAACCTGTGCAGGATGTCGCAGGTCAATTGCAAATTGAGGATTCGATGCATTTAAAAAAAGAAATGCCCATGGCAAATCGCAGGGTTTACCGACGATTTCAGAATTAATTAAATTACCGGTTCTGATAAAAAATCCTGCTAAAGCAACCGGAATAACAACTCTATCCATTAACCAAAGAAAATTTCTTTTTATCTTTATTGAAAAAATAAAAATTGCTAGCAATATTCCAACGGCTGCTCCATGGCTGGCCAACCCACCTTCCCAAATTTTCAGAATATCAATTGGATGAGTCAAATACCATTCGGGTTCATAAAAAAGACAATGGCCCAGGCGGGCACCAATTATGGTTCCAATTACCATATATGTTGTTAGTTCATCAACAAGTTTTACGGGCACGTTCTCTTTCTTGAAAAACCGGGTTATAAGCAAATAACCGCAAAAAAACGATAAAGCAAAAAGTACTCCGTACCACCTGATTGACAAACTGCCAATATGAAAAATTTCAGGATCAGGATTCCATGTAATATATAATGTAAGCATTTAATTTTTTTTCGCAAAAGTAAGAAATTAATATTTGAGAATTTAGATTTTTGAATTACTAATTCATATCGCAGCTTCGCTGCAAAAAAACAGAACACTGATGACACAGATTAAACTGATTAACACTGATTTTTTTTATGCAGATAATCTTTTGATATATAATTTTTTACAACATAAGCTTTGTTAAATAAACAAAGTTTTATAAGAAAATAATCGCAACATAGACAAGCCGGAATAATTCGGACGCAGATCAACACAGATTGTTTATGACAGAAAAAAACTACGTTTCTTTCTCAATAACGTTTTGTTGAATAATCAAAAAAAATCAAAGCAAATAAGCGTCAAAAGAAATTATAAAATAAAATATTCTGCAAATGACCTAATGGGAATCCGTATGAAAAAATACAAGAAGATTAAATGTAAGATACTAATTCTAAAATTGTTCTAACGATTTTTTCAATCTTTTCCGGATCATTTGCTAAATGTATTCCTTTAAAATCCTTTGCTTTTTCTAATGCAATATTTAAATCAAAATCATTTTGTTTCGAGAAAAAGAAATACTTTTTATTAAAAAAATATTCAGCAAGATATTCGTGTTCAGTCTGGCCTGGAGTTGGAATAAAAATTGCATTTTTGTTCAGAGCTGAAATATCCATAATTGTAGTATGGCCTGAACGGGCAATAATTATTTCAGATTGAAGAATATATTTCCTTAATAGCCCGGTTGGAAGATGAGTGAATACTTCACAATCTTTTCTTAGTTGATAATGTTCCATTTTGTCGGTAATACCCCTTACGACGATTGCTTTCTTTTCGGATGATTTTAATTGAGAAAGTAGAATATTTTCAAGGATCGTTCTTTGAGGTTCGGGGCCTGAAATAATTGCGAGAATATCATATTTAAAATCATGATGAGGTTGACTAATTTCCGGCAACGTAAAACGTGAAAGAGGCCCGATAAATTCCGAATTGGGAGGAGCAGGGTATTTATGTGAAAGATCTCCGGAAAGATTCTCACTACCTTCAAAATCAGGTATCAAACATTGTTTATATTTTCTAATAATGAAAATATTAATTCGATAAAGAGCCCCTTCTAAAAACTTTAGATATTTTGGTGTTTTAATCATTATTTGGTGAGAAATATAAACACTTGGAATATTTTTATTCCATAATCCAAACCTATTATCAGAAATGAGTAAATCGATATCATAATCTTTAATAATTTTTTTTACTTCAAAATGCTCCGTTATAATCCTGAAAAACAATCTTGGAAGTAATGTTATCATTTTCAGAGACATTCTTCCGCTTTTAGGATAATGAATATTATATCCGCGGAATTTAATAAAATTTAATTCGGGAAAAGTTTCTTTCAAAAATGCTAAGGGAAGTTTATCAGCTGCTATAATTACATTTGCATTTTGAGAAATAAATTCCTTGATCAAAGGCACACAACGGGTAGTATGGCCTAATCCCCAGTCAAGCGGGCAAATCAAAATATTTTTTTTCCGTTTCAAAAAAATGTATTTCTTTTTACAAAAATATTAATAAATAGTGTATTTTTGAGTATAATTTAAAATTCTTAATAATTGATGCTCTATAAAATAGGTTTGACACTTATCCCGGGTGTAGGTGATGTAAACGGTAAAAAGCTTGTAGCATATTGTGGTGGAGTTGAAGCTGTTTTTAAGGAAAAAAAACAAAACTTGCTAAAAATACCTGGTATCGGACAATCGGTAGTTAACTCTCTTAAAAATTCTGAAATTTTATTAAGAGCTGAAGAAGAGTTGGAATTTATTAATAAATACAGAATTACTCCTCTTTTTTATCTCGACAATAATTATCCTACACGTTTAACTCATTGTGTCGATAGTCCGATTTTGCTTTATTATAAAGGTAATGCAAATTTAAATTCCGAAAAGATTGTCAGTATTGTAGGAACAAGGAATGCAAGCACCTACGGAAGAAGTGTTTGTGAAGAAATCATAGATGATTTACACTCGATGAATGCACTTGTTGTCAGCGGCTTAGCTTATGGAATAGATACTTGTGCCCATAAGGCTTCTTTGAAAAACGGGATAAAAACAATTGCTGTTTTAGCTCATGGCCTGGATACAATTTATCCGCAACAAAATAAAACTTTATCAAAAAAGCTACTTACAAACGGTGGATTACTTACTGAATTTATGAGCAAATCAAAACCTGACAGAGAAAATTTTCCAAAAAGAAATCGAATTGTTGCCGGTTTATCTGATGCTGTAATCGTTATAGAATCAGGCAAAAAGGGAGGTGCATTAATTACAGCAAATATTGCCAATTCATATAACAGAGATGTTTTTGCAGTTCCGGGAAATCTTGGCGAAAAATTATCTGAAGGATGTAATAATTTGATAAAAACCAATAAAGCTGCACTTATTCAATCTGCGGATGATTTAAAATATATTATGGGTTGGGAAAACGAAATAAAAATTGCAACTCCAAAGCAAAAAAAACTATTCGTAAAATTATCAAAGGATGAGGAAATATTACTTAATATTTTAAAAGAAAAAAAAGAAATGGATATTGACACTTTGCGTTTTACTTCAGACTTGAGTATGAGTAAAGTAGCGGCAGCTTTACTTAATATGGAATTTGAAGGAATTATTATCAGCCTTCCAGGAAAAATTTATCGTCTTAGCTAAACACTTGTTTTTTCAATCTTTACATATAACGATTTAACTCCTAATGCTATTGCAATAGCTGACATTCCGATTGATATCAAAATTAATAGAAGTGTGTCAGATGTGAGGTAACAAAAATTAAAAACACCATGAAAAAAAGTGGCAGCAAACAATGCTGTCATTGAATCAATAAAGCGGTTTTTTCTTACTTTTCCCAACCCTACAAAGAAACCCATTATCACTGCAAAAATAATATTTGCCGGAATTATTATAAAAGCATATAAAAGATCAAATTGAAGATCAATAATATCAAATAAATATAGAATACTCCAAACACATATATAACCCAAAGATATTATTACTGAGTAAATAATCGCATCTGTTGGGCCTTTACAAATATCCTTAGGTAAAATAAAATATCGTAAAACAATAAATTTTCCTAACTCGGCAGAAAATCCCATAATTATAAGAGAATAAAATGCAACCCTTCTAAGGTTTTTTAAATTATTCCAACCATAATTTTCGGCTATACTTTCAGCGAGTAAAACTAATGATACACAAAGTATTCCAAAGAGAAATGATTTAATAACCAATGAAAAACTACCATCAGGATATTTGTATTTTAGAAACAAATAAAACAATAATGAAAGTAAAGGTGCCAGAAAAATTGTTAAATAATGAACAAAATCCATAATTATTGTCTTTTTTATTGGTCAAATATAATAAATGTTTGTAATTTTAGTCAATATTTTTTATAATTTTTATTAACATTTTATAATATGTCAAAAGTTGTAATAAAAAAGTTGTCTGAAAGTGAAATTAAAGAATTGGACATTTATTCATGGCCAATATGGGAAAAAGAGGTTTCAAGATTTGATTGGCAATATGATACCGATGAAGAATGCCTGATTCTTGAAGGAGAAGTAGAGGTTGAAACTTCAAAAGGAAAATTCATTATAAGGCCCGGTGACTTTGTAACCTTTAAAAGTGGTTTGAAATGTATTTGGAATATTAAAAAAGATATAAAAAAACATTATAGTTTTAAGTAGTCTTTAATATTTTTTTTTGGAAGGATTAGTAATAAAATCAACAGGGAGTTGGTATCTTGTACTTCAAAACGATGGTACAAAGACCAAATGTAAACTAAAAGGTACTTTTAGAATTAAGGGGATTAAAACAACCAGTCCGGTTGCAGTAGGCGACAGAGTGGTTTTTAAGCATTTACAAGACAAGAAATTTGGATTTATCACAAAAATTCTTGACAGGCATAATTATATAATTCGTCGTGCAACAAATCTGTCAAAAGTTTCTCATATTATTGCTGCAAATATTGATCAGGTTTTGCTGGTTGTAAGCCTTGCAAAACCAAGAACTTCAACAGGATTTATTGATCGGTTTCTTGTAACCGCGGAAGCATATCATATTCCGGCAATCATTGTTTTTAATAAATTGGATATTTATGATGAAAAACTTAAACTTAAACATGATGAAATTGTCCGAATTTATGAGAAAGCAGGTTATAAATGTCTAGGTATTTCAGTTTATGAAAATTACCATATTGAAGAACTCAGGGGATTATTAACAAATAAAATTAATCTTTTTGCAGGCCATTCCGGAGTTGGTAAGTCTGCCCTAATCAATGCTATTGAACCCGGATTAAATTTAAAAACCAAAGAGATTTCTGCTTACCACGAAAAGGGACAACATGCAACAACTTATACAGAAATGTACCAATTATCTTTTGGAGGATTTATTATTGATACACCGGGTGTAAAAGAATTTGGTTTGCTTGATTTCAAAAATACTGAAGTCTCTGAACGTTTTCCGGAAATGAGAGAAATAATGATGAATTGTCGTTTCAACAATTGTACACATATTCATGAGCCGGGTTGTGCGGTTTTAGAAGCTTTAAAAAATGGAGAAATAAGCCAATCACGTTATAATAATTATATAAGTATTTTTAACGATGAATACTTCGAAGAAAAAGAATGGGATTAAATTCCTAGCCAAATGATTTTATAATATCTTTGTCTTTCAAAATGTAATATTGATAATGGTAAATTTAATTTGATTTTAATATAACATAAAAATTCAAGAAACTTAAACTTCAATGAAATAGTTATGACAAATGATTGCAAAAGAAATTATTAATAACACCATAGCACCATTAAAAACTTCTGATAAAGCATCATTTGCTCTTGAATTGATGGATGAATATAAAGTTTCACACTTGCCTATCGTGAATAATATTGAATTCCTGGGTTTGATTTCATATTCCGACATTTTTAATCAAGACATGATTAATGAACCTATTGGAAATCATTCACTTTCACTGGCAGATTCCAATGCTTTCTGTTTCGAAGATCAACACGTATTTGAGATTGTTAAATTGGCTTCATCCTTAAAGCTTTCTCTTATACCTGTACTTGATTTAAAAAATCATTATTTTGGTTCCATAACTTTAGATAAATTGATTTTTGCTTTTTCCTCATTATTTTCGATTGAAATCCCGGGTGGAGTTATAGTTCTTGAAATAAGTAATCGAGATTATCTATTAACTCAAATTGCTCAAATAGTTGAATCGAATAATGCAAAAATTTTAAGTTTATTCGTTAGCTCAAAACCTGATTCCACAAAATTAGAAGTAACAATAAAAATAAATAAAATTGATATTAGCCAGATTTTACAAACCTTTACAAGATATAATTACGCTATTAAATCATCTTTTTCGGAGGTTGAGCCTTTCGATAATTTAAAAGACAGATACGATTCTTTAATGAGGTATTTAAATGTATAGATGAAGTTTTTTTCCGTTTTACTTTTATTATTTATTTCAGCAAAATTATTTTCAATCACGACAGATGCGGATTTTATTTATTATGAAAATGACTCCTTACTACCGTCAGATACATTGAACAGATCGGAATATTTCATTATTAATAAAATAGAAATCAGTGGTAATAAAAAAACAAAACCTTATATAATAACGCGTGAACTTTTATTTCATCATGGAGATACTGTTTTCAAAAATAATATTAGCAAATCACTGAAAGAAAGTTACGAAAATATATTCAACACTTCTTTATTTAATTTTGTTACAATCGATACAAATATTGTTTACGGTTATTTTCTAAATATTAAAATTAATGTAATAGAGAGATGGTATTTGTGGCCTTTCCCTGTGTTTGAATTCGCCGACAGAAATTTTAATTCATGGTTAAAAGACAGCGATTTTTCAAAATTAAATTATGGTTTATATCTTGTTCAGGAGAATTTCAGAGGTAGAAATGAGACTTTAAAATTTCTGTTACGATTTGGTTATGAGCAGAGATATGTTATATTTTATGAAGCACCATATATTAATAAAAAGCAAACTCTTGGTATTGCAATTGATGCCGGATATTCACAAAGCCATGAAATTCCGGTCAGTACTATTAATGACACATTACATTTCTTTAAAGATGAAAACATTTACCCAAAAAAAGAATTCTTTTCAAGTTTTTCATTAATACATCGAAAATGTATTCATAACACACATTATTTAAGTTTTAGTTTTTCCGATTATAAATTTGCTGACACTTTGTTAAAAATATCACCGGATTATTCTTATAATAATCAGACAGAAATTAACTTTTTATCGTTAATTTATAAATATAAGAGCGATTTTCGAGATTATAAGCACTACCCGCTTAATGGTTATTATTTTGATATTGTAGCAAAAAAAACAGGATTAGGTCTTTTTGATGGTATAGATTTGTTCTCACTTCTAAGCACATTCAGGAAGTTTTGGAAATTAAGTAATCGATTTTATTATGCGAGTGGAATAACTGCAAAATTTTCATCAAAGGCATTTCAACCTTATTTTATCCAAAGGGGACTTGGTTATGAACGTGATTTTGTTAGAGGATACGAATTTTATGTTGTTGATGGTCAAAATTTTGGCCTACTCAAAACCAATTTAAAATATGAGTTATTATCAAAAAAAGTAACTACCTTAAATTTTATTAAAACACAAAAGTTTAATAAAGTTTATTATTCATTTTACCTTAACTTATTTACAGATTTGGCATTTGTTGAAGATAATCAGTTTTTTAAAAACAATAGTCTATCAAATGAATTGCTTGTTGGATATGGAGTTGGTTTAGACTTTGTTACATACTATGACGTCGTAATCAGACTGGAATTTTCAATAAATAGAATTGGAGAAAAAGGTTTTTTTGTTCACTTCAGAGCACCTATTTAATTTATGTATCATAAAATATGTTAATTTTTTAAAATCATAAATTTAAATTTTGTATTCTTGTATCAATTTTATTTCAAAATTTTTGATATTATTTAGGGTATGTACATAGCAATTTTCGGAAAAACTTTCAGTGATGAGTCATTGAAATATATTAATCAATTAATTGCAAAATTAAACTCAATAAATTGTAAACTAATAGTTTATGAACCATTTTATAAGCTATTAAAAAATAAAGTTAAATTCAACGGCGAGGTCGCTCTTTTTAATAGTTATGAGGAAATTAAAGATAGCGTTAATTACCTTATTTCTATAGGTGGAGATGGAACCTTATTGCATACTGTAACTTTAGTAAGAGATTCCGGTATCCCCATTATAGGAATAAATATAGGCAGGCTTGGATTTTTGTCAAGTATTGCAAAAGATGAAATTTTACCGGCTATTGATAGTATCATTAATAATGAATATTTAATAGATAAAAGGACATTAATTCATCTTGAGACTAAAGACAATATATTTGGCAATATAAATTATTGCCTAAATGAATTTTCTATTAAAGGAAAGGATTCAAGCTCATTAAGTGTTATTGATGTTTTTATTGATGGGATATTATTAAACTCTTATTGGGCTGACGGCCTTATTATTGCAACACCAACAGGTTCCACTGCATATTCTCTAAGTTGCGGAGGGCCAATAGTAACACCTGGCTCAGAAAATTTCCTGATTACTCCTATTGCAACACACAATTTAACTGTAAGGCCTATCGTTATACCTGACAGCTGTAAAATAAGGATCAAGCTTAGGGGACGAAATGAAAAATATGTTGTCTGTCTTGATTCAAGGTCAGAAACTGTTGATTCGTCAACAGAATTATTAATAAAAAAAGAAAAATTTGGAATTAATTTATTGAAGATGAAAAACCAACATTTTTTTCACACAATACAAAATAAGCTATTGTGGGGAGCCGATATAAGAAACTGATTTATAAATCAAATTAAACTAACATAATATTCCAAAAACAATTCTGAAGTCTTAAAATCCTGTATATATATTTAATGAAAAAAATCATTTTTCTAATACTTTTCTCATTATTCTCAATGAGTAATTTGTTTTCACAAACAATTGAATTTGGTGCTTTCGGAGGAGGGTCTTATTATATTGGAGATTTAAATCCCGGAAAACATTTTTTATTAACAAAACCAGCATACGGAATCATAGCGAGATATGTAATTAACGATCGTTTGGCGTTAAGATTCAATGCCTTACATGGAAAAGTTGCAGGAGATGATGCAATTGCAAAATTTAGAGAATCAAGGCAATTAAAATTTGAATCAGGAATAACTGATATTGGTGCACAGTTTGAATTTAATTTCTTTGATTACTTTACAGGTAGCAGAAATAATTTTGTTACTCCATATTTCTTTGCCGGACTGTCAGTTGTGTTATTTAATCCGAAAGCTGATGGAATCAAGCTGCAGCCAATTGGAACTGAAGGCCAACTCGATACAACAAAATTGTTTAAAGATCGAACACCTTACTCATTATCATCTTTTACAATACCTTTTGGAATTGGAGTAAAATATAGCCTTTCAAACAAAATTGGCATTGGTTTTGAATGGGGAATCAGAAAATCATTTACCGATTATATCGATGATGTAAGCACAACTTATTATATAATTGGCTCAACGATTAATCCTGATGAACCGACAGAATATTTATCAGACCCTGCATTGACACATGATCCCTTAATGCAAAGAGGAAATTCAGAAAATAATGATTGGGTTGCCTTTGCCGGATTTACAATTACTTACAAAATAAATCTTAGCCAACAGAAGGGCTGTAGCGATTTTCAGAAAAGGAATGACTATTAATTATGAATAAGTTTTATATATTTGCCGGCATTTCTGAAAAGAATTAATGAATATGGATTTTAAGAAAGAAATTGATGTAAATGACCTACCTGAACATATTGCCATTATAATGGATGGCAATGGAAGATGGGCGAAAAAGCATGGGAAAATGCGGATTTTCGGCCATCAAAATGGTGTAAAATCGGTTAGGGAAACTACTGAAGCTGCTGCAGAAATAGGAATTAAATATTTAACACTTTATGCATTTTCAACTGAAAACTGGAACCGGCCGAAAAAAGAAGTTGATGCCTTAATGACTCTACTTGTTCATACTATTGAAAATGAAATAAAAACGTTAAACAAAAACAATATCAGGCTTGAAGCAATTGGCGATCTGACAAATTTACCGAAAAAGAGTTATTCAAAATTACTTGAAGCCATTGAGAGTACAAAAAATAATGACCGAATGACTTTAATTTTAGCATTAAGTTATAGCTCAAGATGGGAAATTGTTGATACGGTAAAAAAAATCTCTGAAAAAATTTCAAACAACGAAATCTCAAGTGAAGAAATTGATCAAAAATTATTTTCATCTTTTTTAACAACCTCCAAATTCCCCGATCCGGAATTATTGATAAGAACAAGTGGTGAATTTAGAGTAAGTAATTTTTTATTATGGCAAATAGCTTATACAGAGTTGTATTTTACACTTAAACTTTGGCCTGATTTCAGAAAAGATGATTTATACGAGGCAATTTTAGATTATCAAAAACGTGAAAGACGTTTTGGTATGATTTCCGAACAAATTAATATTAAGAAATAAAATGAAATTTCGATATCTTACAATACTTATAATAGTATTTTTTAGTACCAACTTATTTGCACAAATTTCGATAGGTGACGGGCAATTTGAGACAGATTATTCAAAACCTAAAAAATATGAAATAGCAGGTATATCTGTTTCAGGTGTACAATATTTGGATGATAATGTTTTAATTATGCTTTCGGGATTACAAGTGGGTGATATAATTTCAATTCCGGGTGAAGAAGTCTCAAATGCAATTAAAAAGTTATGGAAACAAGGTTTCTTTTCTGATGTAATTATTAGCGGTTCAGTGATGGACGATCAATTTATTTATTTGCAAATTGAATTAAAAGAACGTCCACGTTTAGCAAAATTCTCTTTTAAAGGAATTAAACGCTCCGAAGCTGATAATATTCGGGAAGAAATCAATATTTCGAGAGGAGACATTGTTACTGACTATTTACTAATAAGAATTACTAATAAAATAGAAAATTATTATATTAAAAAAGGGTATCTTGATACTGAAATTAACATCAAACAACGCACTGATACAACTAGCTCTAATAGTGTAGCACTGGAAATAGACATTAAAAAGAATGGAAAAGTAAAAATCTATCAGATTAATATTAATGGGAATGATCATTTAGCAACACAAAGTGTCAAAAAAGCTCTTAAAAACACTAAAGAAAAAGGACAAATTACTCCACTGAAAAATTTGGATTCTTTAATTTTCGTTGTTGTCAAAGATGCTCTTTCATTACATCTTAATGATATTTTATCTGATATTGAAACATACATTAATAATAATTTTAAACTAAGAATTTTTAAATCCTCAAAATATATCGAAAGCGACTTTGAGGAAGACAAAATTGCTTTGATTGACAAATACAATGAGTTAGGATATCGTGATGCGAAAATTGTAAAAGATTCAATTTATAAAATTGGAGAAAATAAAATTGATATTGATATTACAGTTGACGAAGGTAAAAAATATTATTTCAGGAATATCTCATGGGTCGGAAACACATTATATACTTCGGAAGAATTAGACGCATTTTTAAAAGTTAAGAAAGGTGATGTTTACAACAAGGAAGTATTGTTGACAAACCTTACATACAACCCCAGTGGAATAGATGTCAGCTCCTTATACCTTGATGACGGATATTTATTCTTTCAGGTTGATCCTGTAGAGATTCTAGTTGAAAACGATTCTATTGATCTTGAGATCCGGCTATATGAAGGAAAGCAGGCTACTATTAATAAAGTCACAATTAAAGGTAATACAAGAACAAACGATCATGTAGTTTTTCGTGAAATCAGAACAAGGCCGGGAGCATTGTTCAGTCGAAACGATTTAATACGAACAAGTCGTGAATTAGCTCAGTTAAAGTTTTTTAATCCTGAAAAAATTGTACCTAATGTTGATCCTCATCCGGAAGACGGTACAGTTGATATTGAATATGAACTTGAAGAGACATCAGCCGACCAGATTGAATTATCAGGAGGCTGGGGCTATGGAAGACTAATGGGAACTGTTGGTTTGATGTTTAATAATTTTTCTTTAAGAAATATTTTCAATGGAAAAGCATGGAGGCCAATCCCCACAGGGGATGGACAAACTTTATCACTTCGTCTTCAGTCGTATGGAAAAGGCTATATTAGTTATAGTTTATCATTTATCGAACCCTGGTTTGGTGGGAAAAAACCAAATTCTTTAAGTGTTTCATATTACCACTCGTTATATTCAAATGGTTTACCAAAAAGCGATACCAATCGTTCGTCATTTATAATAAATGGCTTTAGTGTTGGTTTAGGTAAGCGCTTGTCCTGGCCCGATGACTTCTTTACTCTTTATCAGGGTGTAAACTTACAAAGATATGACTTGAAAAATTATTCAAATATATTTTCATTTGGTGGCGGTACCGGTTATTACAATAATTTTAGTTATACAATTGCTTTTTCAAGAAATTCAATTAGTTCGCCAATTTTTCCTAGATCCGGCTCAGATGTATCTTTATCTCTTGAATTGACGCCTCCATATTCTTTATTTTCAGATAAAGATTATAAAACAATGGATGCCACCGAAAAATACAAATGGATAGAATATCATAAATGGAAATTCCACGCTAATTGGTATATTGAATTGCTTGATAAATTAGTACTTACACCTCGTATGAAATTCGGTTTACTTGGTGATTATAATAAAGATATAGGAGTTACACCTTTCGAGAGATTTTATCTTGGCGGAGATGGGCTTTCAGGATATAATAATATGGATGGCAGGGAAATAATTGGCATGAGAGGCTATCAAAACGAATCAATAACACCCGAATACAGCCAGAACAATAATGTTGGAGGAACTATTTTTACAAAATATACTCTTGAGCTTCGTTATGCTCTGTCATTGAATCCTTCAGCGGCTATTTATGTAATGGGATTTCTTGAAGCGGGTAACGACTGGTTAGATTTTCAACACTTTAATCCATTCGATGTAAAGCGATCGGCTGGAGTAGGTTTCAGAGTATTTCTTCCAATGTTTGGTCTTCTCGGCCTTGATTGGGGTTATGGTTTTGATGAAATTCCAGGTATCCCGGGTGCAAATGGAGGCCAATTCCATTTTTCAATTAATCAATCAATTGATTAAGATTTAATAATTGATATTTATTTAAATTTATATAGTTCTGGCAAGTTTTTTGATATTAACCTGAAAAAACCGGACATTAAAATACAAAAAAATAAAAACTAAAAACGGGAGGACAAAATTATGTATTCAAAATTATTAATTTCATTATTATCGAAGAAGATTATTTTCGCAGTTGCTTTAATTTCAATTGTTGGTTTTTCTTATGCTCAAAAATATGCATACGTTGATACAGATTACATTCTTCAAAACATCCCTGAATATACAGATGCTCAAGATCAACTAAATGAATTATCAAGAATTTGGCAGGAAGAAATTGAGGCGGAATTTGCTGAAGTTGAAAAAATGTATAAAGATTATCAAGCCGAGGCTGTTTTACTTCCTGAAGACTTGAAACAGAAAAGGGAAGACCAAATAATAAATAAAGAAAGAGAAATTAAAGAAATGCAAAACAAACGTTTTGGGCCTGAAGGAGATTTATTTATTAAACGTCAGGAATTAATAAAACCAATTCAGGAGAAAATCTACAACGCAATTGAAGAAATAGCAACCACAAAAAACTATGCTTTTGTTTTTGATAAAGGTGGAAGTTTGACTTTACTCTACACAAATCCAAAATATGATATCAGTGATGATGTATTAGATGAAATCAGCAGTGTTATGCAAACCGTGAGACGAGAAGACAGAAAACATGGTGGTTCCTCTCAAAGCACAGGAAGCCAGAACAATTCAGGTAGCGGAAGAAAATAATTTTGAATTTGCTAATTAATGCTGTTCAATTAACATATTTATGTATATTCGCAGCCAAAAATATAAATTATAAACAATAACAATAAAGATGAAAAATTTAATTAAATCCATTTTCGTAATTTCATTGATTACCATTTCCTTATCATCATTTTCGCAAAGCACTCCCAAATTCGGACATGTTGATTTTGCAGAACTCTACTCATTAATGCCCGAAAAAGATTCTATACAAAATGTATTTGAAACATATCAACAATCGATTCGTGATCAATATCTTGCTATGCAAAATGAATTAGAGAATAAATATCTCGATTATCAGGCAAATTTATCAACAATGTCAGATATTATTAAACAAACCAAAGAAGCAGAAATTCAGGATTTACAACAAAGAATGGAAGCATTTCAGGCTACTGCTCAGCAAGATCTTGTAAATAAAGAAAATGAATTAGCAAGCCCGATTATTGAAAAAGCGAGAAATGCTGTAAAAGAAGTTGCTAAGGAAAATGGATACACATATATTTTTAATAGCTCAGAAGGACTTTTATTATACTCGGAACCAAGCGATAATATTTTACAATTAGTAAAAACAAAATTAGGAATTCAATAAAATAATAAAAATAAACATAGCAAAAGCCAATTTTCTTTTGGAGATTGGCTTTTTTTTTACATTATAAAATCACAATATATTTTTGGGTATTGTTTAAATTCACTTTCAGGATAAATTTCTAAAATTATTTTTGATATTTTTATTTTACCTTTTGGATTGAACATAAATTCAAAAGCTTTTAGCTTATCTTCTTCTTCAATATTTAAATTTTTAAATCCATCTTCACAAATTAAGCTAAAGCGTGTTTATTCAGGTAGCAATATTGCCTGATAAACAGACATTTAAATTCTTTGCAAAATACGCAGATGAATCACAAAAAACTCAAAGAATTAATTAACAAGATTATATTCTTTGCGATTATAGTGAATATTTTTGCGACCTTTGCGTGAAAATTCACATAATCTGATATGCAGATCACCTAAATAACTTCAATAAATCAATGAAGTTATAATCACAATTTATATAAAAAATGTAAATTGATTAATGAATTTTAATATCAGAAAGTTAAAGAAACCCAAAAAACTGAAATCTAAATTCTCAAATCTATTTAAGACAATACCTGAGTATTTTTCGAGGCAAGTTCAAGTACTTTTTCGTATTCTTCGAGAGTGAAATCGTTATAGAAATAATTAACCGGATTAATTTTTACATTATTCTTGAACACCTCATAGTGAATATGCGGTGCCCGCGACAAACCTGTATTCCCAACATACCCAATGATTTGCCCGCGTTTTACTTTTTGTTTTCGTTTAACTATAATTTTATTCATATGGCCATATAAAGTCTTATAACCATATCCGTGATTTATTATGCAACACTTCCCATATGATCCTTTCCTTCCCTTAAAATAAATCTCACCATCGGCAGTAGCATAAATTGGAGTTCCTGTGGGAGCCGAAATATCAATTCCTGTATGCATTCTGTCGTACTTTAATATTGGGTGAAAACGCATACCAAACCCGGACACTATCCTACCCTTCCCTTTTTCAATTGGTTGAATAGCCGGAATACAAGCCAACATTTTTTCTTTGTTCTTAGCTAACTCAAAAACTTCATCAAAAGATTTTGATTGCACATAAAGTTGGCTGGTTATTTTATCAAGTTTTTTAGTTGCTTCTATTAAAATTTCCGAATTTTTATAACCATCAAGGCGTGCATATTTATCAACACCACCATATCCGGCTTTTCTGATTGAACTCGGAATAGGCTCAGCTTCAAAAATTACTCTATAAATATTATCATCTCTATCATGCATATCATCAAGTAACAATGAAACACGATCGAGTTTATCAATAAGTAGACTGTACTGTAACTTCAATTGTTCAATTTCACGTTGCTGCATTTTTTCCTTTGGAGAATCAAAGAAATTATATGCAAGAATGATTACACCAACACTAAAAACTAGACCTACCGCAAGAATAGAAATAAATTTTCTGACAAATACTTTTGGTGTATGACTAACTTTCTCGTAAGTGAGAAGTTTATGATTATATCGAAATTTTTCTTTTGCCATATTGGTTTATTTTATCTTAATAAAAACATTTTTATGTTATAAAACATCCCTCCAAGCTCGCAAAATTAATTAAATAATTTAATTTTGCAATTCTTTGTTAATTTTTTAATTAACAATTTAAATGTTAATAAACTATGTAATTATATGAAATCTAATACGATAAGAAAAATATTTTTAGACTATTTCAAATCAAAGAACCACCATATTGTTCCTTCGGCAGCGATGGTTGTGAAAAACGACCCGACTTTAATGTTCATAAACGCCGGAATGAATCAATTCAAGGATATATTTTTAGGTAACTCGCCAATAAAAAACCCTCGTATTGCCGATACTCAAAAATGTCTGAGAGTTTCGGGCAAACATAATGACCTTGATGAAGTTGGCCACGACACCTATCATCACACTATGTTTGAAATGCTTGGTAATTGGTCATTTGGTGATTATTTTAAAAAAGAAGCAATTGAATGGGCCTGGGAATTATTGACAGAAGTTTATAAAATTGATAAAAATTCCATGTATGTTACAGTTTTTGGTGGCGATGAAAATGATGGATTAGAGAAAGATTTGGAAGCGTATCAAATCTGGAGTACAATAGTACCGGAGGATAGGATTCTATTTGGAAGCAAAAAAGACAATTTTTGGGAAATGGGCGATAGCGGGCCCTGCGGGCCATGTTCCGAAATTCACATTGATATTCGCGATCAAAACGAAAAGAACAAAATTGACGGGGCAACACTCGTAAATACCGATCATCCTCTTGTTATTGAAATTTGGAACCTTGTATTTATTGAATTCAACAGAAAATCGAATGGTCAATTAGAACAATTACCTAAAAAACATGTTGATACCGGTATGGGATTCGAAAGACTTTGTATGGTTATTCAAGGACAAAAATCAAATTACGACACGGATGTTTTCCAACCGATAATAATAGAAGTTGCCAAGATGGCCGGAATAAAGTATGGAGAAAACGATAAAGAAGATATTGCAATGAGGGTTATTGCCGACCATCTTAGAGCAGTAGCTTTTGCTATCACTGATGGACAACTTCCTTCAAACAATAAAGCAGGTTACGTTATTCGGCGAATTTTGAGGCGGGCAATCAGATATGGATATACTTTTCTTGGTTTTAAAGAGCCTTTTATAAATGAGTTACTTCCTGTATTGGTATTGAGCATGCAGGATATTTTTCCGGAAATAAAACAACAACAGGAATTAATTAAGAAAGTAATAGCCGAAGAGGAAATAGCTTTCCTTAGAACTCTTTCCCAAGGAATTCAGAAATTTGAAAAATATATCTCGAGTCATAAAAAAAATGAAGTAATTGAGGGCGATTTTGCTTTTGAATTATTCGATACCTATGGTTTCCCAATTGACCTGACTCAACTTATGGCAAGAGAAAAAGGCTGGAAAACAGATATGCAAGGCTTTAATAGAAATCTGGAAGCACAAAAAAATCGTTCACGCCAGGCTGCTCAACAAGATACAAGTGATTGGGTAATTCTTAATAAAGATATAGAAAGTAGCGAATTCGTAGGCTATGATACTATTATTTCTGAAGTTGAAATTATAAAATATAGAAAAGTTAAATCAAAGAATAAAGAGTTTTATGAGCTGGTGTTTGATAAAACTCCCTTTTATGCTGAATCAGGTGGACAAGTAGGCGACAAAGGATATATTGAAAAAGAAGGTGAAAAAATCTATATAGAAAATACTAAAAAGGAAAATGATCTGACAATTCATGTTACGAAAAAAATCCTTGCTGACCTGAGTGAGAAATTTATTGCAGTTGTTAATGAAAACGACAGAATATTAACATCAAATAATCATAGCGCCACCCATTTACTTCATGCTGCTTTACGTGAGGTTTTAGGATCTCACATTGAACAAAAAGGCTCACTTGTTGATAGTAATAAACTTAGATTTGATTTTGCCCATTATTCAAAGCTAACAGGAGAGGAAATCCGGAGCGTGGAAAAAACAGTAAATCAGAAAATTCGTGAAAATATTCCTTTAACCGAAAACCGAAATATAAAAATTGACGACGCTAGGCAAATGGGTGCCGTTGCACTGTTTGGTGAAAAATATGGGGAATTTGTAAGGACAATTGCATTCGACAGCAATTACTCGATTGAACTTTGTGGTGGAACTCATGTAAATTCTACCGGACAAATTGGTATATTTAAAATTGTCTCTGAAAGTGCTATAGCAGCCGGAATCAGAAGGATAGAAGCAATAACAGCCTCAAAGGCAGAAGATTATTTCATTAGACAGGATGAAGTAATCAGTAACCTTAAAGAAATATTAAAAAGTCCTAAAGATATTACGAGAAGTGTTAAAGGGCTCATTGAAGAAAAACATGAGCTTCAAAAGCAAATTGAGTATCTGAATAAAGAAAAAGCAATAAACCTTAAATCTAATCTTCTAAACAATAAAGAAAAGGTCAACGAAATTGAATTTATTGGAAAATCTCTTGATGTTGATCCGGCTGTTTTGAAAGATATTTCATTTAACATAATACGTGATTCTGAAAATATTGTTTTGGTGCTCGGTACAAATAACAGAGGAAAAGCTTTTATTTCGGTTGCAGTTTCTGAAAATCTCATTAAAAATCAAGGTTTAAACGCAGGCAGTTTGGTTAAAGAAATCTCCAATGAAATCCAGGGGGGTGGTGGAGGACAAGCCCATTATGCTTCAGCAGGTGGAAAGAACACAAACGGAATTCATAAAGCTATTGAAAAAGCAAAGGAAATTATTGCTAAAGTATAAATTAGATGTTTTTGCCATAACACATTTTGTTGTTTGTTCATGTGCGTTATACAAGACTAATAATCATCTAAAATTTTAATTATAACACTACCTGATATTTGCAGACAAAAGTTCAATTAATTTCTGTATTATGTTAATAAGTTTGTTATTAATTATTTTTTTATATTAAAAACAGGAACACTTTTTTTTCTATTTTTACTTAATTTTGCGATGAATATAACCCAAAATAGCAATATTTTTGTTTATTTTTGGTTAATATGTTTGTATATATGAAGAAGATAGCTTTTTTTACTTGCTTTATAATAATCGCTTTTATAGCCCGTGGTCAATATGCTTTTGATCCGAATATGAATTTTTCAACAATCAGTAAGGTTCATTCAAGATTATTGAATGCAACGGGTTGGGCAATGATGGATAACGGAAAATGGCTAAGCGGTAAAAATAAAATCCCTTTTACCAGTTCAAAAACTAATAAAAATGAAACTGAAAAAATAAAATTAGGTGAAGATAATTTCATTGCATTCGAGTTAAAAAAAGTACTTATTCAAAACAAACAATATAACATTTTAGTAAAAAAATACTATGATGGGGAATTTGAATTTCCTATGCTAAAAGAAGGTTGGCGAAAATTTCAATCACTCACTTTTTATGTTTTTGAATCCGGTCAATTAGAAAAGGTACTACCGGAAGATGTTACTTTTAACAGCCCATATGCTGTCAATCTAAATGTTTTTTGTAGCGGAAACATCAAGAATTATAATCCCCAGCTTATTGATAATTATATTGCAGAAAAAATACAAAACACCTTAAACACTACTTCAATAAATACTGTAAACTTAATTTTTGCAGTTTACCCGATCAGAACCCAGAGCGAAGAAATTGTAAGATTTAAATTTATTCAAGCTTTCGCCAAAAAATCCTTATATGATTTTTACTTGTCTTCAATGAATAAATACAAACTGTTTGCAAGTTCATATTATGTAGTTAATTATCATGTTTTCAAGGATTTTATTAGAAACGCACAGGTTTTTAATTTACCAGAGGCAGTTGATCCAACTGATTTCTCCTCATATTTAAGTTTTGGAATATTAAAGTATCAAACAGGAGATTACGTAGGAGCAATTAAGGATTTAACTAAAGCCACTAAATTAAATCCTGACACAAATGTTTCGGTATTATATTCTTATCTCGGTAATGCTAAATCAAAATTAGAGGATTATAATGGTGCCATTGAAGACTTTGACAGGGCTATTGAGATTAAACCGACAGATGTTATGGATTATTCGAATTGGATTAAAAATTTTTATAACCGTGGAGTAACAAAGTTTTATTTAAATGATCTTGAAGGTGCCTGCTCAGATTGGAAGGCAGCTCTTGAACTGGGTTTTAGCTTAGCTTATGATTATTATAATCAATATTGTAAAAAATAGTGTGGTAAACAATTTCCATGAATAAATACATACTTTTCCTTAAAACTGAATAAGAATTATTAAGCAATTAATGAAATATAAGATTGGCATAAAATTATTGATATTATCATCTGTTATAGGATTAATATTATTGCCATCCTTTATTTTTTGTCAGGGACAAGTTATTACAAGAAAAAAAATTCTCTCCAATTGGTCAGTAAATGTCAATAGTGGAATAAATTTGTTTTTTGGAGATATTCAGCAAAACAAATATTTACCCGAAATGGAAGATATTAAGATAGCTTATGGAATTATTCTCAGAAAACAACTTTCACCGGTTATTGGATTTGGCGGACAATTATTAAGCGGAAAACTTCATGGCCATAAAAAATCTTCAAATTTATATTTTGATGCTGATATTTTTGAATATGGAATGAATTTAACAGTAAATTTTAGTAATTTATTATGGCCTCAAAATCCTTATAGAAAGTTATCGGTTTATGGTATTGCAGGGATCGGACTCACTAAATGGAAAACGATTCTTAGAGATATGACAACTGACATAATTGTTAAAGAAAAAGGGCAGGGAAGCTTTAAGAATCGTGTTACTGAAACTGTTATTCCTCTTGGATTAGGCTTTGAATACAAATTAGGAAACGCATTAAGTTTAACGCTTGAAAGCACATTCAGAACAGTAAATACAGATCTAATAGATTTAGTACAAGGTGGATATAAATACGACAGATATAATTATACTGCTTTGGGTATTACACTTCATCTAGATCAACTTAAATATGTTTCACTTTTTCCCGGAAATCCTGAAAAACAAAGAGATCGTTTGATGAAGAAACAAGAAGAAGGAAAGATTAAAGAAGATAAAATAAAACAAAAAAATATTAATAAAGAAATAAGAAAATCACGAAAAATTAATAAAAAACGCAAACAACAACCTAAGCTCATTGAATATGGCGCAGGAATTTCATTTGCAGAACCTGAGGATACAAAAATCTTCAAACGCGATGTTGATACGAGAATAAAGCATACTGCTTCCGGTCGAACTACAGGAAAGCCTGAATATGAAGGCAGATTTCAGATTATTGGAGGAACTGCCGGTGCAACATATATGCCTGAGGCAAAACAAACTGAAGCAGCATTTTCAAGTACAGGGCCTTTGATTACAAGAAAAATTAGTGATGGTACCGATCATAGAAGAAGAAGATCAAGCTATTCGTATCCGGTTACACCAAACTTTTCAAGCGGATATTATACTGACGAAGAAACTAATGAAGAAACTTCTAAAGATGAAGCGACAACCCAGGAGTTAACTATTCCTGCTAAGCAAATAAAAACTTTGGTTTTTCGAGTACAGGTTTTCGCTTCAAGTAAAAAAATGCCAAATGCTCAGTTTATTATTAATAAACATAATATTTCAAAGCAAATTTTTGAATATCATATAAATACACTTTACAGATATTCTGTTGGTGCCTTTCGTACATTTCCAGAAGCATCAACTTATTGCCAAATAGTAAAAAATAAAGGCATCAAAGATGCCTTTGTTGTAGCTTATAAAAATGGAATAAAGATCCCTATTAAGGAAGCCTTAAAGAATTAATTGGCTAATGATTTTCATTGATGATTTTTTAAGTTTGATAATTAAATACTTATTTTCATGAAATTGATCAAAAAATTAGATAACATTAAGAAAAACAAAATAAATGTTGCAAAAGACACACATATTCAGGTTTTAATAAGCCCCGAAGAAGGCCCGAATTTTGCCATGAGAAAATTTACTATTGAAGCAGGAGGGAATATGCCCAAGCATACGAACTCGGTTGAACATCAACAATTTGTTTTGAACGGAAAAGCAAAAGTCGGAATTGGAAATGAAATATTTATTGTTGAAAAAGATCATGTTTTACTAATTCCTGCAGGTGTTCCTCATTGGTACGAAACACTAGGTAATGAACCATATATGTTTTTATGTATGATCCCAAACAAAGAGGATAAAATTGAAATTATTGAAGATTAATTTTCGTGTGATTCCACACCGATAGAAATCGGTAAATATTTTAAACATTAGAGGAATTGAAACCCATCAATATTTTTTCATATCCTTACACATTCATCTGTTAAAATTTGCTCCAAACTCTCAAGGCCATTGTAAATGAAATTACCTACGTAATCTTTAACTAACTCGGGTGTTGTATTTCCGTTTTTATACACTTCTTCTTTGAATTTGGTTTATTGGGAATATAAAGATATTTAATTTATTCTTTATATTTTTTCTAATAAAAAAAATACAATTTGGAAAGTTTTCGTACAGAAACCATCTATCAAACTCAGAGAGAAGATAATAAATATATTCCCTAGGATTCCTTCTATGATTAAAAAAAAAGTCAAGGCCTGACTTGATTCAAACCTTGACTTTTATGAAAATATAAAATATATATTTTATTTATTTTACATATTTAAAATCCTTACCAGTATACCTGGCAGAATTACCTAAAATTTCTTCAATACGAAGAAGTTGATTATATTTTGCAATCCTATCAGAGCGGCTTGCTGAACCTGTTTTTATTAATCCTGTGTTTAAGGCAACTGCAAGGTCGGCAATTGTTGTGTCTTCAGTTTCACCTGAACGATGGCTTATTACGGCAGTATATGCACTTCGGTAAGCCATATTAACTGCGTCAATTGTTTCGGTGAGTGAGCCGATTTGGTTTACTTTAATAAGTATTGAATTGGCAATTTTCAAATCAATTCCTTTTTTCAATCTTTCGGTGTTTGTTACGAACAAGTCATCACCAACAATTTGAATTTTCTCACCTAGAACGTCTGTCATTTTTTTCCAGCCGTCCCAATCATCTTCAGCCATACCGTCTTCTATTGAAATAATAGGATATTTTTTAACCCAGTCATTCCAGTAATCAACCATTTCATCCGGAGTTAATTTATCGCCGGTTGACCATTTTAAATGATATTTGTTCTCGTCGGTTAAAAAGTACTCGGATGATGCCGGATCTAAAGCAAGATAAATATCCTCACCGGGTTTGTAACCGGCTTTTTCAATAGCACTTAAAACTACTTTTACGGCTTCTTCATTAGATTTCAGATTAGGGGCAAAACCGCCTTCATCACCTACATTAGTAGAATATCCTTTAGATTTTAAAACTGATTTCAGGTTATGAAACACTTCGGTTCCCATCCTGATTGCTTCCGAAAAAGAAGCTGCACCAACAGGCATTATCATAAATTCCTGAAAATCGATGCTATTGTCGGCATGCGATCCGCCATTCAGAATGTTCATCATTGGAATTGGTAATGTGTTTGCGTTAACTCCTCCTATGTATCTGAAAAGATGTTGATTGGTATATTGAGCTGCTGCGTGCGCAATAGCAAGCGAAACACCGAGAATTGCATTTGCTCCAAGCTTAGCTTTATTTGGAGTTCCATCGATTTCTAACATTAATTGATCAATGACATTTTGTTCGGTAACATAATATCCCTGAAGTTCTTTGTTCAGAATATTATTTACATTTTGAACTGCATTCAAAACGCCTTTTCCAAGAAAAGTGCCTTTATCTCCGTCTCTAAGTTCCACTGCTTCATGGATTCCGGTTGAAGCTCCCGATGGAATTGCGGCCCGGCCAAGAATTCCGCTATTTGTTACAACATCGACTTCAATTGTCGGATTTCCTCTAGAATCGAGGATCTGGCGGGCATGAATATTTAATATTGAGCTCATGTTTAATATTTTTTAAGATTATTAATATGTTAGGGGATTCGTGTTGAGGATTTACAATCTTTTATTCCAGGTTTCAAACTTCGCTTATTATATAACTCAAATCCCAAATTCAAAAAAAGGATAAAACACCTAAATATTTTATCCTTTCTTTCTATTTATTATAATAATTTATTCGGTAGCCTTTTTATCTTCCGGTTTATTATCATCAGTTTCATTTTTTGGTTCTTCTGATTTTATCTCTTCAGATTTTTGCTCTACCGGTTTTTGTTCTTCATTCATTTCGATTTTATCTTCAACTTTAGCTTCAGAAGTTTCAACAGCTTTAGTTTCTGTTTCAACATCTTTTTTCTTGCCACCTCTTCTTCTGCGTGTTGCTTTTACTTTTTTCTCTTCTTTTTCGGCCAACAGATTCTCATTATAATCTACAAGCTCAATCATACACATTTCAGCGTTATCGCCAAGTCGGTTACCTGTTTTCAATATTCTAGTATACCCTCCAGGACGATTAGCTATCTTTACTGAAATTTCTCTGAATAATTCTGCAACTGCTTCTTTGTTTTGCAGGTAACTAAACACCACCCTTCTTGAATGAGTTGAATCATCTTTTGATCTTGTGATTAGAGGTTCAACATAACTTCTTAGAGCTTTTGCTTTTGCAAGAGTTGTATTAATTCTTTTATGAATTATTAACGACGAAGCCATATTGCTTAACATAGCTTTTCTGTGAGAACTTGTTCTGCTTAAATGATTAAATTTCTTTAAGTGTCTCATTTTAATTATTCCTTATCTAATTTATATTTTGAAGTATTCATTCCAAACTCAAGGTTTTTCGATCTAACCAGTTCTTCTAATTCGGTTAATGACTTTTTACCGAAGTTTCTGAACTTCAACAAATCATTTTTATTGAAGGTAACCAAATCGCCAAGAGTATCAACATCAGCTGCTTTTAAACAATTTAATGCTCTGACAGACAAATCCATATCGGTAAGTTTAGTTTTAAGTAACTGACGTATATGGAGCGTGTTTTCATCAAACTCTTCGGTAACGATTTTCTCTTCTTTATCTAAAGTTATTTTTTCGTCCGAAAAGAGCATAAAATGATGTATAAGTATTTTTGCAGCTTCTTTTAAAGATTCTTTAGGTGTGATTGAACCATCGGATAATATTTCGATTATCAATTTTTCATAATCGGTTTTTTGTTCAACCCTATAGTTCTCAATGTAATATTTTACATTTTTAATTGGTGTATGAATTGAATCAATTGCAATTGTTCCAATATCGGCTTCCTCGTTTTTGTTCTCTTCAGCAGGAACATAACCTCTTCCTTTATTTATCGTCAATTCTATTGATAATCTAACGGAAGGTTCTAATTTACAGATCTCCAAATCAGTATTTATAACCTGAAAGACTGATAGAAACTTATTAATATCGCCGGCTTTAAAGGTTTCTTGTTCTCCAATTACTATATTTACTTTTTCAGTATCTTCACCTTCAATTTGTTTAATAAATCTGATTTGTTTCAAATTTAAGATGATTTCAGATACATCCTCGACAACACCTTTGATCGTAGAAAACTCTTGTTCAATTCCTTCAATTTTAATTGAAGTAATTGCATACCCTTCTAACGATGATAAAAGAATTCGTCGTAATGCATTGCCGATTGTAATACCAAAACCGGGTTCTAATGGGCGAAACTCGAATTTTCCATGAAACTCATCAGCTTCAATCATTATAACTTTATTCGGTTTCTGAAATGCAAGTATTGCCATAGTTTTTTCTATTATGTTTATTTAAGAACTTCTATACTGAGTTAAACTTTATTTAGAATATAATTCAACAATTAATTGTTCCTTAATGTTTTCAGGGATTTCATTTCTTTCAGGATAATTAACAAACTTTCCGGCTGTTTTGTCTTCATCCCATTCAAGCCATGAGAATTGATTACTTCTTCCGGCCAAAGAATCAGTGACAGCTTCAAGAGATTTTGATTTTTCCCTTACTCCAACAATATCACCCGGTTTTACAGAATAGGAAGGAATATTTACAAGGTTACCGTTAACCGTAATATGCCTGTGGGAAACGAGTTGACGGGCTGCATTTCTTGTAGGTGCAATACCTAATCTGAAAACAACATTATCAAGTCTGGCTTCGATCAATTGTAATAAAATCTCACCTGTAATACCTTTTTTACGTGATGCCTTATAAAAAGTGTTTTTAAACTGTCGTTCCAGAATTCCATAGGTATATTTGGCTTTCTGCTTTTCCATTAACTGAATACCATATTCTGATTGTTTTTTTCTTCTTTTAGAATTCCCGTGTTGCCCCGGAGGATAGTTCTTTCTTTCATAAGATTTATCCGGCCCATAAATTGGATCTTTGAATTTTCTTGCAATTTTTGTCTTCGGACCTGTATATCTTGCCATATTTTTATATGTTTACTATTTATTTATTAACGATTTTGACTCTATTCATTTAAAAGACCAAACAAGTTTCGCAAATTAAACTCTTCTTCTTTTAGGAGGTCGACAGCCATTGTGTGGTAATGGTGTTACATCCTTGATTTCTGTAACTTCAATTCCTGAACTATGAATAGTACGAATAGCTGACTCGCGTCCGGCACCGGGGCCTTTTACAAAGACTTTTACTTTGCGAAGTCCAAGATCATAAGCAATTTTTGAACAATCACCGGCAGCCATTTGACCTGCATATGGTGTATTTTTTTTCGAGCCTTTAAATCCCATCTTTCCTGATGATGACCAGGAAATTACCTGGCCGGCATTATTAGTCAGTGTTATGATGATATTATTAAAAGATGCTTTTATATAAGCCCTTCCGATAGGTTCGACCTTAACAACTCTTTTTCTTGTAGTTTTAGAACTTTTTGCCATAATTTATTTTTATTTCGCTTGTTCTAACAGTCTGATTTTATGCTCAGATTGTTAAGACATATTTTAACCTTTAGGTGCTTTCTTTTTATTGGTAACAGTCTTTTTTCTTCCTTTTCGTGTACGGGCATTGTTTTTTGTATGTTGGCCTCTTAAAGGTAATCCAATACGATGCCTTATACCCCTATAACAACCGATATCCATTAGTCGCTTAATATTCATTTGGGTTTCCGAACGAACAGCTCCTTCAACTTTATAGTTATCATTAATTACTGTACGTATTCTATTTTGCTCTTCATCAGTCCAGTCCTGAACTTTTTTATCCCAACTGACTTCAGCTTCAGTGAGTATCTTTTGAGCCAGGCTTCTTCCGATACCGTAAATATAGGTAAGTCCTATTTCGCCTCTTTTGTTTTTTGGTAAATCTATACCTGATATTCTAGCCATATCAATTTTTTTTCTGGTTTATTATCCTTGACGCTGTTTATACTTTGGATTCTTCTTGTTAATTATATACAATCTACCTTTTCTACGAACTATTTTATCCTCTGCTGTCCGTTTTTTTAATGATGCCCTGATTTTCATTTTCCCTTTGCTTTTTTATTGTTAATCTGGTGAAAAATCAAATTATATCTTTTTCAGTGTTTTATTTGTATCTAAATGTTATTCTTCCTTTTGTAAGATCATAGGGAGACATTTCAATTTTTACTTTATCGCCTGGCAATATCTTTATATAATGCATTCTCATTTTTCCTGAAATATGAGCAATAATAATATGCCCGTTTTCTAATTCTACACGAAACATCGCATTACCTAAAGATTCAAGTACTGTTCCATCTTGTTCAATACTAACTTGCTTTGCCATTCTTATTATGATCTAATTTTTATTTAATACTTTTTCAATATAATCAAATGTTGATAATATTTCTGATTTTCCTTTTTTTATTAATATATCATGTTCAAAATGAGCTGAGGGTTTCTTATCAGCAGTTCTGATTGTCCATCCATCACGCTCCTGAACAACTTCTTTTTTTCCTAAGTTTATCATTGGTTCAATAGCAAGTACCATGCCTTCTTTTAATTTCATCCCCGAACCTCTACGTCCGAAATTTGGTACTTCAGGTTTCTCATGAAGATTACTACCGAGACCATGTCCAACTAAGTCCCGAACTACAGAATATCCATAGTTCTCGACATAATTTTGTATTGCAAAACCAATATCACCGATTCGTTTTCCTGCTACAGCATTTTCGATCCCGCTATATAAGGATTCTTTTGTTCGTTTCATTAACAATTCTATTTCTTCGTTAATTTCACCGATTGAAAACGAATAAGCAGAATCACCCCAATAAGCATTTTTTATTACGCCACAATCTATTGAGGCAATATCACCTTCTACCAACTCTCTGTCTCCTGGTATTCCGTGAACAACCTGATCGTTAACCGAAATACAAAGTGTATTCGGAAAACCGTTATAACCTTTGAACCCAGGCAACGCTTTATTATCTCTAATAAATTCCTCTGCAATTCTATCGAGTTCAATAGTTTTAACACCGGGTTTTATTAATTTTGCAACCTCAGCTAATGTTTTTCCAACAAGTAAAGAACTTTCTCTAATTAATTCAACCTCTTCCTTAGTCTTTATAAGCATTATCCACTTAATTCGTTAACCCATGCTCATTGATGAACGTCCCTTGATCCTTCCTGATTTAGTTAATCCATCGTAATGACGCATCAACAGGTGACTCTCAATTTGTTGCAAAGTATCAAGTACTACTCCGACAAGAATCAACAATGATGTTCCGCCATAAAATTGTGCAAAACCAGTACTAACACCAAATTGTCCTACTATTGCCGGCATTATTGCTACAAAAGCAAGAAATATTGAACCGGGTAATGTAATCCTTGACATAATGTTATCAATAAATTCGGCTGTTTTTCGTCCGGGTTTTACACCGGGAATGAAACCTCCGTTTTTCTTCATATCATCAGCCATTTGATTTGGATTTACTGTAATTGCCGTATAAAAATATGTAAATATTATTATCATAAGGGCAAATGTAAAATTATACCAAAAACCATTAATGTTAGTGAATGCTGCTGCAAAACCCGATAAAGCTTCAGAATTAGCAAATCCGGCAAGAGTTAAAGGCAAAAACATAATTGCCTGAGCAAAGATTATCGGCATAACACCTGCAGCGTTTACTTTTAATGGAATATACTGACGCACACCACCGTATTGTTTATTACCTACAATACGTTTGGCATATTGAACCGGTATTCGACGAGTTCCCTGAACCAGTAGTATAGTAATCAGAATTACGAATATCAGAATTGCAATTTCAAGAATAAAATAAACTAAACCACCACCTTTTTCTTCCATTCGTGAAACAAATTCTCCAAATAGAGCAAAAGGTAAACGAGCAATAATTCCTATCATAATTATTAAGGAAATTCCATTACCAATTCCTTTATCAGTAATTTTTTCACCAAGCCACATAATAAACATTGTTCCCGCAACCAGAACTATTACAGTAGAGACGTAGAAAAATACCGATGGTGATGAAATGCTTGGATCAAAAGGAGTAATTCCTTCCGGAGGAAGTGTAGCAACAAGCTGCGTACGAATATATGCAGGAGCTTGTAAAGCTGTTATTAAAATAGTTAAATATCTTGTAATTTGATTTATTTTCTTTCTGCCGCTTTCTCCCTCACGTTGCAATTTTTGAAAATAAGGAATCGCCATTCCTAAAAGTTGAATAACGATAGAAGCAGAAATATAAGGCATAATTCCTAATGCAAATATTGAGGCATTTGAAAATGCTCCGCCTGAGAACATATTTAGAAGTCCCAATAATCCGCTATCAGACTGACTTTTTAAGCTTGCCAACATATTTGGATCAACACCCGGTAATACAATATAGGAACCTAATCTGTATATCAGTATTATTCCTAAAGTGTATAATATCCTTTTTCTAAGATCTTCAATCTTAGAAATATTTCGTATTGTTTGGATTAACTTTTTCATTAAGAATTAAATTTTTGTTGCTATTCCACCTTGTGCTTCAATTGCACTTATTGCAGAAGTTGAAAATGCATGAGCCTTAACTTCTATTTTGGCTTTTAATTCACCTCTTCCTAAAATCTTCACTAAGTCATTTTTTGATGCTAAACCATTACTGATTAAAACTTCAACATCAAAATTTGTTATTTGTTTTTCTTCAGCTAATTTTTGTAAGGCATCAATATTTATACCTCTGTATTCTTTTCTGTTAATATTTTTAAAACCGAATTTTGGAACACGTCTGAAGAGAGGCATTTGTCCACCTTCAAAACCAATTTTTCGTTTATATCCTGATCTTGATTTTGCTCCTTTATGGCCTCTTGTTGATGTACCACCTCTTCCGGAACCTTGTCCTCTTGCGATCCGTTTTCTATTTTTTGTTGAACCTTCTGCCGGTTTAAGATTGCTTAAATCCATTTTTTAAAAAATTATGCTATTGATAATTATATTTCTTCAATTACAAGTAAATGTTTCACTTTATTTATCATTCCTTCGAGTTGAGGGTTTAATTCAAGTTCTAAAGTATGATGCATTCTTCTGAGGCCTAATGCTTGCAAAGTTCTCTTTTGTCGCAAAGTCCTTCCAATTCCGCTTTTAACTTGTGTTATTCTAACTTTTTTCATTATATATTGAAAAGTTTATCCGTTAAATACTGTATTTAAATCGACACCTCTTAGTTGAGCAATTGAATAAGGGTCACGCAATTTTACTAGTGCATTAATTGTTGCTTTGACAACACTATGCGGATTTGATGAACCTTTTGATTTTGCTAACACGTCTTTTATTCCAACACTTTCGAGTACGGCACGCATAGCACCACCTGCAATAACTCCCGTACCGGGTGCAGCCGGTTTTAGAAATACGTATGCTCCACTATATTTACCATATTGCTCGTGTGGAAGAGTTCCTTTTAATACAGGAACTTTAATAAGGTTTTTCTTTGCGTCGTCAATACCTTTTGCGATAGCAGCAGTAACCTCTTTAGCTTTTCCTAAACCATAACCAACAACTCCATTTTCGTTACCAACAACAACAATTGCTGAAAAACTAAATGTACGCCCACCTTTGGTTACTTTTGTAACTCTTTGAATACTAACAAGCCTATCCTTAAACTCTATTTCGCTTGATTTTACTCTTTTTACGTTAACGTTTGACATATCTCTATATTAAAATTTTAAACCTCCTTCTCTGGCTGCTTCAGCGAGAGATTTAACTCTTCCATGATATAAATATCCGTTCCTATCAAATACAACGGATTCAATACCGGCTTCCTTAGCTTTTTCAGCAATCAGGCTTCCTACTAGCTTGGCCTGTTCTTGCTTATTAACTTTTTTATGTGCAATTCCAGGTACAACCGAAGATGTGGCCAATAATGTTTTTCCTTCTTGATCATCAATCAATTGAACATATATTTGTTTGTTACTTCTAAAAACCGTTAATCTTGGTGTTTCAGCAGTACCGTTCACTATTTTCCTGATTCTTTGTTTGATTCTGAATCTTCTATATTTTTTCTTATCTTTTATTGTCATTCTATGTAAGAATTAATTTTTCCCGAATTATCCGGGTAAGTTTACAAATTATTTTACTAAGCAGCAGCAGTTTTACCGGCTTTCTTCCTAACTATTTCGCCTTGATATCTGATACCTTTTCCTTTATATGGTTCAGGTTTTCTTAGTGAGCGAATTTTTGCGGCAACCTGACCAATAAGTTGCTTATCTATACATTGTAATATTATAGTCGGATTTTTTCCTCTTTCGGTTATTGTTTCAACTTTTATTTCAGATGGAAGTTCGAAAAAGATATTATGTGAAAACCCGAGAGATAATTCAAGTACTTGTCCTTTATTGCTGACTTTATAACCAACACCAACTAATTCAAGTGTAATTTTATATCCTTCTGAAACTCCGCCTACCATATTAGCAATTAAAGCTCTATATAAACCATGCAATGATCGGTGATTTTTCTGTTCGGTATGTCTTTCAACAAAAATAGTTTTGTCATCGACTTTTACACTAATTGCCGGATCGATAACTTGTTGAAGTTCTCCCAATTTTCCTTTCACTGTTACAAGATTTTTATCTGAAACATTTACCTGAACTCCTTCCGGAATATTTATCCGTAATTTCCCTATTCTTGACATATTCTTAAGTCTCCTTTATTAGCTAATATAACATAAAACTTCACCACCAACTTTGAGTTTTTTTGCTTCCTTATCGGTAATTACACCACTCGAAGTTGATAAAATTGCAATTCCCAAACCGTTTAATACTCGTGGTAGTTTATCAGAGTTAACATATTTTCTTAAACCTGGTTTGCTTATTCTTTCCAGTTTATTTATTGCAGACAATTTTGACACCGGATCATATTTTAATGCTATTTTGACAATTCCCGGAACAGGAGTATCTTCGAATTTGTAATTCAAGATATAACCTTTTTCGTACAAAATCTCGGTCATAGCTTTTTTCATGTTTGATGAAGGAATTTCAACAATTTGGTGTTTTGCCATTATTGCGTTCCTTATTCTTGTTAAATAATCTGCTATCGGATCAGTAACCATTTTTACTTATATTTTATTCTGTTTTGTTATCCTATTTAATTATAAATAAAAGCCTATTTATAAAAACTACCAACTTGCTTTTTTTACCCCGGGTATTAATCCACTAAGTGCCATCTCACGAAAATTTATTCTCGAAATTCCAAATAGACGAATATATCCTTTTGGCCTTCCCGAGAGTTTACACCTGTTATGTAAACGTATCGGACATGAATTTTTTGGTAATTTCTGCAAGCCGATATAATCCCCGGCAGCTTTCAATTCAGCTCTTTTTGCAGCGTATTTGTCAATAAGTTTTTGTCTTTTGACTTCTCTTGCTTTCATCGACTCTTTTGCCATAAGCTTATATTATTTTTTTTGATTTTTAAATGGTAAACCAAATTCTTTAAGTAATGCAAGTGCTTCTTTATCTGTTCTCGCTGATGTAACGAAAGTGATATTTAAACCACTTATCTTGTTGATCTTATCAATGTCTATTTCCGGAAAAATAATTTGCTCAGAAATTCCAAATGAGTAATTTCCTTTTCCATCAAAACCTTTATCATTGATTCCTCTAAAGTCACGAATACGTGGTATTGCAACTGCTACCAGACGATCAAGAAATTCATACATTCTTTCTCTTCTTAATGTAACACGTGCACCAATTGGCATTCCTCTTCTTAATTTGAAGTTCGAAATATCTTTTTTCGATTTTGTTGGTACTGCTTTTTGGCCGGTAATAATTGACATTTCCTGAAGTCCAATATCCAATAATTTTTTATCGGCAATAGCATCGCCTAATCCCTGGTTTATCGAAATTTTCTCCAGTTTTGGCACTTGCATGATACTTTTATACCCCAACTGCTTTATTAAAGCAGGGACAATTTCTTTGGTATATTTTGTTTTTAATCTTGGTTCGTAGCTCATTATTTAATTACCTCCCCTGATTTTTTTGAATAACGGACTGACTTATTGGTTTTGCTATCTATTTTGCGTCCAATTCGTGTTGGAGTATCTGAAGTAGCTAATATTTTAAGATTTGAAATATGAATAGGAGCTTCCTGCTTCAATATACCACCTTTAGGATTATCAGCATTGGGTTTGGTATGTTTAGACACCAAATTCACACCTTCGACTATAGCTTTTAGTTTAGCGATATCAATCTTCAGTATTTTTCCTTGCTGTCCTTTCGATTCTCCCGTAATAACCATTACGTTGTCACCCTTCTTTATATGTAATTTCGTACCCATTATTTAATGATTTCAATATTATATTTAAAGCACTTCCGGTGCTAATGAAACAATTTTCATATATTGTTTTTCTCTAAGTTCTCTCGCAACAGGGCCAAAGATACGAGTACCGATCATTTCTTCGGAGGCGTTAAGAATAACCACTGCATTATCATCAAATCTGATGTAAGAGCCATCATTTCGCCTTATTTCTTTTTTTGTCCTGACAACTACTGCCTTTGTTACAGTACCTTTTTTAATGTTTCCTGATGGAGTAGCACTTTTTACGGTTACAACTATTTTATCACCTATAGATGCATACCTTCTCTTCGTTCCTCCAAGGACTCTAATACAAAGCACTTCTTTTGCTCCGCTATTGTCAGCAACAGCTAATCTTGATTCTTGTTGTATCATAACTATTTAGCTCTTTCAATTATTTCAACTAATCGCCAGCATTTGTTTTTGCTTAATGGCCTTGTTTCAGTAATTCGGACTATATCTCCGATGTTACTATCGTTTTTTTCGTCGTGAGCAATGAATTTATTGTTTTTTTTCACAAACTTACCATAAATTGGGTGTTTTACTTTTCGCTCAACCAAAACGGTTATGGATTTTTCCATTTTATCGCTAACAACGAGTCCGGTTTTTTCTTTTCTTAAGTTTCTTTTCATCTTACTTTTCTTGATAACTATTTATTATCTCCTAAGCTTTCTCCTCAATAATTCTTTTTCTCAGTTCAGTTTTAAGTCTTGCTATCGTTTTACGATAAGCCTTAATTTTATTTGGATTTTCTAACGGAGAAACCGCATGGTTTAGTTTCAACCTTGTAAGTTGTTTCGCTTCTTCATCCAATCTTTCAACAAGATCGTTAGTTGAAAGTTCCTTTATTACTTCTTGTTTCATTTTTCTAAACTATTTCTTCTACGTAATCTGGGCGTGCAATGAATTTTGTTTTAATAGGAAGCTTTTGAGCTCCGAGCCTAAGCGCTTCTTTAGCAACATCAAGAGGAACACCATCAGCTTCAAAAATTATTCTTCCCGGTGATACACGTGCGACAAAGTATTCAGGTGAACCTTTTCCTTTACCCATACGAACCTCTGCTGGTTTTTTTGTAATAGGTTTATCAGGAAATATTCTGATCCATAATTGCCCCTGTCTTTTCATGTGACGCGTAATAGCCTGACGAGCAGCCTCGATTTGTTTTCCTGTTATCCAGGTTTCATCTAATGCTTTTATTGCGAACGAGCCAAATGAAATCATATGCCCTCTTTGAGCGTTTCCTTTCATTTTGCCTTTCTGCATTTTTCTAAATTTTGTTTTCCTGGGCTGTAACATTTCTATTTATAAAATTAGATTTATTATCAAAAATTTTTTCTATCTTTTTCTTCTTGGTGGCCTTGCGCCTCCTCTTGGTTTATTAAAACCACCTCTACCTTTATCTTTTTGGCCACCTGCTGGAGCAGCAAAAAGATCTTTTTTTCCAAAGATTTCTCCTTTACAAATCCAAACCTTGATACCAATTATTCCATAGGTTGTTTGCGCTTCAATAAGTGCATAATCAATGTCGGCTCTAAGAGTATGAAGCGGAATTCTTCCTTCTTTATATTGTTCGCTTCTTGCCATTTCCGCACCACCTAATCTTCCCGAAATAAGAACTTTTATTCCTTCAGCTCCCATTCGCATTGTGGAAGCGATTGAAGTTTTTATAGCTCTACGGAAAGAAATTCTTCCTTCAATTTGTTTTGCAATTGTATTTGCAACAATCACTGCATCCAATTCGGGACGTTTGATTTCGGAAATATTTATTTGTATTTCTTTTTTTGTGAGTTTTTTAAGCTCCTCTTTTAATTTATCAACTTCCTGGCCGCCTTTTCCAATTATTAAACCCGGACGGGCTGTATGAATAGTTACGGTTACAAGTTTTAGGGTTCGCTCAATAAATATCTTTGAAATACCTGCTTTCGACAAACGAGCGTATAAATATTTTCTGATTTTATCGTCTTCGACCAGTTTGACATTGAAATTGGATCCACCATACCAGTTTGAATCCCATCCTCTAATGATTCCTAATCTAAGTCCTATTGGATTTGTTTTTTGTCCCATTAAGATATTTTTAAAATTATTTTCAACTCTTAATAAAATTTATTTATTATTAATTTACAGTATTGCTGTCAATTATTAAAGTTACATGGTTTGAACGTTTTCTAATTCTATGAGCACGTCCCTGGGGGGCAGGCCTGATACGTTTTAATTGTCTGGCACTGTCAACCATTATTTCTTTAATATAAAGATTACTATCTTCCATGCGTACACCTTCGTTTTTAGCTTGCCAGTTAGCTACTGCAGAAAGCAATAATTTATGTAGCCGTCCTGAAGCTTCTTTTGGTGAATTTTTCAGAATACTTAAAGCTGAGTCTATGCTCTTGCCTCTAACTAAATCTGCTACTAATCTCATCTTTCGAGGAGAAGTTGGGCAATTATTTAGTTTAGCAAAATATTTTGACTTTTTTGCTTCTTTTAATTCCTCTGCTGTTATATGTTTTCTAGCTCCCATTATTCAAATAATTTTCTTATTTTCTGCCTTTATCTTTTTTTACCGGCATGACCTCTGAATTGTCTTGTAGGCGCAAATTCTCCTAATTTATGACCTACCATATTTTCGGTTACATATACCGGGATAAATTTATTTCCATTGTGTACAGCAATAGTTTGCCCTACAAAGTCCGGCGAGATCATTGTACTTCTCGACCAGGTTTTAACCACAACCTTTTTCTTTGAAGAAGCAAGGTCGAGTAACTTTTTTTCGAGCTTGTGATGTATAAATGGACCTTTTTTAAGAGAACGACTCATATTGTTATTAGTTTATTATTATCCAATCAACGTTATTTTTTTCTTCTTTCGATTATGTACTTGTTTGAAGCATTTTTATTAGCTCTTGTTTTGTATCCTTTCGCGGGTAAGCCTTTTCGCGAACGTGGATGTCCACCGGATGCTCTACCTTCACCACCTCCCATTGGGTGATCGACAGGATTCATCGCAACAGGCCTTGTCCGTGGACGTCGGCCTAACCAACGGTTTCTACCTGCTTTTCCTGAACGTTCCAAACTTTTGTCAATATTTGAAACCATTCCAATTGTAGCTTTGCATGTTTGCAAAATCATTCGGGTTTCACCGGAAGGTAATTTGATTATAGCAAATTTTCCTTCTCTTGACATTAATTGGGCATAGGATCCTGCGCTTCTTGACATTTTAGCACCTTGTCCGGGTCTTAGTTCAATATTGTGTATTACAGTACCAAAAGGAACTTCACTCAGATATAAAGTGTTTCCAATATCAGGTGATACGCCTTTACCAGAGACAATTTTTTGTCCTACTTTTAATCCATGAGGTGCGATAATATATCGTTTTTCACCATCGGAATAAACTATTAAGGCAATTCGTGCGGTTCGGTTTGGATCATACTCAATTGATTTTACATTTCCGATAATGCCATCCTTATCTCTTTTAAAATCAATTATTCGGTATTTTCGTTTGTGTCCGCCACCTACGTACCGCATTGTCATTTTCCCATCATTATTTCTACCCCCGGATTTCTTATTCGGTACCAACAAACTCTTTTCGGGTTTAGAGGTAGTAATATCATCAAACGCACTAATTATTTTAAAGCGTTGACCTGGTGTTGTCGGTTTATATTTTTTTAAAGCCATCTAATTAAATATTGCTATAAAAATCAATTGTTTCTCCTTCAGCTAATGTTACTATAGCTTTTTTAAATGAATTTGTTTTACCGGTAACAAAACCGGTCTTTGTATAACGCGATTTTCGTTTTCCAGGATAATTCATTGTATTGACAGTCTCAACTTCAACGCCATAAAGTTCTTCAACTGCTTTTCTGATTTGCAGTTTATTTGCCTTTTTATGTACAATGAAGCCAAAGCGATTAAATTTTTCGCCAATATCTGTCATTTTCTCTGTTATTACCGGTTTTAATATTATTTCCATTTCGTTTTCTGTTTGGTAATTTCAGTTAATTTAGTTTATTGCTTTGATGCAAAAACCTTTTCAATTTCTTTTATTGAACTTTCAACAATTACTAAATTATTTGCATCTAAAATATCATAAGTGTTCAAGTTAGATGCTCTAATAATTTTTGCTTTTTTCAAATTTCGTAATGATAAGAAAATATTCGGCTTTGATTCATTAACAATTAATAATGTTTTTTTGTCACCAAGATCAAAATTATTTAGAAATTCTATATAATTTTTTGTTTTTGGTGTTTCAAATACAAAATCTTCTAATATCAAAATATTATTATCTTTAGCTTTATATGTCAAAGCAGATTTACGAGCTAATTTTTTAAGTTTTCGGTTTAACTTAGAATTATAGTCTCTTGGTCTTGGTCCAAATACTGTACCACCACCTTTAAAAATAGGTGATTTAATATCGCCCGAACGAGCAGTACCTGTACCCTTTTGTCTTTTTATTTTCTTCCTGCTTCCGGTAACTGCATTCCTCTCTTTAGAGGCGTGAGTGCCTTGCCTTGTGTTTGCCATAATTTGCTTTACATCAAGATACATGGCATGATCATTCGGCTTGATATCGAAAATATCTTCAGCCAAAGATGCTTTTTTGTCAGTTTTCGTTCCGCTTATATTATAAACTTCTAACTCCATCTTTCTACAATTATATATGAACCATTAGGACCTGGTACCGACCCTTTAACAAGTAAAAGGTTTTTTTCAGGTATAATTTTTATAATCTTTAAGTTAATCATCTTCACTCTATCTCCACCCATGCGGCCTCCCATTCGCATTCCTTTAAAAACTCTCGATGGATATGAAGAAGCACCAATAGAACCAGGAGCTCTCAACCTGTTATGTTGTCCATGAGTTGCATCGTTTACACCTTTAAAGTTGTATCTTTTAACAACACCCTGGAATCCTTTTCCTTTTGATATACCTACAACATCAATAAATTCGCCTTCAATAAATACATCAACAGTTAATGTATCTCCATATTCTTTTTTATGACCACTTTCGAAACGGGAAAATTCAGCAAGAACCTTTTTTGGCGAAACGCCGGCTTTGTCAAAATGTCCTTTTAAAGGTTTGTTTGTATGCTTTTCATTCCTTTCGTCGAAAGCTAATTGAATTGCTTCGTACCCATCTTTTTCTTTGGTACGGATTTGAGTAACCATGCAAGGTCCGGCTTGTATAACTGTACAAGCCATGTTCTTACCGTTTTCATCGAAAACGCTGGTCATTCCTATTTTTTTTCCAATTAATCCTGACATCTCTTTATTTTTTTAGCCCTTTAAATTCCTAATTACACTTTAATTTCAACTTCAACACCACTTGGTAATTCTAATTTCATTAAAGCATCAATTGTTTTTGTTGTTGTACTATAAATATCCAAAAGCCTTTTATACGAACATAATTGAAATTGTTCTCTCGATTTCTTGTTAACGAACGTGGCTTTGTTTACAGTAAAGATCTTTTTGTTTGTTGGCAATGGAATAGGGCCATTTACAACAGCACCGGTTGATTTTACGGTCTTGACAATTTTCTCTGCCGATTTATCAACCAGATTATGATCGTACGATTTTAATTTTATTCTAATTCTTTGACTCACTATAAATCAATTTAATTATTTTCAAATTATGAGTTAACTTTATATCCTTTTGTTTGATAAATAACATTATCCATGACATCTTTAGGGGTTTCGGAAAAATGCGAAAACTCTAAAGTTGAAGTTGCACGTCCTGATGTTATTGTTCTTAAACTTGTAACATATCCAAACATTTCAGCTAAGGGAACATTAGCATGAATTGCCTGACTTCCGATTTCCAGGGAAACATCTTCGACTGATCCTCTTCTTTTACTCAAATCGCTTGAAAGTTCTCCAACAAATTCATCGGGAGTTAAAATATCAAGTTTCATTATTGGTTCGAGTAAAACAGGACCTGCATTTTTACAAGCATTTCTTAAAGCCAATCCAGCAGCTATTTCAAATGAAAGAGCATCGGAATCAACACTATGGAATGAACCATCTATTAAGCGTACCTTCAAGTTATATATTGCGTTTCCAAGTACAGGCCCATTTAGCATTGCAGCTTTAAATCCTTTTTCAATTGACGGTATAAATTCCTTAGGAATATTTCCGCCTCTGACCTCATTTATAAATTGTAATCCCTGAACACCATCATCAGCAGGCGAAATTTCAACTAAAATATCAGCAAATTTTCCTCTTCCGCCACTTTGTTTCTTATATACTTCACGATGTTCAACAACTTTTGTAATTGCTTCTTTGTATGCAACCTGGGGTTTACCTTTGTTACATTCAATATTAAATTCTCTTCTTAAGCGATCTGATAGAATATCAAGATGCAGTTCTCCCATTCCATTTATAATAGTCTGGCCGGTTTCATCATCAATCCTGACTGTGAAAGTAGGATCTTCTTCGGCAAGTTTGTTAAGGGCAATGGAAAGCTTGTCAACATCATCCTGTGCTTTTGGCTCAATAGCTATACTTATAACAGGCTCAGGAAATGAAATATTCTCAAGAATTATGGGTGCTTTAAGATCGGAAAGAGAATCACCGGTACGAATTTTTTTAAATCCTACAGCTGCACCAATATCACCTGCTTCAATTACCTCGAGAGGTTTTTGCTTGTTTGCGTGCATTTGCATTATTCGGGCAATTCTTTCCTTTTTATTTGTATTGACATTAAGAACCGTGCTTCCTGATTTAAGTTTACCGGAATAAACTCTAAAAAATGCTATTCGCCCCATAAAAGAATCGGTAGCAATTTTGAAAGCAAGTGCACTAAATGGTTCTGAATCATCGGGTTTACGCTCTTCTTCCTTGTTAGTGTACGGGTTGAGTCCATAAACCGGAGGAACATCATAAGGTGATGGCAAGAAAGCAACTATTGCATCAATAAGCAATTGAACACCTTTATTTTTAAATGCTGAACCGCACATCACAGGAGTTATTCTCATTTCGAGAGTAGCTTGCCTGATGGCTGCAATCATTTCTTCTTTTGAAATAGAATCCGGATCAACTAAAAATTTATTCAAAAGGGTATCACTTTCTTCGGCAATTCCTTCAATTAGATTTGTTCGATATTCTTTTACAGTTTCTTTGAGATCTTCAGGTATTTCAACTTCAAAATACTCCATGCCTTTGGTTTTTTCCTCCCAGCAATAAGCTTTGTTTGTGATTAGATCAACAATACCGGCAAATTCATCTTCAGCACCAATAGGAATTTGTAAAGGAATTGGGTTTGCACCTAATTTTTCCTTTATTTGACTAATTACATTAAAGAAATCGGCACCTGAACGGTCCATTTTATTAATGAAACTAATACGTGGAACTTTATATTTATCAGCTTGTTTCCAAACGGTTTCAGATTGTGGCTCAACACCACCAACTGCACAAAATAATGCAACAGCTCCATCTAACACTCTTAATGATCGTTCGACTTCAACAGTGAAATCAACATGGCCCGGTGTGTCGATGATATTAATTTTATATTGGTTTTTATTAAAATCCCAAAAAACAGTTGTGGCGGCTGATGTAATTGTAATGCCCCTTTCCTGCTCCTGGATCATCCAGTCCATAGTGGCAGCACCATCATGAACTTCACCAATCTTATGTGTGATACCGGTATAATATAATATGCGCTCAGTTGTCGTGGTTTTTCCCGCGTCAATGTGAGCCATGATGCCAATATTCCTAGTATGTGTTAACTTATCTGACATTTATATTATACCAAGTTGTATGTATTAAAATCTAAAATGAGAGAAAGCTTTGTTTGCTTCTGCCATTCTGTGAGTATCTTCTTTTCTTTTAAAAGCTCCACCTTCTTCCTTATAACCAGCTATAATTTCACCGGCTAATTTTTGTCCCATTGTTTTCTCATGGCGTTTTCGGGAAAAAGTTACTAAAGCTTTCATACCAATTGACATCTTTCTTGACGCCCTTATTTCTGAAGGAATCTGAAAAGTTGCACCCCCAATTCTTCTACTTCTTACTTCGACTGAAGGAGTAACATTCGCTAATGCTTTCTTCCAAACTTCTAAACCATCTTCTTTTGTTTTTTCAGATACAATATCAATTGCTTCATAAAAAATTGTGAAAGCAATATCTTTTTTGCCTCTCAACATAAGATTGTTTACGAATGTTGTTACCAGTTCATCATTATATTTTGGATCCGGTAGTGTAATTCTCTTCTTAGGTTTTGACTTCCTCATTTCTATATTGTGTTATACCTATTCAGTTTTATTTTTTTCCTTTTGGTCGTTTTGTACCATATTTCGATCTTCTTTGAGTTCTGCCTTCAACACCTGATGTATCTAATGCACCTCTTATTATATGATATCGAACTCCGGGAAGATCTTTTACCCTGCCACCTCTGATCATAACGATGGAGTGTTCCTGTAGGTTATGTCCTTCACCAGGAATATAAGCATTAACTTCTTTGCCATTGGTTAAACGCACCCTTGCTACCTTCCTCATTGCTGAGTTTGGCTTCTTAGGTGTTGTTGTATATACCCTAACGCAAACACCCCTTCGCTGTGGACAAGAATCCAATGCAGGAGAATTGCTTTTTTCTGTTAACTTGTTTCGACCTTTTCGAACTAACTGTTGTATCGTTGGCATATTAAACTACTTATTTTGTATTAATTAAGACATTTTTCAATTTCGGTGTGCAAAAGTATAAAACTTTTTTTATTTACCAATACTTTATTTAAAAAATATTTTTTTATTTCAATAAAAATGTGAAAAAATTAAAGGGATGTTATTTTTTAAGACAAAAAAGCAATTTTAAAATGCTTTTGAAACCTATATTCGTCTTAATTTTTCAGGTCCCTTAATGCTTCTCAGCATTCTTAAACGCAAATCTTTTAATTTTGCGGCTGCAAAGGTAGAAAAGTAATTTAGAAAAACAACACCCTTTTGATTTTTTTTTAATTATTTAATAATGGCTTATAATCACCTATGTATTAATTAATAAAATGTATGCCTTTTATTAATTAAGTAAGTTTTTTTAATAATAAATAATTTAAAAGTCATTTTAGTAATCTCAAAAAGTATAGTTTTGCCTATTAATATTCAAAAACATTGAAAACAGAATAAAAAAAATGCCAGGAAAAGAGGAGTATTTTTCATCGAAAACTATTTTTTCAGAATCAGGAAAGATCAGAAATCTTGTTGAAAAAAATACAAAGAAAAAAGTTTTTCAAATCAAGAAAAAAAACATTGCTCTTCTCGTAACCGATATGCAAAACTATTTTCTTGATCCAAATTCGCATGCATTTATTCCTTCTTCAAAAGCAATTATTAAAAATATAAATTGCTTGATTGAAGTTTTTCAAAAACACAAATTACCTGTAATTTTCTCAAAACATATTAATAATAGTGAAAATGCAGCTATGATGAAAAAATGGTGGAATGATTTAATTCCTGAAAAGAACTATATTAGTGAAATTTCTGAAAAATTAAACACAAAAAATGTTGCGATTATTGAAAAACATCAGTATGACGCTTTTCATAATACAACTCTGGAAGAAATTTTGCATGAAAAAAACATACAACAATTGGTAATTACAGGAGTTATGACAAATCTTTGTTGCGAAACTACTGCCAGATCGGCTTTTTGTAAAGGTTTTGAAGTCTTTTTACCGATTGATGCTACGTCAACTTATAATTATAGTTTTCATTTAGCGACCATCCAAAACCTTGCTTTCGGGTTTACACCGGCCATTTTAACAGGTGAATTGATCGAGGAGTTTGAAATTGAAAATTAGAAATTGGAAATTCAGGATAGTCCAAATTTCTAATTTCCAATTTCAATAGAATATAAACACATGATAAGATGAAAGATTCCAAAAATCAAAAAAGCATAATTATAATAGGTGGCGGGCCTGCCGGTGTAGCTTGTGCTATTCAATTGAAAAGATATGATATTTCGGCATTATTGATTGAAAAATCCGACATTGGGGGCTTGCTTATCAATGCAAAGCGTGTTGAAAACTACTTAGGTTTTCCTGATGGAATTAGTGGAAAATATCTCGTCAGAAAAATTCAAGCTCAATATAAAAAAAATAAAATTGAAACACGTTTTGAAAATGTAGATTCGCTTGAATACCCAGAAAACAAATTTATTGTTAAAACCACAAAAGAAACCTATTTTAGCGAAATCGTCGTAATTGCCTCAGGTACAAAACCAAAGTTATTCCACAATATAAAAATACCAGACACTATTATTAATAAGGTGTTCTATGAGATTAAAGATATTGTTGAAATACAAAATAAAACAATCGGAATAATCGGTGCAGGTGATGCAGCTTTTGATTTTGCTTTGAATCTGAGTAAGAATAATAAAGTACTGATCTTTAACAAAAATAAGACTGTTAAATGTCTTCCTTTGCTATTCAGACAAAGTCGGAATTCAAATAATATCACTTATTTAGAAGACAGAAAACTTGTTCATTTATCAGAATCCGGTAATGGAATTCAGGCTAATTTTCATTTTTTTAATAAAAATCATAATTATTATTTGGATTACATTATTTTTGCCATCGGGAGAGAGTCTGGACTTGACTTTCTTCATAGTTCAGTAACAAATTGTTATGATGAATTAATAAATGAAAAAAAAATCTTCGTTATTGGAGATGTGAAAAATGGAATTACAAGACAGGCTTCAATTGCAGCAGGCGATGGTGTGAAGGCTGCAATGATGATTAAAGATATTGAGAACATTATATAAGAGGAATAAGGAACATGGAACAAGGAACAAGGAACAAGGAACTAGGAACAAGGAACTAGGAACAAGGAATAAGGAACATGAAAGTAATAAAAAAAATCCAGGAAAATAATATTGCAAACGTTTATATTGCCGAAAACAGCGATGGAAAACAATTTGAGTTTGTAGAATCTATCCAACCACCATTGTCAATAAACCAAAAATGGGTTTTGATATTATCAACCCTGTACGGGTGCCCTGTTAAATGTAAATTCTGTGATGCCGGTGGTGATTATCATGGAAAACTTTCTTTCGATGAACTAATGTTCCAAATTGAATACCTTATCAATCAGCGATTCTCAAACAAATACATCGATTCCGATAAATTCAAAATTCAATTTGCCAGAATGGGCGAGCCTTCATTTAACAATAATGTTCTTGATGTTCTTGAAGCTATTCCGAAAACTTTTTCAATGAAAAGTTTCATACCATCGCTTTCTACTATTGCTCCAAACGGAACCGAAAAGTTTTTTATAAAACTACTTGAAATTAAAAAAAGTTTATATCCAAACAATTTTCAATTGCAATTTTCGCTTCATTCGACAGATGAAAATCAAAGAAACGAATTGATTCCCGTAAAAAAATGGAGTTTTGAAAAAATAAGTGAATACGGTAAAAGATTTTATTCTCCAAAAGGCAAAAAAATCACCCTAAATTTTGCAATGGGAAAAACAAATATTTTAGATGTTAAAGAATTAAAATATTATTTCGATCCGAATATTTTCCTAATAAAACTAACGCCTGTCAACCCTACATTTAAAGCTAAAGAAAACAAAATAGAATCATTGATAAAACCTGAAATTAAAAATTATGATCTTATTAACGATCTCAACGAAGAAGGTTTTGAAGTGATACTCAGCATAGGCGAACTTGAAGAAAACAAAATCGGAAGCAATTGCGGACAATATTTAAAAGTGCTAAATCAGAAAAATGAAATAATCGATCAAAGTTACTCCTACCAACTCGTTGATTTGAGATAGAAGCTTTTAGTTTCATATTTATATCTTTTACACACTTCCGACTTGCCTTGTAACTTCTAAAGGCATTTATCCTTACAATAATTTTCATTTTTTTTCAGACTCTAATAATTTCGTTGATTGTTTTGTTATTAAAAACTTACAAAATTTTTATTATTTTTACGAAAAAAGGAATGAAACAGAAATTAATCAAACTTACGGTACTGCTTTTTCTTATTATTTTAATAAAAGCTTGTAATAAAGATAATCCAATTCAAATTGTTCCTGAGAATTTTTGTTGGGAAATAGATAACTGGGAAGGACTTTTATCGGATTCGTTTCTTCTTACCCAAGAGGAACCATTAATTCCAAATGTTGATCCTTTATTTATCAATTGGCTTAATGATAAGGATAACCGGATAGATATTAGATCATTGACCTCTGAAAATTTCGAAGACCTAAAATGCCTGAAACAGTATTTGAATGGCAAAAGCATAGTTCAATTAGGCGAAAGCAGCCATGGCACTAAAGAATATAATCTGATAAAAACCAGGCTTATTAAATTCCTTCACAAAGAAATGGGATTTGATGTTATTTCTTTTGAGAGTGGATTATTTGAATGCTTTTTTACTAATGAGAACATTAGTGAGTACACAGCCGAACAAGCTATTAAAAATTCAATTTTCGATGAATGGTGGACTAACGAAGTTCTTGAATCATTTGAATACATAAAACAAACGCAATCTACTGAACATCCATTAATTTTATGTGGTTTTGATTGCCAGACAAGTGGTTACAATCCCAACAAACGATCTGACGAATTATTTGAAATGCTTTCAAAAGTTGATTCAATATTTGCAGAAGAAGCATTTACTTTCGATAATTATATTTTAACTTATCGAATAAATAATACTAATTATTTGAGTTTTCATGAGGAATCAATAATGGCACAGTATTTAGAAATAATTTCATTTTTCGATCAAAACATCGAAGAACTTATTGCTTTTTACCCTGATAAAAAGTATTATCCTGTTTTTATCAAACAATCAATTTATTCAACAATCGCTTTTATTAAACAAAAAATAGCAATTGCCGAAAATAATTGGGGTGAAAGTTTTTTTATAAGGGATTCTGCTATGGCTAAAAATGTCAGCTTTTTAAAAGAAGAACTTTTTCCTGATAAAAAAATAATTCTCTGGGCTCACAATTATCATATCGAGCACAACATTGATGATCCGATACATACAACAAATATGGGCAGTTGGCTTATTGAAAAATATAGAGATGATTTATACACTATTGGATTATATATGCTTAGAGGTGAAACCACAAGCGGAAAGAATATAGAGATCATTGATGTGGAATTACCTTCAACTTCAAATAGTTTAGAAGCAATTTTATATCATTTAAGAAAAATACACTTATTCATTGATGTACTAATTCATCCTTATAATGATGGAAATAAATGGATGTATCACACTATTTCTACTAAAATTTCAGGTTATGTAGACGAAGAAATGATAATAAAAAACGAGTATGATGGGATTATATTTATTGATACTTCCTCTGTTCCTGATTATTTGTAAAATAAAATTGAAAAAAGCTTGAAAACAAATAATCTCTTTGAAAAAATCAAGGCTAATATTTACTTTAATAAATAATTCTTATATTTGCCGTGTGCGTACACGATATTTGTAATTAATTAAATATATATTGAAAAAAGAGCCACAAAATAAACTAAGAATTAAAGATATAGCTGAACTCGCACAAGTATCTCCGGGAACTGTTGACAGAGTATTGCATAATAGGGGTGAAGTAAGAGAGGACACCAGGTTAAAGATTCTTAATCTTATTAATAATCACAGTTATACACCTAATATTATTGCAAAATCACTTGCGTCAAAAAGAAATCGGGTTATCGCTGTTTTGATTCCCGAAGCTACTGAAGATAATCCATATTGGAATAATCCCCTTATCGGGATTAATCAAACTGCTATTGAATTAAGTGATTTTAGTACGAAAGTTGAAACCTATACTTTTAATCTGGCTGAAGAAAGTTCTTTTATTGATTCTGCAAATGAAATTTTGAAAAGTGTTCCGGATGGCGTTGTTTTTAATCCGGTTTTTAATGAAGCTTCTTTAGCTTTTTCTAAAAATATGGATCAACTTAATATCCCATTTGTTTTTATTGATATTAATCTAAAAAATTGCAAAAACCTGGCATATTTTGGACAAGATGCTTTGAAAAGCGGTTGTGTTGCTGCAAAACTTATGGCTCATTGCCTGCCTGAAAATGCTACAATTTTAATAGCCCAACTAGCTCAGAAGAAAAACGTTACCGGACATATGCTACAAAGAGAAAACGGATTTCGGAATTTTTTTATTAAAAATAAAATTAAAAAGCCGGTTAATATTATTTCTACTGAAATTGATTTGTTGCATATTACTGAACCGGAATCTTCCCTTGATGAAATTTTTATCAAGTATCCAGAGATCAAAGGGATTTTTGTTCCTAATTCAAGGGTATTTAAAGTAGCTGAATATCTTGAAAACAGTCATATCTCACAAAAATTAGTAATTGGTTATGACCTTATTGGAGACAATGTCAGGTTTTTAAAGAGAGGAATAATTGATTTCTTACTTGGGCAAAGACCAGAGGAACAGGGACGTAACAGTATTGAAGCTATTTTTAAATTTTTAATGACAAAAAAAATAATCGAAAAAATCAATTATAGTCCAATCGACATCATTTTAAAAGAAAACTTTGAATATTATCTAAGAAAGGAAAAGAATGAGTGAAATAAATTTTAATAATTTAAATGATAAGGTTTGTGTACTTACAGGTGGTGCAGGAGTTATCGGATCATCCATTGCAAAAGGATTGGCACAGATAGGTATTAAAACCGCCATCCTTGATATTAATGAAGAAATGGCGATAAAAGTAGCTAAAGAGATTGAAAACAAAACCGGTACTACAACTAAAGGCTTTGGAGCAAATGTGTTACACAAAAGTTCACTTGAACAGGCTAAAGAAAAAATAAATAATGATTTGGGCCGCATTTCTTTTTTGATTAATGGTGCCGGAGGGAATTCACCAAAAGCAACTACTCAACTTGAAAAGCTTGAAAAAGAAAACCTGGACGAACTCGATAAATCATTTTTCGGTCTTGATCCGGAAGGATTTGATTTTGTTTTTAATTTAAATTTCAAAGGAACATTGCTGCCTTCAATGGTATTTACTAAAGATATGCTTAATGAGAGAAAGGGTGTGGTTTTGAATATTTCATCCATGAATTCCTTCAAACCATTGACCAAAATTCCGGCCTACTCGGCAGCCAAAGCTTCCGTTAACAATTTCACTGAATGGCTTGCTGTTCATCTTGCTAAAATAGGGATTAGAGTTAACGCTATTGCACCGGGTTTTTTCTTAACTAATCAAAACCGGTTTTTATTGGTTGATGAAAAAACCGGTGATCCAACACCAAGAGGGCAGAAAATAATTTCAAATACTCCGATGGAACGCTATGGCGATGTAGATGAATTGCAGGGAACCGTTCTTTATTTATTATCAGATCTATCAAAATTTGTTACCGGTATTTGTATTCCTGTTGATGGAGGTTATAGTGCATTTGGTGGAGTTTAATAACTGATTAATGAGATAAAAAGAAGATATGAGTTTACAATTAAAAAAAGAATTTAAATATTCTCTGCTTGTACCCAGTAGTATGGGTGTTCGCATTACACCTGCAAATGGCCAACCGGTTCATAACAGCGATACTTTTTTAATGCAAACTACCAGTGCCGAAACCAATGTTGCAAGTATTTCATCTTTCCTGGGACTTCCTGTAAAGGTATTAACCACTTTTGTAAAGGATAGCCCTATTTCACAACGCATTAAAGACAATCTGGCAAGCCGCCATATGGATTATGAGGGAAAAGAAGTTGATCAAGATGATCCATGGGGTTACAGGCATCAGTTTAATATTGCCGATAGTGGTTTTGGTTCCCGTGGGCCTAGAGTTCACAACGACCGTGCCGGAGAAGTTGGCCGTACTTTAAATATTAAGGATTTTGATTTAGATAGGATATTTGATGAAGAAGGTGTGCAGATAATTCATATGTCAGGACTTATCGGAGCTTTGTCTCCCGAAACAAGTAATTTTTGCCTTGAACTTGCCCGTGTAGCAATAAAACATGGCACACGAATTTCTTTCGATCTGAATTATCGGGCCTCTTTCTGGAAAGGCCGAGAAAAAGAATTGCGGGATGTTTTTACGGAAATTGCCTCAATATCTGATATTTTGGTTGGCAATGAAGAAGATTTTCAACTTTGCCTTGGAATCAGGGGCCCGGAAACAGGTGGCGAAGAAATTGAATCCCAAATAGAAAGTTACAAAGAAATGATAAAACGTGTCAAAAAAGCTTATCCAAATACATCAGTATTTGCAACTACGCTAAGGCAGGTGGTTAATGCAAACAAGCATTTATGGGGTGCTATTACGTTGGAAGAAGAAAACTGGCATGTAATTATGCCAAGGGAAATTGAAGTTCTTGATCGGATTGGAGGTGGTGATGGTTTTGTCGGAGGTTTGCTATATGGAATACTTAAAGGCTGGGAAGCTGAAAAATGGATTCAGTTTGGCTGGGCCAGTGGAGCTTTAGCTACAACTCTCTTAACTGACTATGCCCAACCTGCTGATGAAGAAATGATCTGGAATATCTGGGAAGGAAATGCAAGGGTTCGGAGGTAGGGATTTGAGTTGATTAATATTGAATAAGAAACAGGAAACAAAGAACGAAAACAATGCTATATTATCAAAGAGGTTCTGAAAACGATATACTAACATCAGATGACCTGAAAAATGGATTAAAAATTGCTCTTGATAAACTGCTACATCGAAACAATGTACTCTTGGTTCCACCCGATTTTACACGCTTTCATTCCCGTGCAGGGGAGCTAACCTCATTTGCATATGAATATTTTGGAAACAAAATAAAAGACATTTTACCTGCATTAGGTACTCATTCACCGATGAGTGAAGATGAAATCTCTGAAATGTTTAATGGTGTCCCAAAAGAGCTTTTTCGTATTCACGACTGGCGAAATGATGTGGTAAACGTCGGCACTGTACCCGGTAGTTATGTTTCGGAAATCACAAATGGAGCTGTTAATTTTGATTGGACAGCCCAGCTTAATAAATTAATTTGGAAAGGAGGTCATGATTTAATCCTTTCCATTGGGCAGGTTGTTCCCCATGAAGTTATTGGAATGGCCAATTACAATAAAAACCTTTTTGTTGGAATCGGCGGGACAGAAGGAATCAATAAAAGCCATTTTATTGGGGCGGTTTATGGGATGGAAAATTTGATGGGACGTGCTGATAATCCTGTACGACAGCTATTGAATTATAGTTCTGAGAATTTTATTAGCCACCTTCCTGTTGTTTATATTCATACCGTTGTTGGAAGGAATAACTCATCAGGTAAACTTGTTGTTCGCGGTTTATTTATTGGTGACGACCACGATGTATTTTACAAAGCTGCCGATCTATCGCTGAAGGTGAATTTTACCATGTTTGATAAACCATTAAAAAAAGTGGTAGTTTACCTTGATCCTTCAGAATTCAAAAGCACCTGGTTAGGAAACAAAAGTATTTATCGTACACGTATGGCTTTATGCGATGATGGCGAATTAATTGTTATTGCACCTGGCTTAAAAGAATTTGGTGAGGATAAGGAAATTGACAGGTTGATCAGAAAGTATGGCTATTTTGGAACGAAGCAAACTTTACATAAACTAAAGGAGAATCAGGAATTACAAAATAACTTAAGTGCTGCAGCCCATTTGATTCATGGAAGTTCGGAAGAAAGGTTTTCAATTACATATTGTCCCGGGCATTTAACAAAAGAAGAAATAGAATCGGTGAATTTCAAATATGCTGATTTAGATAAAATAATAAAAAAATACAATCCTGAAAAATTAAAAGAAGGTTATAACACAATGCCTGATGGAGAGAAAATATTTTTTACTTCTAATCCTGCAATTGGGTTGTGGGCACATAAAGAAAAATTTAATATGGGTCATAGTGGAGGAAAAAGATAATGCAATTTTTCAAATAATATAATATTGAATATGATGAACAATATGTTTGGGATTAATATCTCGCCCTTACGGGGCTCAGATTTTTTAATTAACACATCAACACAAGGCTTCGCCATGCGCTTGTACATATCGGGGCTTCGCCCCTCGTTAATGTTGTAATTAAAAAATAATGATAAGAACAAATGAAATAAAAATGAATCTGAGTGAACTTGCAAATAAAACCGTAATAATATTGATTTATAGTAAAATTAAATACAATATGCAAGTCCTGAAAGGACGAATTGTAATAGCAAAGGGCGAAACGCAGTGAAGCCCTTTGAAATGATGAAATTGACAAACAAAGGGCTGAAAGCCCGTAATGTATAATTAAATTAAAAAAAATGCCACAATCATTAGCCAAAGTTTATGTTCACATTGTGTTTTCAATAAAGCACTGCAAAAATTTTATTGATGAAAAAATAAGAAGTGAACTCCATTCATATATCATTGGTGTGTTATCAAACCTGGGTTCTTTCACACATGAAATTTATGCTAACCCGGATCATATCCACATCCTTGCTACATTGCCACGAACCATTACAATTGCCGACCTTGTTTCAAAAATAAAATCTTCCTCATCAAAATGGTTTAAGACGAAGGGTATTTCAAAATTTAGCTGGCAAAATGGCTACGGTATTTTTTCCGTGAGTTCGTCAAAAATTGATATTGTAAAAAACTACATATTAAATCAACCTCATCATCATAAAAAAATAACTTTTAAGGATGAGTTAAGACAATTTTTTAAGGAATATAATATTGAATATGATGAACGCTATGTTTGGGATTAAGGTTTCGCCCCCTCAGGGCTCATATTTTGTGGATGTTACTTCAACACATGACTTCGTCATGTGCTTTTACATATCGGGGCTTTGCCCCTTATATTATAAAAAATGAATATTAATAAAAGTAGAAAATGCTAATATGAAATTGACGAGTCCCAAAGGGACGAAATGTAATAGCAAAGGGCGAAACGCAGTGCAGCCCTTTGAAATGATAAAATTGACAAACAAAGGGCTGAAAGCCCGAAATGTATTAAAAGAAACATGAAACAATTATCAGACATCGGATTAGTAGGTTTAGCTGTAATGGGCGAAAACCTCGTATTAAATATGGAAAGTAAAGGCTTTACTGTTACAGTATATAATCGTTCATCAGAAAAAGTAGATAAGTTTATTGAAGGCAGGGCAAAAGGCAAAAACATACGAGGTGTATATTCAGTTGAGGAATTAATAAAATCTTTAGATCGTCCCAGAAAAATTATGTTAATGGTCAAAGCCGGACAAGCTGTGGATAATTTTATCGAAACTTTAATTCCCCACCTTGAGCCGGGCGATATTATTATTGATGGAGGTAACACTCATTTTCCCGACACCAACCGTAGGACAAAATATGTTGAGAGTAAAGGATTGCTCTACATTGGAACAGGAGTTTCAGGGGGTGAAGAAGGAGCACTACTTGGCCCGTCAATTATGCCGGGAGGTTCAAAGGCGGCCTGGGAAACGGTAAAACCAATTTTTCAAAAAATATCTGCCAAAGTAGATGGTGATGTGCCATGTTGCGAATGGATTGGCGAAAACGGTGCAGGGCATTTTGTAAAAATGGTTCATAATGGTATTGAGTACGGCGATATGCAGCTAATTACCGAAGCTTACCAGCTTATGAAAGTACTTCTGGGAATGAATGCTGACGAAATGCACGAAGTATTCAAAAAGTGGAATGAAGGCGATTTGAGCAGTTATTTAATAGAAATAACAAGGGATATCCTTGGATACAAAGATGAAAACGGTGAGCCTTTAGTTGAAAAAATTCTGGATACTGCCGGACAAAAAGGAACCGGTAAGTGGACAGGTATCAGCGCCCTGGAATTAGGAACTCCTCTGACCTTAATTGGTGAGGCAGTTTTTGCAAGATGTTTATCTGCAATTAAAGATGAGCGTGTTGAAGCCTCAAAACAAATTTCAGGAACTAAGCCTGCATTTAAAGGTGATAAAAAGCAATTTATCGACGATTTAAAAGAAGCACTTTATGCATCAAAAATAGTTTCTTATGCCCAGGGTTATACTTTAATGAAAGCTGCTGCTTTAGAATTTAATTGGAGCCTGAATTATGGCGGTATTGCTTTGGTGTGGCGAGGTGGTTGCATCATACGATCAGTTTTCCTCGGAAAAATAAAAGAAGCTTTTGATAATAATCCTAAAATTTCTAATTTATTATTAGACCCGTTTTTTAAAGAAAAAGTAGAAAATGCTGAAAAAGCCTGGCGTCGTGTGGTAGCAACAGCAATTTCAAATGGAGTACCTGTTCCGGCTCTTGCAACAGCTTTAACTTATTTCGACGGTTACAGGAGTGAACGTCTTCCGGCTAACCTATTACAGGCCCAGCGTGATTATTTCGGAGCACACACTTATGAACGAATTGACAAACCACGCGGCGAATTTTTCCATACCAACTGGACAGGAAGAGGAGGCGACACAGCTTCATCAACCTACAATGTATAAAAATTATTATTTAGTAATGAATAAAGAATTTATAAGTAAGAATTTCATTTTAGAGACAAAAGCTGCCGAGCAACTATATCATGACTTTGCCATTAAAATGCCAATCATCGACTATCATTGCCATATTAATCTTCAGGAGATAGCGGAAAACAGGCAATGGGATAACCTAACACAGATATGGCTTGGTAGTGACCATTATAAATGGCGGGCCATGCGGGCAAATGGTATTAATGAATACTTTATCACAGGTGAGGCTTCTGATTGGGAGAAATTTAGAAAATGGGCAGAAACTGTTCCTTACACTCTGAGAAATCCTTTGTACCACTGGACTCATTTGGAGTTAAAGAAGACTTTTGGCATTACCAAATTGTTAAATCCGGTAAGTGCCTTAGAAATATTTAATGAAACAAGTAAAATGCTTGCTTCTCCTGATCTTTCTACACAAGGAATTTTAAAACAATGGAAGGTAGAAGTGATCTGCACTACCGACGATCCGGTTGATTCATTGGAGTATCATCAGCAAATTAAAGATTCAGGAATTTCGTTAAAAGTACTTCCTTCATGGAGGCCTGACAAGGCAATGGATATTGAAAACACCTCAGCATACAACGAATACCTGAACAAACTGGAAAAGGCCTCAGGAATATCAATTACTGTTAGCAAGGATTTAATGCAGGCCTTAAAAAACAGGCACGATTATTTTGCTGCCAATGGATGCAAGTTATCCGATCACGGTATCGAAGAGTTTTACACTGAGCCATACACAGAATATGAAGTAAGCAAAATTTTCCAAACTATTCGTTCGGGAAAAAACCTGAAGCGAATTGAAATTCTGAAATTCAAATCTTTTATGCTGCATGAATTTGCGTTGATGAATCATGAAAAGGGATGGGTACAGCAAATTCACTTTGGACCCTTAAGAAATAACAATACCCGTTTATTTCAAAAAATTGGTGCAGATTCAGGCTTTGATTCTATGGGTGATCTGAATATCGCCAAGTCATTGTCTGCATTTTTAGATAGGCTTGATCAAGAAGATAAATTGGCGAAAACCATTATTTACAACATCAATCCAAAAGACAACGACATGATAGCTACTATGATTGGTAATTTTCAGGATGGTTCGGTTCCGGGAAAAATACAATTTGGTTCAGGATGGTGGTTTTTGGATCAAAAGCAGGGTATGGAAGCACAAATTAACTCCTTGTCGAACCATGGATTATTAAGTCGTTTTGTGGGTATGTTAACCGATTCCCGAAGCCTCCTCTCCTACTCCAGGCATGAATACTTCAGAAGGATTTTATGCAATTTACTCGGAAACGACATAAAAATGGGTTTAATTCCAAACGACACCCAAATGCTTGGAAAAATGGTGCAGAATATTTGTTACAATAATGCAAAAGAATATTTTAATTTTTAATGCTTTAAATTTATTTTATGACTGATAAACAATGGAATAATCTTAAAGAAATAATAAATGGCAAAATCCTCTCACCTTTGCCTGTTGGATTTATAATTGATAGTCCGTGGCTACCCAATTGGTATGGTATTGATATATTGGACTATTATTCAAATGATTTATTTTGGCTTAAAGCCAACGAAAAAGCAATTAAAACGTTTCCTGATATTATGTTCCTCCCCGGATTTTGGTCTGAATTTGGTATGTGCAGTGAACCATTAGCATTTGGGGCAAGGTGTTCCTTTCCTAAAAATGAATTCCCGCACGTTTACAAGAAAATAAATTCTATTGAAGAAATTGATAATATTGTAAAGCCAAATCCGGAAACCGATGGATGTGCACCTTTCCTGATAAACCGTTTGTTGTTGAATCAACAAAGAATTCAGGATATGGGGCATAAAATACGGTTTTCTGTTTCGCGAGGGCCACTAAATATTGCATCATACCTTATGGGAACAACCGAGTTTTTAATGAATATGATGCTCTATCCCAAAGCAACGCATAAATTTTTAAAAATCATCACAGAATATCTTGTTGAATGGCATGAGCTACAGAGAGCAACATTTCCATCAATAGATGGAATTTTAATTTTAGATGATATTATAGGTTTTGTGGGTGAACAGGAATTCCTTGATTTTGTTTATCCCTACTTAAAGCAGATATATACCTGCGATGTAAGTGTAAAATTCCTGCACAATGATGCAGAATGTGGTGCCTCATTAAAATATTTACCCGAGTTAGGGATTAATTTATTTAATATGGGCTTTGATACATCTTTGCCTGACCTTAAAAACCAAACTAATAATAAGGTAGTTATGATGGGGAATATTCCTCCAAGAGATGTGTTGTCGAATGGATCAAAAGATGATATCATGAAAAGCATCCATCAATTAATGAGTAACTTAGATGATAAATCAAGAGTTCTTTTTTCGTGTGGCGGTGGAATGCCCCCAAATGTCTCAACAGAAAATATTAAGGTTTTTCATAAAGCAATAAATTCTATTTTTAGTGATTAGAGAAGGAAATATATTAAGTGGTTATTTTTAGATAAACAAAGAAAAAATGAAAATGAACGGAAAAATATTAATTACATTTTTTACCGGTTTCTTCAGTTGTTTTACAGTTCTTGCCCAGGAAAAGTCCATTGTCACAATAACTGTAGAAAGTGGCAACTACCAAAGGTATAATGCTCCGGTTGTAGTCTCATTAGATGATTTGGAATTAAACGGAAATATCAAACTGATAGAAATCAAAGGTAATACAAAAGAAGAAATCCCGGTGCAAATTAATAAATCAGAAAACAGCCTACACTGGATTTTATTTGGGATGACTGAAATTGGAACTACCAGAACTTTCGAACTATTGGCAACAAATGCGAAGAAATCAGAAGAAGTCGTAGCTTTTCATGATGAAAAAGGAGTAAATCTAAAGTGGAATAACAACGAACTTATTAAATACAATTCCATGCCGGTTGAATTACCCCATGGAGTGGACTCAGCTTATACCCGGGGTGCATTTATTCATCCGTTAAAAACCCTTTCGGGAAGAATATTAACCCGTATTCAACCTGAAGACCATTATCACCATGTTGGAATATGGAATCCCTGGACAAAAGCTACTATCCAAGGCAGGAAAATTGATTTTTGGAACCTTGTGAAAAAACAAGGGACGGTTCGCTTTAAGAACCTCGAATCTTCTCAAAGCGGACATGTTTTCGGTGGATTTAGAGCCAGCCAGGAACACATTGACCTGACCGCCCCTGAAGGTGAAATGGTAGCAATGAATGAAGAATGGGATATTAAAGTATACCAACCCGGAGACAATCCATACTACATTGTTGATTTTCTATCAGTTATTGAATGCGCTACTGATAGCCCAATCACATTAAATCAATACCGTTACGGCGGAGGCATTGGTTTTAGGGCAACAGAAGATTGGAATAAAAACAATTGCGGAGTGATTACTTCAGAAGGTAAGACAAGATTGGACGGAGATGCTACTCGAGCAAAATGGTGCAATGTGTTTGGAACCGTAAATGAACTTAAATCAGGAATTTTGTTTATGTGCCATCCTGATAATTTCTCGTTCCCTCAACCTATGAGGATTTGGCCTGAAGATGCAAATGCCGGAAATGGAGATATGTATTTTCAGTTTTGTCCGATCAGAGAAAACAACTGGCATCTTGAAGCAGGCAGGCAATATTTTCAAAAGTACAGACTAATAGTTTATGATGGAGAAATCTCTAATGAAGAAGCAGAACAATTATGGATGGATTATTCAAATCCACCTGAAATAATAATTACTAAACCTAATCACTAAAAACAATAATATTATGAATGTAAAATTTTTATTTATTTTTATTGCGTTATTTTTTTCAATAGAAGGTATTTCGCAGGAAGAAAAAAAAGTTCTTATTTTTACAAAAAACGGAAAAGGCTATGTGCATGATAATATTGCAGCCAGCATAGAAGCAATTATGAAAATAGGTAAAGAAAACAACATTAAGTTTGACACTTCAACAAACTCCTCAGTTTTCACTGATAAGAATTTAAAACAATACGATGCACTTATTTTTTCAAACACTAATAATGAAGTATTTGAAACAGATGATCAAAAAATTGCATTTATCAGATACGTTGAAGCTGGTGGAGGATTTGTGGGGATTCATTCCACTTGTGCAACACAAAGAAACTGGCATTGGTTTCAGCAACTTGTAGGAGGAAAATTTGTTCGTCATGCACCTTTTCAGGAATTTACAATAAAAGTGATTGATCCTAAGCACCCTTCAACCGAATTTTTCACATCCGACTGGATTAGAGAAGATGAATGTTATTATGTAAATAATATAAATCCCGATATAAATGTTTTACTTGCAGCCGATCTATCAACTGTAGAAGACAAAGGAAAAGATACTTATCCTTCTAATACTTTCAGTTTTTTTCCATTGGCCTGGTACCATGAGTTTGATGGAGGAAGACAATGGTTTACAGCTTTAGGGCATAGTATTGAGGATTATTCCATGCCTTTATTTGTACAGCATTTAACAGGAGGAATAACGTGGGCTGTTGAGAAAGGAAAACCTGATTATTCAAAAACAAAATCAATTGGTTTAAAATAAAAAACAATAAAATATATTCAATATGAAACGAAGAAATTTCATCAAAAAAGCTGCCTTTACAACAGCAGGAGCTTTTATTATCCCAACTATTGTCCCATCATCGGTTTTTGGAAAATCAGCTCCGGGTAATAAAATTAATGTAGCACAAATAGGTTATGGCCGTATAGCAAAGAGTCATGATTTACCTCTTACAATAAAACATGACGCAGTTCGTGTTGTAGCTATTGCTGATGTTGATATAAAAAGAGCAAATGATGGCAAACAATGGATAGAAAAATATTACACTGAATCCAAGGGCAAAAATTATCTTGATGTAAAAGTTTATCAGGATTATCGGGAACTTTTAATGAATAAAGATATTGATGCAGTTATTATTTCCACACCCGATCACTGGCACGCACAACCTGCAATAGAAGCTGCATTGGCAGGAAAAGATGTTTACCTTCAAAAGCCTTTATCACTAACAATTAAAGAAGGAAGACAATTGAGTAATGCCATTAACCAAACCGGCAGAATTCTTCAGGTAGGAAGCCAGCAACGATCATTGGATCCATGGCCTCATTTTCATAGAGCCTGCGAATTGGTTCGTAATGGCAGAATAGGAAATATAAAACATATTGAAGTAGGCTTGTGGGCTGATCCTTCAGGAGAAACAGAGTTCGAAATGCCTGTTCCTGAAAATCTGAATTATGAAATGTGGTTAGGCTCTACACCGTATAAATATTATACCAAGAAAAGAGTTCATCCTCAAAACGATTACGGCAGGCCCGGTTGGTTGCGTTGCGAGCAATTTGGTGCAGGGATGATAACCGGTTGGGGAGCACATCATATTGATACTGCCCATTGGGGAATGGATACTGAATATACGGGCCCCGTTGAGATTGAAGGGGAAGCCGAGTTTCCAACATCGGGATTATGGAATGTACACGGAAAGTTCAGAGTACAATCTAAATATGCCAATGGAGTTACTATGGACATCAGAGATGATTTTCCTAATGGAGTAAAATTTATTGGCGACGAAGGATGGTTATTTGTTTCACGAGGCCCTGTATCAGTTACGGCATCCGATCCGGGTGCAAAAGCCAAAAAACTAAACGCTATCGAAGCAAGTGATCCGAAAATATTGGAATCTGAAATCAAACCGGACGAAACTCATCTTTACAAAAGCCCCGAGCAACATCAGAATTGGTTGGAGTGTATCAAATCAAGAAAGCAACCAGTGGCTCCTGCCGAGATAGCACATCGTTCCTGTACGGCATGTTTATTAAGTCATACAGCCATGAAACTGGACAGAAAATTATACTGGGATCCCGAAGCTGAACGATTTAAAAATGACGATGAAGCAAACATAATGTTATCAAGGCCACAAAGATATCCTTACGGAACAGATTATGTAAAATATTAATCCATTGTAGAGACAATTCATGAATTGTCTCAATTACATGAATCAATTATAATATTATGCCCTTCAAATACCAAAACAAATACCGCATTGAATCCAACCGATGGCAATTTTGGGACTATTCTGCCCCTGGAAGTTATTTTATAACGATTTGTATAACTGGAAGGGATGAGGTTTTGGGCAATATAAAAAATAAAAAAATGGAATTGTCGGTATTTGGTGAGATTGTAAAATCAGAATTCCAAAAAATACCAGGTTATCACAAACGTGCGTTTTTGGATGCATGGGTTATTATGCCAAATCATGTGCATTGTATTATAACGTTAGGCAATTATGATGATGATTGCATTGACGTAGAGAAAATTCATGTAAAGAAAATTCATGTAAAGAAAATTCATGAATTTTCTCTACGCCCACCACCATCACCGCAACAACCACAACCATTTTACAACAATCCACCAACCGAATCCGAAATCAAACAATATCGCAAACAACGTCGTAAAATGTTAATTCCTAAATTAACGGGGAAATTCCAAATGCAAACATCCAAACAAATAAACATTTCACGAAACACACCCGGCACAAAGAATTGGCAACACGATTATCATGACCATGTTATAAGGAACAAATCAGCATATAGACGTATTAAACAATATATTATTAACAACCCTAAGAATTGGGACAACGATAAATTTTTTAATAATGGCAGAGATAATTCATGAATTATCTCTACAACAACAATCAACAATCAACAGATATGAATAACAAAACAATAACATTTTTATTAATTACCATAATGACAATTTCCTGTACAAATAAAAAACCGAATACCAAAAGGTTTACCGGAGACAAAGGCGAAGTAAAGATAATAACCATTGATCCAGGCCATTTCCACGCAGCACTTGTACAAAAAATGATGTACGATCAGGTTAGTCCTTTGGTGCGGATATATGCGCCCGATAGTCCCGACGTATCGGATCATTTGAACATAATCAATGGTTTTAACTCAAGAAAAGAAAATCCCACCACATGGGAAACAAAGGTATATACAGGTGATGATTTTCTAAAAAAAATGACAGAAGAACATGCTGGAAATGTTATGATAACTGCCGGAAATAACCGTAAGAAAACCGAATATATAAAAGCAGCTATTGATGCCGGTATTAATGTTTTGGCAGATAAACCAATGGCAATTGATCAAAATGACTTTGAACTATTAAAAGAAACATTTATTACAGCAGACAAAAACAATGTACTTCTGTATGATATTATGACAGAACGCTATGAGATAAGCTCTATGTTACAAAAAGAACTTTCAATGATCCCTGAGATTTTTGGTGAATTATTAATAGGAAGCCCCGAGAATCCGGCTGTTACCAAAGAAAGCGTTCATCATTTTTTCAAATATGTTTCAGGTAAAAAAATCAAACGTCCTGCATGGTTCTTCGATGTTTTACAAGAAGGCGAAGGTATCGTTGATGTTACAACACATTTGGTTGACCTAATCCAATGGGAGTGTTTTCCGGAGCAAATTATCGATTACAATAAAGATATTGAAATGCTTTCGGCAAAAAGATGGGCTACCAAACTAACTCCTACTCAATTTAAAGCTGTTACAAGGCTTGATAAATATCCTGAATATTTGAAAAAAGACATAAAAGACAGTATTCTTTATGTTTTTTGTAATGGAGAAATGAATTACAAAATCAAAGGAATACATGCTAAAGTCTCTGTTATCTGGAATTACCGAGCACCTGAAGGAACAGGTGATACTCATTATTCAATCATGCGGGGAAGTAAATCTAATCTTGTGATCCGACAAGGTGTCGAAGAGGACTATAAAACCACCCTATACATTGAACCTGTTAACATAAAAAACATTAATGAGTTTGAAATCGACTTGAGAAATAATTTTAATAAGATAACAAAGAAATATCCCGGGATTAAATTAAAGAAAGATGAAAAAAGTTGGAAATTAATTGTTCCGGACAAATACAAGAATGGACATGAAGCACATTTTATTCAGGTAACGGAGAAGTATTTAAAATATCTTACCGAAGGCAAATTACCTGACTGGGAAGTTCCAAATATGATAGCAAAATACTATACAACAACCAAAGCATTGGAATTTGCAAAAAATAAATATTAGAAAGAAATAGTATGAAAACATTTTAGTTTTCGAATAATCCGGGAGGAATTCAAAATAATAAATGATCTTAGGAATTAAAATAATGAAAACAAATAGGATAATAGTCTTATTCATAACAATATTAATACTTTCTTCCTGTGGAAATAAAGAAAAATCTAAAGTACTGAAACTGGCTCACGGCCTTGACATAAAACATCCCGTACACAAAGGAATGGTTTATATGAAAGATATACTGCAAGAAAAATCTGGAGGGAAACTTACAATAGAAATATATCCCGGTGGCCAGCTTGGGGCCGAAAGGCAGTGCCTGGAATTGCTTCAAATAGGAAGCCTGGACATGACGAAAGTTTCATCAGCTGTTATGGAAGGCTTTGCACCAAATTACAGAGTTCTCGGACTGCCTTATATTTTCAGGGATAAAGAGCATATTTTTAAAGTACTGGATGGAAAAATTGGTGAGGAACTGTTAGAAGAAGGCAGTAAATACTGGTTTCATGGCCTTTGTTTTTATGATGCAGGCGCCAGAAGCTTTTACACAATTGATAAACCAATTCTTCACCCTGATGATCTGGAAGGAATGAAAATCAGGGTAATGAAAAGCAACACAGCTGTTGAAATGGTTAGTGCCTTAGGTGGATCACCTACACCAATTTCCTGGGGTGAATTATATACATCTTTACAGCAAAATGTAGTGGATGGAGCAGAAAACAATCCACCCAGCTTTCATACATCACATCATTTTGAAGTTTGCGGGCATTATGCGCTTGATGAGCATTCTGCTGTGCCTGATGTGCTTTTGGTTAGCACATACACCTGGGATAAACTTTCTTCAACAGAAAAAGTATGGCTTAAAGAAGCTGCAATGGAATCAGTGGTTGAGCAACGAAAACTTTGGAAAGAATCAGAAGAACTTGCCTTTAAAACTCTGAAAGAAGCCGGTGTAAAAATATATCATCCCGATAAAACACCTTTTGTGAAAAAAGTTGAAGCATTATATAAAAAATATGAGACAGAAAAAGAAATGGGCGAATTAATTAAAAGGATTAGAAATTGTGAATAAAATGAATCACAGAAAAACAATTGACAAAATACTGGAGATATTCCTTATTTTCATACTTTCCATTCTTGTATTGGATGTTGTATGGCAGGTTGCAAGCAGGTATTTACTTGCCAGCCCCAGTAAATACACTGATGAAATTGCAGGATTTTTACTTATGTGGGTCTCATTATTAGGTGCGGCTTACGTTACAGGCAAAAATCAGCATATGGCAATTAATTTATTTGAACGTAAATTAAAAGGAAAAAGCAAACAGAGGCTACGTTTAATCATTAATGTTTTGATCATATTATTTGCTGTCTTCGTATTTCTGATAGGTGGTTCGTGGCTGGTTTATACAAGGTTCCATCTCGGGCAAATTTCTTCCAGCCTTGCTTTACCATTAGGTTATGTATATCTTGTACTCCCGATAAGTGGCCTTTTCATTACATATTATTCCATTGATAACACTATCACAGAACTAACAAGTAAAGAAAACAGATAATTATGGAGATAGGAATTATAGTTTTAATCGTAAGTTTCCTGTTGCTTTTAACTATCGGTGTTCCGGTTTCTTACAGCTTGGGAATTTCTGCAACTCTCACCTTATTGGTTAGCATTTCACCATTGCCTGCACTTACAACAATCGCTGCACGGCTTGCATCCAGCCTGGATAGTTTTACACTGCTGGCAATCCCTTTTTTCATCCTGGCCGGACAACTCATGAATAAAGGAGGTATAGCCATACGTTTGGTTGATTTTGCCAAAGTGTTAGTGGGCAGGTTCCCCGGCGGACTGGCATTTGTAAATATTATGGCAAACATGCTTTTTGGAGCAATCTCAGGTTCTTCTGTTGCATCGGCATCTGCAATAGGTAGCATTATGCACCCACGAATGGTAAAGGAAGGGTATGATGAGAACTTTTCAGCAGCCGTTAACATAACCTCAGCATCAACAGGTTTGGTTATACCACCCAGTAATGTTTTAATTGTGTATTCGTTAGCCAGTGGCGGAGTTTCCATAGCAGCCCTGTTTGTTGCCGGTTATATTCCCGGAATTCTTACAGGTTTGTTTTTAATGGGCGTGGCAGCAACTGTTGCATATCGCAAAAATTATCCACTTGCCGAAAAATCAGGATGGAGAAAAGGGATTGCAAAGTTTATTGATTCTATTCCCAGTTTGTTGATGTTGGTTTTAGTGATCGGTGGAATAATCGCCGGAATATTTACAGCTACTGAAGCCTCAGCCATCGCCGTTTTATACGCACTCATCCTGGCTGCTATTTATAAAGAAATTAAAATGGTTGATTTACCTGTAATTTTACTCAACACAATCAGAACGACAGCTATAGTTATGCTGCTTGTAGGAACATCCATGGCTTTATCATGGGTTATGGCCTACGAAAACATCCCGCAAACTGTCAGCTCCGGCTTACTTTCGATAAGTGATAATCCATTTATTATTTTATTAATTATTAATATGATCCTGCTATTTGTGGGGATATTCATGGATATAACACCTGCCGTGCTGATCTTTACTCCCATATTACTGCCGGTTGTAACTTCCCAACTCGGTATGGATCCGGTTCATTTCGGAATAGTATTAATTATGAACCTTTGTATCGGGATTTGCACTCCACCTGTCGGAAATGTACTTTTTGTGGGTTGCAGTGTAGCCGGACTTGGAATCGAAAAAGTCATCAGGCCTTTGATCCCATTTTATGTAGCCATGATAATTGCTCTTTTATTAGTAACTTTTATTCCTGGATTAAGCTTGTGGCTGCCTGAAATATTTAAATTGTAATATTTTATTATGTCACGAAAAGAGGCTAAATCCCTGATGTCACAAGAATTTTTTTACTGTCGGATTTATTTCCAAACCGAAACTTACAAATATAAATCCCTGAGCGTACTTGCATTCCATTCTCATCATTTAAATTCCATCTAACAGTATTTGAACCAGTTTGAAACTCTTGCTGTGAAAGCATAAGAATTTTCTTACCATTCTGATCAAAAATAGAAACCTCAACAAAAGTATTTTTTATTAAATAAAAACTTACATCGACATGTGTTGAAGCCGGATTTGGCGAAGGAGAATATAAAACAGCATCTAATGTTTGGGGAACTTCATCAATAAAAACCGGCGATTGATTCTCATAGGCTCCAATATCAACCTCATCACCAAATACTCTTGGATTACCTGCAATATCTGTTTCAGGTAATACAAATCCTATAATATCCTGTGTGCCTGCATCAATACAAGGTGAATCGTCGTTTAAAGCATAAAAATGATCTCCGCTTTCTGCAAATTCAGGATCCATATCTATATTATTTTCATAATCACCCGAAAAAGCAACTCCCCCGGTTCCGGCAAAACTATCTTTTCCACCTTCAATATCGTTAAAATAAAAATTCGGCTGAGCTAAAAGGTCCCATAAATAAACCTGGTTTATTTCGCCGCCATAATGAGTATTTCCATAAATAATGTTGTTGTAAAGATTCGGCACTACAGAGTCTTTACAATAAAATCCACCACCGCCACCTATACAATGATTGTTTGTTATTGTATTATTTATATAAGTAGGGCTACAATTGAAAGTTCCTATTCCTGCACCAAAAAAAGCCGCTCCGTTATTAATCACCAAATTATTAGCAATAATATGCTTGCAGGTGTCAACATGCAAAATCCCAAAACCACCGGCAAGTGAACTAAAATTACTCTCGAAAATATTATTAAAAACCGGACAATCATTAAATCTAATGCAAAGTGCACCTGCAATACCTGCTGATGTATTTTGATAAAAATAATTGTTTCGGATTACAGATTCACCATAGTCGGCACAAACAGCACCTCCGTAACCAAAATAGTTCCATCCATAACCTGCATCATTATTAGCAAATGTATTGTTTTCAACGAGTGCATCAGAGGATTCAAGGAAAACAGCACCACCATTATAATATGCAAAATTGTTTTGAAAAACACAATTGCTTATTCTTATTTTGTCGGTGTTACGCACACAAATTGCTCCGCTGTAATTATAGGTTGAATCAGTATTCATTGCTTTCCCAAAGCTAAAAATACAATGATTGAAAATGCTGGAATCAACATTTGAAGGAATATTTTCCAACCTTATTCCTTTCCAGCCTCCGTCTGATATAGTATCATTAGAAAATCCGGTAGTATCAGCCATATTGAAATTTATCGGAAAATCCTGATTACCTATAGCCTCCAGGCATCCGTTTACCCTGAATGAAAACTCTCCCTGGTAGAGCACTAAAACACCGGGTTCTATTGTCAGGTTTTCAACTTCACGAAGTTCTATGTCTCCAATAACATTTACCGTATCAACATTCCAAATACCCGAAACCACCCCCGAAACTTCAATTGAATCAGTATAACCTGGTTTTGGTATAAAATGCAATAATAATATTATACTAATAAGAATCAATGTCTTCTTCATAATTGTTTTTTCGTTTAATTAAATATTATTAATATCTTTTTTGAAATCTCAAAATTAGAACAAAAATATACCAATATATGTCTTTATGACAAAAAAACCTGATTTATTTATCAATAGCTTCAATTTCAAATAAAAACGTATTTCTATAAAAAATAATAATCACAAATATGTTACATGCGATGGTAGTTTGTTTGAATTCAGATATTCCGAAGGTTGTTTTATGCTTAAAGAGCCATACTGAACAAATATTACGAAATATGCAAACGGTTTTTATTCTCCCGATGTAGTCAACAGTATAATGCCACAAGATAAAATACTTAAGGAAGTATTTTATTCTTGATTTTATTGATTCATTGACAACTCATAGCAGCCAACATTCTTGCGTTTTTCCTTTTTACAGAAAAAAGTATTAAAAAATGTGACCAACTTAATTGTGCCACCAGTGGTGTCACTATTTCAAAATCGGGAAACTCCTCTGCAAACATTTATGGTTTTACTTCACCAAAAAACATTCCGCGGCGAAAAATCCCCGAAACATCCTTCCTTGAAAAACCAAACTTCATGTGAAAACACATAAGTCTCCAAAAACGGGTAATAGTCCAGCTTAGACAAGATCAATGCAGCTTTACCGAACAAACCAGTCAAATTGTTTGCGTTATTGTTAAATTATTTCACTTAATTCTCGTAGCATTTCTACAGTATTAATATATCTAACTCCAAAATGATTACAAACTTCAGGAATCTTAATGCGATTCTTTCTATTTGGTTCACTCTTTTCGTAAGTAACAATTGTAATATCTTGTCCAATTGCATAAGCTACAAGCCAAGGGTCTGCTAATTCAGCAGAAAGGAATTCTTCTATAGCATTTTGTTTGTAATGTTGATTCAATGAATTTGCCCAATTCGCAATTCGTGCATAATTTACAACTGCACTTTCTGTATTAATAAAGAAATCATTTGGTAAATTGTTTTTACGCCATTCTTTTAATTCATCTTCATGTGATGAATTATCATAAATTTCTACCTTGACTTTATCAATACTTTTAATAATTCCTTGGTTTGATAAGTCCGATATTTTTGTCCAAAAACTTGTAATTACATCAAGAGGATAATAGGCTCTGTGAGCTTGTATAAAAAAGTTACTATCAACAATATACAAACTCATACCTGATAAAGATATTCGTTAATAAATTTATTGTAAGTATTACCTTTAAGGGTAGTTAATTTATAGGCATCTCTGTACAATAAGTTATTTTCTTTTACCGCATTGTTTACAAAGCTTGCAAATCGTAAACTGATCCTTTTTTTTGCTGTTGCATAAAAGTTCCCACCACTTGTCTTGGTATTATCTTTTTTCAGCTTTAGAGCCTCAATATAATTGTTGTAGAAGTCAAAAAAATAAGGCTTAGTAATTAAATTCAAGTCCAATGCTCTTCGAGCTATTACTATCTGGCTTACCTTAAACAGTTTACTCAAATATTTAAGGTCATTACTTTCTTTCCACTTCTTAATTAGAAATCTTTCAGGGACAAGGAATTCTGCTGCCACATGATCACATAAAATTTCTATAGGATCATTTGCCGGAATCATTTGCCTGTTGTCAAAACCGGCTGTTTCTCCAATCCAAACATGAGCAAGCTCATGTATAATTGTAAACATTTGAGCTGCTTTTGCATCTGCAGAATTAACAAATAAAAATGGCGCTTTTTTATTAACCAAAACAAAACCTCGACATTCATTTGGTTGTATAACTCTTCTGTTATTATTTCCAACAACTCCATTGAAAGAAACTATAATTCCAATTTCTTCAATTTGAATAGTTAAGTAATTTAATGCTTCTTCCCAAGTGTTAAATTTGCTAGCCCAATCATTTGTTAAATTAAGAGTTTGTTTTATGTCCTGAACAATTACCTGATAAGGAGTTTCAATACTAAATTTCTCTACAAAATCCAGATCATCATACTCAGAATCATTTAAATAATCTGTTAACCAGTTTTGTCTTTCCTGAAGGATTTGGATTGTATTATATACATTTAAAGAGATTTTTTCTGCGAGAGGATTTTTGTGGCCGGTTCTATAAAATGGAATAGGAATATCTTCTAATGGAGGTTCGCTAAAAAACATATAGCCAAAAGGAACATGAACTTTTTGAGTAAATTTTTCTAGTTGTTTAATCGTTGGAAAACTTTCACCATTAACCCATTCTTTTACTTTTGGATTAGATATATAGAAATCTTCCAATTGATTACCGGCTCGAATAATTGCCCATTCAATTATTTCTCCATTAATATTTTCAATTTTATTTGCCACCTTGCGAAATTAATAAAAATCTAATATTATGATAAAACAAAAAAAGCTCTTTAATTATTGCAAATTCAAGGTCACAAGTGAAAAATAAAATGTTTTACTTCACCAAAAACATTCCACAGTAAAAAATCCCCGGAACATCCTTCACTCGTAAAACCAAACTTCATGTGAAAACACATAAGTCTCTAAAAACGGGTAATAGTCCAATCCGAATCCTCGGGAGCAAGATTAATGCGGCTTCGCTGAATAATTCTGCCAATTTGTTACTTTGCGTATTTATTCTATTCTTCTTCTTATCAAGTCTCTTGAAGAATGATGGATCGTTAATATGTCAATTTGATTATCTTCAACTATTTTATAAATAATTCTGTATCTCCCTTCAATTAGTTCTCTAATATTTTCCAGATTTATTTCAGACATAATCTTTCCTGAACGAGTCTGAGTTTTTAATATTCTTGTCCGGGTTTTTTTGTCTGGTAACCTGAAGTTTTGCATACCGCTTAGAATCTTTTGCGATATAATCTGCAATAGCCTTCAAATCGTCTTTTGCTTGAAATGTCCAATTTATTCGAACCATTTCTCAATTTCATTTTCCATTTCACTCTCCGATATTACTTCTCCATTCTCCGATTGTTTGTTCCCGGTTTCAATCTTTTCAATTAAGATTAAATTTTCAACCAATTCATCAATTGAAAACTCTTCAGGAAATTTATCAATCTGTTCTTTAAGTCTTTCTTTTGTCAACATTATCATTTGTTTTTTAATTAGTCCAAAGATACGAATAATATCTATCGTATGTTGCAATAGGTTTATGAATCCGGGGATTTTTCTTAATATGCAAGGGTAGATTATCAGTACCCCCTTCATCAAACCGTTTATAAAGTTTTTCCTTACATGGCCAAAAGAAATCCGTATGGATGGCTTAGCGATAGAGTTCTTCATTGAGTTTTCGTAAAGATTTTCAAATGTGCATACTTTCAATTAATATGTGACACATTTTCGATCAAGATAATTACTATTAGTGCAGAAAGGTTTAAACAGGTATTTGATTTATGAACAAGCTTATGGAAAATCAACATATCCTCAACAAAAATTTACAGGTTTACTTCACCAAAAACATTCCACGGTGAAAAATCCCCGGAACATCCTTCCCTGAAAAACCAAACGCTTTAGGCTATGTGCAGTAGCGGCTTCGAAGGTGATTCGTTTTCGGTCGGCAAGACCGATAAGGAGTCGTCGAGAAGCCACAAAGCTCCCGACTGCACCCGCTATTGCATATGAGCCTTTGTTACCAACCGTTAATTTCAATTTATCCATAATTGAATATTAGGCTTTATTAAAATTTCCTCATTTGGAAATTCAGACTTGATATATTTATCCATAATTGAATTGACTTTTCTGTCGATTTCTATGACCTTTTTAACAAAACCATTAGAACATTCTAACGAATTAAGATTGAAATTGAAATATAAATTGGGGACATAATATCTACCAACTTTTCTATGTTTAATTATTTCCATTACTGAACACTTATTGTAATCAGAAATCTCTATAATTATTTGTTCAAAATCATTTATGTGATATTTCCAATCATATGAGTACAAGCATATGGTATCAGGATTCTCTAAATCAAGATAAATCATTCCAATATAGTCAAAATCGATATGTCTATCTTCATGATAATAAAAAAAGAAATATGAACTATCATAAATATGAGCTTCTAATTTACTAAAAACAAATCCAGATTTTATTCTAGGAGTATCGCAGATAATATTATTGACAAAGTCAATTTTTGTAGTATCGAATATCGCATATTCAAGCATTGATCCGATTTCTTTTGAATTAATCAATTCGGTTTCACTAAGGGGAAAACCATTGTCCTCACCATCTAGTTTCTTTTCTTTGCATGAGGAAAGACAACTTAAACAAATAACTAAAACTGTTATTTTAATAAGGCTAAATTTCATTTTTTTAATGGTTGGTAACATTTGTGTATAAGTAATATTACCTATATTTTTTCATTATCTCTTTGAAAAAGTACCTATATTTTCCAAATAGGCATGTAAAACACAACTTTTAGAAAGAATCATCATAAATTTCATCCACATAGATTCTCATTATTTTATTCAAAAACTTCAATTTTTTCCTTCATTTTCCACCCTAATAAACCCAATCCGTAAAACATTAAAAACCTAATTGTCCAACAAAGTAAAACAAAATAATTCATATATCATAATAAATATTGAAATCTATTCAATAAAAATATATTCAAGCCTGTTTTTTGGGAAAATGATAGTGTTTTGCTTTAAAATAATAAAAGATTGGCAGGAAGCAATGCATTAAAGCCGGGAAGTAATACAACAAAGGCAGGAAGCAACACAAAAAAGACGGGAAGCAACACAACAAAGGCAGGAAGCAATGCAACAAAGGCAGGAAGCAATACATAAATGGCGGGAAGCAATGCAACAATGGCAGGAAGCAACACATCAAAGACGGGAAGCAATGCATAAAAGGCAGGAAGCAACGCATAAAAGGCCGGAAGCACAATCATTGTAAAAAGCAGAAACATTATTTATCCTTTTAAGAAACAATCTACTGCAGTAAAAACATTCAATATTAATATTTTTTTAAATTTTTTTTATATTTCTTGGAATTTATAATAATACTATGTAATTTTGACTGCTCTTTTAATAAAAAATAAGAATAAACCCGTTTTTTTTGGGCAGTAAAAGAGCTTTTTGCATAGAATTGAATAAATAAAAACATAAAAGGTTTAAGTTTTAAAACCTTTACAGTTTCCCTTAAATAAACATGCTTGGAAGCATAAAATATTTTACTTCTAAGTGAAATTTTAATCGGCAACAAACGAAGAAAACATTTATAATAAATCCTTTTATTAATTAAAAAATTCAAAATAATATGGTAACACGAAAAAAAATGTCAGATTCAGAAGCCTTAGAACATTATCAAATGGCCCTGACAAATTCAAAAAACCAACCCGATCTTGCCCAAATATTGGCAAGCTATGGTTATGGCCCTGAAATTATTGACCAGGGATGGTCAATTTATGAAACAGCCAGGCAATCGTATAACATCAATATTAAAGAAGATGATGAAACCTCCGAAGCTTCGGCTTATTTTAAACTTAAAAAAGCCGAATTGGCTGAAACATATTCAGAACATCGCGGAATTGCTAAAGTAGTTTTCAAAGATCAAACTGAAATATTGAAAAGACTATTATTAAACACTCCTATTCCTGTGCCTTATGTTAATTGGCTTGAAACAATTAAAAAATTCTATACCGAAATTCAATCCGATGAGCAATTAATTGTAAAACTTTCACGCTTCAATATAACGGCAGAGGTTGTTGCCACCGGGCTTTCACTTGTTGAGGATGTTGAAGCAGCCAAATTTGAGTATTATCGCGAAGAAGGTGAATCTCAGGAAGCCACCGCTCAAAAAAATACCGATATTGAAGTGATCAGAAACTGGATGAACGAATTTTTTGCCATAGCACGCATTGCTCTAAAAGACAAACCTCAACTTTTGGAAGCACTTGGCTTGCTTGTCAGATAATAAACCTACTAAAGTTTCGCACCTTTATGAGAAATGTTTAATTGTATAAAATACATCCATTTATTGTTTGAAATAATTCTCTGTGGTTCTTTGAGTATCCTTTGTGGCCCTTTGTGAAATAGCTATTGCACAGAGTTTCACAAAGAACACTCAGAGTTACACAAAGTAATTTCGATTGAAATTGGATACTTCAAAACATTGATATAGAACTTCGAATAATATTCATATTCCTGGCTAAATTTTATTTTGATGTGCCGGGATCAATTTATTAATCTTTTAATACCATTCTTGAGTACTGCTACTTGAAAATTCAATAGTAAGCCAAGTTTATAGTTTCCCAACTTTAGATAAGTAATAACTTGCGCAGTATGAACATCATTAAGTGCCTCGACAGTTTTTATTTCAATTACTACTTTTTCTTCAACTAACAGATCTATTCTGTATCCATGGTCAAGTTTTACTTCTTTATAAATGATTGGCATTGGTTTTTCTTTTTAACCTTTAATCCTGCTTGTTTTAACTCATAGAATAAACATTCCTGATAAGCTGATTCCAATAAACCTGGACCCAAATGTCTGTGAACTTCAATTGCACAACCAATAATCTTTCTTGATGTCGTTTTCAATCATAATAATTCGTTTTTCTCGGTGAAACTTAGTGTAATCTTTGTGATTCTTTGTGTAATAGCTGTGTCACAAAGAACCACAGAGATTACACAAAGTTACACAAAGGTATAATAAATACACATATTTTTTATATCCCGGCACATCAAAATAAAATTTAGCCTATTTTTGCATTTCCAAAAATACATGATTTGTGAAAGACATTTTAGAAGGATTAAACGAAGTTCAGAAACAAGCCGTTACTCAAGCCGAAGGGCCGGTATTGGTTATTGCCGGGGCCGGATCAGGAAAAACACGGGTATTAACTTACAGGATTGCACACTTATTAAGTCTCGGAGTCGATCCTTTTAATATTCTTGCTTTGACTTTTACAAATAAAGCAGCCCGCGAAATGAAAGAAAGGGTGCTTTCCATGATCGGAAGTTCTGATGCACGAAATGTGTGGATGGGAACTTTTCATTCAATTTTTGCAAGAATTCTACGTGTTGAAGGCCATCTGCTCGGCTACCCTTCCAACTATACAATATATGATACCGACGACTCAAAACGATTGATAAAAGCAATAATTAAAGAGCAAAACCTCGACGATAAAATCTATCAACCAAATCATGTTCTCGGACGTATTTCAACCGCAAAAACTAACTTAATCTCTGCTAAAGAATATAACAAAAATATTGAAATTCAGGATACCGATAGCATGGCTAACAAACCAAAAATCGGGATTTTATACTCAATTTATTCAAACCGTTGCAAAAAAGCCGATGCAATGGATTTCGATGATCTGTTATTTAATACAAATATTTTGCTTCGCGACTTTCCTGATATTTTACTCAAATATCAACAAAAATTCAAATATGTTCTCGTTGATGAGTACCAGGATACAAATTTTGCACAATATTTAATAACAAAAAAGATAGCGGCAAACAATGAAAATATTTGTGTGGTCGGCGACGATGCTCAAAGTATTTATGCTTTTCGGGGTGCTAACATTCAAAATATTCTGGATTTCAAGAAAGATTATCCCGATCTGAAAACCTTTAAATTAGAACAAAATTATCGTTCAACTCAAACTATTGTAAAAGCTGCAAACGGAGTTATATTTAATAATAAAGATCAGATTTTTAAAGAAATCTGGACGAGCAACGAAGCCGGGAAAAAAATTCCGCTTCTAAAAGCTTCAACCGATAATGAAGAAGGCTATTTGGTTGCAAATTCGATTTTTGAAAACAAAATGAATTTCCAATTAAATAACAGTTCATTCGCAATTTTGTATCGAACCAATGCCCAATCAAGATCAATTGAGGAGGCACTAAGAAAAAAAGATATTGTTTACAGGATATTTGGCGGATTATCATTTTATAAACGTAAGGAAGTCAAAGACCTCCTTGCATATATCAGACTGGTGATCAATAATAAGGACGAAGAAGCTTTGGTTAGAATAATAAACTATCCTGCACGTGGAATCGGGAAAACAAGTCTTGAGAAAATTATAGTGGCAGCCGATAAAATGCAAAAAAGTTTATGGGAAATTATTAATGAAACATCATTATTGGAAGGCTTGAGGATCAATACCGGCACACTCAATAAAATTTCAGGTTTTGCAACTATGATTAAGAGCTATTCAGCTCAAATAAAATCGAAAAATGCCTTTGAACTTGCAAAATTAATTGCTTCTTCATCCGGAATACTAAAAGAACTTTATAATGATAAAACCCCCGAAGGTGTCAGCCGCTACGAAAACATCGAAGAACTTTTAAATGCAATTAAAGATTTTTCGGAAAAGGAACCTGAAATAACCGATGAAACCAGGGAAACCGGTGAGCTTTCAATTCGCACTCTTGATGAATTTATGCAGGATATTGCCCTTTTAACTGATGCCGATACTAATAATAAAGAAATCACCGACTATGTTTCATTAATGACAATTCATTCGGCTAAAGGCCTTGAATTTCCTTATGTTTATATTGTCGGCTTAGAAGAAAATCTTTTTCCCTCAATACAATCACTTAATTCAAGATCCGATCTTGAAGAAGAACGCCGATTGTTTTACGTTGCACTAACACGAGCCGAAAAACACCTCACAATATCATACTGCGAAAGCCGTTACAAATGGGGAAACCTGATTTTTTGCGAACCAAGCAGGTTTATTGATGAAATAAAATCCGAATATTTGGATTTGCCGGTGGAAAAACCAGTAGCAAAAACTGAAAATAAATTTGATAAAAAGTTTAGCGGTGCAACATTGAATTTTAATCAGGGGGTTCAAAAAAAGAATTTGAAAAAAGTTAGTAATATTGCTAATAGCGGTGGAATTACTTCAAGCGATACAGAACTGTTACAGACAGGCATGGATGTTGAGCACCAACGTTTTGGCAAAGGTAAAATTGTAAATATTGAAGGAATGGGAAGTAATAAAAAAGCTACAGTTTTCTTTAAAACCGTCGGGCAAAAACAATTATTATTAAAATTTGCAAAACTTAAAATACTTAATTAAACCCGTTAAAATATTTTATTATATTTGCAATATTAAAAAACATTGTAAATTGCAATTGAAATTTCTTAATAAATAATATAATTGAATTTGGAAATAGCGGAAATAAAGGAAATAAGGGAAATAGGGAAAAACCACTGAACATTTTCCTTATACCTTATACCCCTATACCCTTAAACCTTTTTAAATTTTGTATCTTTACCACAGAATAAACTATAAAACTATTCAATAAACAACATATCGAATATGGAATACAATACCACACGAACCAAGCTTTATATTCCCGAATACGGAAGGAATGTCCAGAAAATGATTGAAAATGCAATTACAATTGAAGATCGGGAAAAAAGAACGAAAACGGCCTATTTAATAATTGAAATAATGAGTCGGATTAATCCCGGCTTAAAAGAATATAGCGATTATCGTCATAAGCTTTGGGATCATTTATTTATAATATCTGATTTTAAACTTGATGTTGACGGCGAATATCCACCACCGGCAGAAGAAGTTCTTGAAGCAAAACCCGAAAACGTAAGTTATCCTATCAAGAAAATACAATTCCGCCATTATGGAATAAATATGGAACGCATTGTCAAAAAAGCTGCAGATTATGAAGAAGGCGAAGAAAAAGAAGCTTTAGTCAAATCAGTTACAAACCATATGAAAAAATTGTATTTAATGTGGAACAGAGATACTGTTAAAGATGAATTAATTTTCGAACAAGTTTCGAGTTTGTCTGAGAATAAAATATCTTCCGAAGCAAGTTTTCAGCTAATCCCAACAAGCGATATTTTGGCTCGAATAAAAAAGAAAAAAGAAAATAATACAAAAACTAACAATAGAAAAGGAAAAAAAAGAAGAAGATAAGCTTTAACTGAAAAATTAACTTCTGCAAATGAATTCATTTGAAATAATTGGCGGGAAGCAACTTAAAGGTGAAATCACACCCCAGGGCGCCAAAAATGAAGCACTTCAAATAATTTGTGCAACCCTGTTAACCCCTGAAAAAATAACCATCAGTAATATTCCAAATATTCGTGATGTAAATAATTTAATTGAATTACTTATTGATCTCGGAGTTAAAGTGGAAAAATTTGGCAGTAACGAATATAGTTTTACTGCTGATAATATTGACCTTGAATTTCTAAAATCAACCGAATTTAAAGAAAAAGGCAAAAGCCTCAGAGGATCAATAATGATTTTAGGCCCTTTATTGGCCAGATTCGGAAAAGGATATATTCCACATCCCGGAGGTGATAAAATTGGCCGTCGCCGCCTCGACACTCACTTTATAGGTCTACAAAAATTAGGAGCTAAATTTGATTTTAATACTAAAAATAATTTCTATAAAGTTGATGCCTCCGAACTAAAAGGCACTTATATATTGCTGGATGAAGCTTCCGTAACAGGCACAGCAAATATCCTAACCGCTTCAACCTTAGCTAAAGGACGAACAACAATTTTCAATGCCGCCTGCGAACCATATATTTTGCAACTATGCAATATGTTGATAAAAATGGGTGCAAGGATTTATGGCGTCGGATCAAACCTATTAACAATTGACGGCGTTGATAAATTAAAAGGCTGCAAACACAAGCTACTTCCCGATATGATTGAAATTGGAAGTTTCATAGGGCTTGCTGCCATGACACGTTCCGAGGTGTTAATTAAAGATGTGAATTTTCATGCCCTGGGAATTATTCCCGATGTTTTTATGCGAATGGGAATAAAAATCGAAAAACAAAACGATGATATTTTCATTCCAAAGCACGATGAATACGAAATAGCTACCTTTATCGACGGTTCAATAATGACAATTGCCGACGCACCCTGGCCGGGATTTACTCCCGACCTGATCAGTATAGTTTTAGTTGTTGCAACTCAGGCAAAAGGCAGTGTTTTAATACATCAAAAAATGTTTGAAAGCAGGTTGTTTTTTGTTGATAAGCTCATTGATATGGGAGCACAAATCATACTTTGCGATCCTCACCGGGCCACAGTAATCGGGTTAAACCACAAAACTCCTCTTCGCGGAATTGAAATGACATCACCCGATATTCGCGCCGGTGTAGCTCTTTTAATCGCAGCACTTTCATCAGAAGGAAAAAGTGTAATTCACAATATTGAGCAAATCGACCGCGGATACCAGGAAATTGATACAAGGCTTAGAGCACTTGGAGCTGAGATAAAAAGAGTATAATACTGTCATTGCCTAAATATATTGACCGAAAAGAGTTAAAAATTCAACACAAGAGGAGGTCAAAATGGCAACAATTAAAGAGTATAAAAAATTAAGTTCTCAAGAGAGACAAAATCGTTATTTTAGTGATGATTTTAAGAAAAAAAAGGTTCATGAGATTGAACAAAATATTTCAAGTATTGCAGAGATATGCCGTGAATACCAAGTAACTAGATCCGCTGTATATAAATGGATATATAAATATTCAATCATGAGAAAGAAAGGAATTAAACAAATTATTGAAGCCAAGAGTGATACCCTGAAGATGAAACTACTAAAAGAGCGGTTAAAGGAACTGGAACGTATAATAGGCCAAAAACAACTATTAATTGATTTTCAGCAAAAAGTAATAGAATTAGCTGAAAAAGAATACAAGATAGATATTAAAAAAAAATTTGGCGAGAAACCCTTTTATGGTTCTGGTATAACAGAAAGCAACACCCCTATAAAATGAATAAAATATATAGAGTGGTAGGAATAAGCAAACAAGGGTTTCACCAATGGTTAGATCGTGCTATGGTTAATTACGAAGAACAGCAACAATTACTTCCCATTATCAAAGAAATCCGCAAGGATCATCCGAAATTAAGCTCTCGTGAGATATACAAGAAAGTATGCCCACAAACAATGGGCAGGGATCGCTTTGAGGTATTTTGCTTTGAGCATGGGTTTAAGATAGAAATAAAGAAGAGCAAACATATAACAACAGATGGACGAGGATATCTCTATTTTCCAAACCTTATGTTAACAATGAATGAGTTTACCTATATAAACCAGATATGGGTTAGTGATATAACATATTTTGATATATGGGATAAAACATATTATTTAACGTTTATTACAGATTTATTCAACAGAGAAATAGTAGGCCATAGAGCATCATTATCACTAAGAACAGAAGATACAACTATGCCAGCTTTAAAAATGGCATTAAACAACAGGTGTTTAACAAAATTAAACAATTTAATTTTTCATTCAGATGGTGGAGGACAATATTACTGCAAAGAATTTGTAGCATTGACAAAAGAATATCAGATAAAAAACAGTATGGGTAAAACAGCCTTTGAGAATCCACATGCAGAGAGAGTTAACGGTACAATAAAAAATTATTATTTATTCCCTTATGAACCAAGCAATTTTAAAGAGTTAAGAAAGTTGTTAACAAAAGCTGTATATTTGTATAATAATGAGAAACCACATAAATCACTGAATGGAAAGTGTCCAAAGGAGTTTCTTGATATGATAGACAAAGGGTTATTAACAAAAACATGGATTATTAACAAAAAGAAAAAAGTAAGCAAAAAAGAAAAAGTCAACATATACATAACATAGTAAAAAAAATTAAAAAACGGTCAACGCTATTCAGGCATGGTCATACTGATCACTGATTACCAATTACTGATCACCGATCACCTTTTTCATTCTAACCCCCAAACATTTCCTGCAATTCGTCTTTTGTAGTTTCCTTAAAACCTTCGGGAACAGCAAATTCTTTTTCCGGAATGTTTTTCTTATTTACGGAAGTTGCAATGAATTTCATTTGAATTTCACCTGAATTCACCTCAAATTCTAATAATATCCCTTTTATGTCTTTAAAATCCGGATTGTCAAAATAAATTCCTTCATTTGAGAAATCATCAGCAAGATATGCTATGACTTCGGTTTCAGTCTCACTATCTTTTTCTTTAACTGTTATAATCACTTTTTTACAATCATAGCCTGCAATTTCTTTAGTCTCGTCGGTATAAGTGATTTTGGTTTCTGGAGCTTTTGTGAGTTCATCCTGAATTTCTTCGGCTGAAGTTTTTATTGAAAACTTCTGACCCATAATGTCCAGCAGGCTTGTAGTAGTCTTTTCTTCAATGTTTAAAATTTCAACTTGTTTTCCCATTCCCGAATTTATTTCGGTTTTCACCATACCTTGCCTAATTGAAACTTTCATAAGCTTTGGAAGCATAGCTTTCATGCTTTCGTCCACGCTACCTTCGGGGTAAGATATTTTATAGGAAATAGTTCCTTTAAATTCTTTTTTCTTTGCAATTGCAGGATTTGAAAATACAATGCAAAATGCTGACAGAATAAATATTCCGGTAATAATTTTTTTCATTTTTATTTTATTTTTTATTAATAATTAATTCAAAGGTAATAATATTAAACAATACGAGGTGTTAAAGAACAGTCTGCAGTCTTCCGACTTCTGACTTCCATCTTCATTCTCATTTCACAAGCCTGAATAATTTATTCCAACGAATTTTTCCGTTAAATAATGATTTATTCGGATCTAAAGAAAGCCATACAAAAATTGCTTTCCCAACAACATGATCTTCCGGAACAAAGCCCCAGAATCTTGAGTCAGCCGAATTGTGGCGATTATCACCCATCATCCAATAATAATCCATTTTGAAAGTATAGGAATCAGTTTCTTCGCCATTAATATAAATTTTATCACCTTTTACTTCCAGATCATTTAATTCGTAAGCATGAATAATCCTATCGTACAGTATGATATTATCTTTATTAATTTTTATTGTTTCTCCTTTTTCAGGAATTACTATCGGCCCAAAATTATCATAATTCCATTTATAAGCCGAATCATGTGGAAAGATATGTTTGTCCCATTGTCCTTTAGGCTTGATTAGTTTTGTAAGCTCTAAAACATTTCCGAAGTTTTTGACTTTTTCGGCCGATTCATTTGTTAAAGTTATAATGTATTCACCCCGATTACCACTTATTATATCTTCAGTTACATCTAACTTTTCAAGCACTTTAGGATTTATTCTTTTTCCATTTGTCCTTACAAAATAGCTAGATTGAAGATTCTTGGGATTATCAGCCATTTTTCCGTTAATATAAAGTTGTTGGTCGATGATCTGAAGTGTATCACCTGGTATAGCAACACAGCGTTTAATATAATTTTCACGTTTATCAACCGGACGGGCAGCTATCTCACCGAAGTTTCTTTTATCTTTTAATACACGCTCTCTGCCATACTCATTTACTAAGGAATAATAACTTACATTACTTTGGAATTTGAGAGAAACCGTGTCACCGTCAGGGTAATTAAATACAACCGCATCATTATTTTTTATTTCCGAAATTCCCGGAAAACGAAGATATGGCAATTTAATCCACTCAAGATATGATTTTGTTGTGGAAGTCATAGGAAGAGTGTGATGAACAAAAGGAAAAGCTATAGGAGTATTTGGAATTTTCGGGCCATAATTAATTTTGCTCACAAAAAGAAAATCACCCACTAAAAGTGACTTTTCCATTGAAGAAGTGGGAATAGTATAAGCTTCGATCAGGAATATCCTGATAATTGATGCGGCTATTACCGCAAAAATTATTGCATCAACCCATTCACGAACTATTGTTTTTTTGATTTTCACGCGATCATCGGGATCAATATAATCCGATTTTCCCGAGAAAGCAAGATAAGGTAAATAGATAATTGGAAATATTACTGCAATGGCCTGATCGAGTAAACTGAATTTATTGAAGCATTTCAACATTTCCACTATCAACAACATATAAACGAATACATTGATGAAAGGAATTATCAGAAATATATACCACCACATTGGTTTCTTTACTATTTTCAACCACAGGTATAAGTTGTAAAATGGAATAAATGTCTTCCAACCCGGCACACCGGCTTTTTCAAACAACCACCATGCGAATATTGTAGGAATTGTAAACGAGACCGGTAGTAAAATGATTAAAGCTAACATATCATTGAATATTTTTTTTCTTCAAAGTAACAACATTTTTCAATGTGGATTTATGTTTCTTTGTTAAAAGTTGTTAATTGAGATTTTAGGTTTCGGGTTGACCATGCCTGAATAGTGTTGCCGTTTTTTAATTTTTTGTTTTTTGTTCTTTGTTCCTTGTTTCCATTATCAAGTTCAGGGCATGATTCATCACTCCATAATTCATTAGGCTTTATTTGCAACCTGATAAAATATTCCTCTCCCCTGCCTGATGCTTTCTATTTTCCCTTCCGATTCTAAAACATCAAGATATTTATTGATTTCGTTAACGTGTGAACCGAGAATTTCAATAAGATCATCAAGTGTGCATGGCCTTCTGAAAATTGTTTCCATTATTGTAGTTTCCATATCGTTGCGATATGATTTATTGCTTTTTCGCTGTTTTGTGGATGCAATTATCTCAATATTATCAAAATTCAAAAAATCTGCTATTTCATTTAGTTTTGATCTTGAAGCGGCGTAAATATTATTAATAACTCCCGGCCTGTCGAGTGTATTAAGTTGAATTCTATCGGGATTGATCTTTCCGATTGCTTCTTTTAAAAGTTTTAAATCTTCAGGTTCATCATTAAATCCGGGAATTATTAATACTTCCAACCAGATTTTTCCGCTGTATTCTTTACGAAAATCAATTAAACCATGAATATATGCTTCGATTTCTATTGAATTCTCAGGCCTGTTTATTTTTTTTAAAGCATTTTCAGAAGCAGCATCTAATGAAGGTAAAATCAAATCGGCTTTCAACAATTCCTCCCTGACTTTTTTATCTGAAAATAAAGTTCCGTTAGTTAATACAGCCACAGGAATATCGGGTTTTTTGTTTTTAATAAAATTTAAAATATCACCAAATTTGGAATTCAGTGTAGGTTCACCGGAACCCGAAAAAGTAATATAATCAGGATCAGGATTTGTATCGAAATAATCATCTAACTCATTTGTTACTTCATCGCAGGAAACATATTCCTTTCTTTCGACAGTTAAATTATTTGTTTTTCCGCATTCGCAGTAAATGCAGTTAAGCGAACATACTTTGTGAGGAACAAGATCAACGCCGAGAGACATTCCGAGGCGTCGTGAGGGAACGGGGCCAAAAATGTGTTTATACATAGTTTTGAATTTGAATATTAAAGATAGCAATTTTGATGGTTGTTACATTCTTTTTTGGTAAAAATGATGATAATTCTTGGAGTGATGGAATAATGGAATATTTAATCATCAAAGTTTTTTTATTATTTTGATCTAATAAACCCACTAAAGTAGAAATTATTTTTCATACACCTAATTAAAAGTTTTTCTTTCCTTTATTCCATCTTTTCAATCAGTCATTTTTCATTAATTCCTATTAATAAAATCCCTTAAATCACTCATTTTGAAATTATAGGTTTTTCGTAAGTTTCCAAGCCTTTTACTATTGGAAGTTGACAGGGGAATTCCGAGATGTTTTTTGATTTTATCAGCCGGAATATTGAATTTTGTTGAAACATCGGTAATACTCATAAAACCTTTAATTTCAAGTTCGGAATTTGCTTTGTGATCTTTTTTATGATCAATGGATTTCAAACCTGGAGCTTGCTTATTTTCTTTATTTAAAGCTCTACCCTCTTTTAATGGATTATCAATGTTTTTTTCATGTAAATGTGATTTATAATAACCTTGCTTATCCTGTATGCCATCAATTTTAACATTGAAAACAAAGGGAGCTATAAGAAAAAATAAAACTATGAAAGATACAATTATTGTAACAAAAACTTGTAAGCCTCTATTTTTTATCAGTTTTTTATAAATACAAATAATCATATTCCAATGAAGCCAGATGTGTAACACTAATAAAGCGATTAAAATAAATCCGAGAATAAGATGAACGTTTCCCCATTCATGTCTGTCAAATCCCAATAAACTTGTGTCAGGATTTGCTCCATATTTTTCCCATTTTTCTTGTCCTGATATTAAGCGAAATTTCATTATAAAACCAATCCCTGCGTTTGCGGCCATCAAAAGAAGCAAAAGGATATCAATTACTAAATTTAATTTTGATTTTTTCATCTGTATAAAATTTGTATTCAATTTATTTTTAGGTTTATGTTAGCTGAGAATTTGCGAATAAGTTTTTGGGATTTAGAGGCAATTTCAATCATACGTTAATTCCCTTCAAAATAATATCATTCTTTTCAACATTCAAATCATTTGCAATAACATGGCACTTTGCTTTCAACATAAAAAACACTGAACGATCGACATTTGAAAGTCCTTCATAATTTCCCTGGCCTTTGCTGATAACCAAATCGGCCTTATTAAATTCCTCAAGAAACTCTTCACTGCATAATTTTGGAATTATTGCCGGAGCCGAGCTCCCCGATGATATGATCTCGGCAACTTCATGAATCCCTGAAGCAATCGCATCTTTGTAAGTTACATCATTGATCACAGGTACATCCCTTACAACGTAAGTTACAGGCTTGTCAAATTCTTCTATTAAAATTTTGTCGAATACCGATTCGCCTGAATTATCGCCAAGATAAAGAATGGAATTTGCCTTTTCGAGATTTTTTTTGAATTCATTAAAATGAAATATCGCAAAATTTTGCTTAAGGATTATTTTAATATCTTCGACAATATTGAATTCGTTTCCGGCTCCGAGGTCGATTACATTACCTGCAACAGCAATGCGAATGGCCGTAAGAAGCCGGTTATCTGATTTTTGAATAATTTCTTTTAATTCGGGATATAATGAAAGAGCTTCTTCGATATTCGACTTTTTTACTTTTTCATAGGGATCATTTACTCCGGTAATTCTTCTGATTTCACTATAAATTGTATCACCGGTTTCGGGAGGTGTGTTTTCAAGAGGAATATCTTTTACTAAACTACCCATATTATCGAGTAGTTTTTTAATAATTCTTTCATCATCAGTAGCCATTCGCCCGGCACGTAAAGTTTGGTCTAACATGCATGGAATGCAATCTAAATATGTTTTCATTAATTATTTTTTTTAAAAATACTTTTATTTCCAAATTTTAAAAATTCTTTGGTTCCGCCATCATTACTGATAATTTTCAGAATTCTGAAATCGAATTTTGCTCTGATAAAGTAGATAAGGAAATATCATTTTTTGAAAGATCGAAAATTTTTATTGGAATACTTACAAAATCATATTTTTTCATACTTAAAATTCTTTCAATTCATTTTTTTTGTATGCTTCAAAAGCTTCCTTAGCCGTCTTTTGACCTGCGCCAATATAAATTTTCATTCCTGCTTTTTCAAGAACTGTAGCGGCATTTCCACCGGGGCCGTTTCCTGTAATTAAAACATCAGGATTTAATTCAAATAATTTTTGTGAAGTTTTTGGGCCTGCTCCATGAGCTTCACCTTCGATTGCTCTGTTATCAAAATTTGTTAATTCATTTTTTTCATCATCGTAGATTAATATGAATTCTGTTCTTCCAAAACGTGGATCCATCATCGAATCCCATTCTGTTCCTTTTGTTGTGAATGCTATTTTCATTTTTTTGTTCTTTTACATAATACATTTCTTTTCTAAAACGAAAGTACCTTCTCCGAGTCAACAACCCATTGAGCAAATGCTTTCATATTGCTAATTTCAATTCCGTCGATTAATGTAAGTTCATCTATTCCTCTTGCTTCTTAGCAACCGCCACAAGCTTTGATATTTCCACCTTTAGTGATAATTATTTTCAACATTTTTTCAATATTATAATATCCGTTTGGTGTTTTTTGATTTGGAAGGGCGCAGCTTACCGAATCAGCAAGAAGAAAGATTCTCAAATCAATGTTGTCATGTTCGTTAAGAAGAGTTATTCCCATTCTTAAAGCATTGTATGCTTTTTCTGTTCCGTAAGGAGCATCGTTAATAATTATTAATATTTTCATTTTTTATTGTTAAGTTAGTATTTGTTTTACTTTATTCCAGCTTTCTTTGATAATGTTTTTAAGTTCTTCATTTTCGTACTCAACAATAGTTTTGCCCAAAGTCATAGCTTTAGTAAAATCTTCAATGTAGAGCAATTTTGAAATAAGAACGATATTTTCATCTACAAGAAATTCTTCAACCTTTTCAGTTACTTTTTTATTAATATCATATTTATTAATAATACATCCGGCTTTGATTTTAAATTTCTTTATTAATTCGTAAACTCTTTTCAGGTCATGCAAACCCGAAACACTAGGTTCGGTTACTAAAACTACAAAATCGGCACCCGAAAGCGATGACACAACAGGACATCCAATTCCCGGAGAACCATCAACCACAATGAAATCTTTTTTGCTTTCTTTGGCAATTTTTTTTGCTTCATTTTTGACTTTTGCAACCAGTTTTCCGAAATTATCAGCTGCAATTCCGAGCCTTGCATGGACCATAACATTAGCTACTTTTGTGTTCGAGATATAAGTTTTTCCAACATTTTGAATTTCGTTAGTTATAGCTTCAACAGGACAAATACGTGCACAGTATCCACAACCATCGCAACTTATAGGGTCAATAAAGTGTATACCTTTATTTAAAAGAACTGCATTAAATCTACAAACCTCGGCACATTTTCCACAGTTTATACATTCTTCATTATTAATTATTGCAAGCTCACCGCTATAAAAATCTTCAGAATTATTAAAGTCAGGCTTCAAAAGAAGATGCATGTCGGCAGCATCAACATCACAATCAGCAACAACAATATCTTTTCCGCCAAGATAGGCAAAGGAAGCTGTGATTGAAGTTTTTCCTGTTCCGCCTTTCCCTGAAATTATTACTATTTCTTTCATTCTTCGAAGCTGTATTTAATAGAACGCAGATTACGCGGATTATACAGATTTTCGCTGATTTATTTTATCTGTGTTAATCCGTTCAATCTGTGTCATCAGTGTTCTATGAATTTTATTTAATTCGTTTTTTACCTCAGGTATTTTCTTGTAAATCAATTCCCCATGAGAGTATAACTCTGCTATTTTTCTACTATTAGGAAGTTTAGCAAGAATCTGGATTTTTTCTTTTTCGCAATAATCAATTACATCATTATTTCCAATGCCATAACGATTTACCACAACGCCAAATTCTTTCTTCAATTCTTTCATTGTATCTATTGCCAGTTTCAGATCGTGCCATCCAAAAGGAGTAGGCTCTGTAATAAGTATTACAAAATCAGCATCTTTGGTAGCTTCAATAACCGGGCAGGAAGTTCCTGGTGGAGAGTCAAATATTTTAACTTTATCATTCAAAAAATATCTATCGACATATTTCTGTGTTTGTGAAATTAATGGAACAGCTTGTACTTCACCAATATTTAGTTTGCTTTCGATAAATGATAATTTATTGTTCTGAAGATGTTTCAATTTACCAATTTTCTTAGGTATCATGGGTAAAGCATTTGTCGGACATAATTCCGAACATGCGTAGCAAGCATGGCATAATTCTGGAAAAACCATTATTTGAGACCCTAATTGTATCACTGCATGAAAATTACATACTTTTTGACAAATTCCACATAATGTACATTTATCTTCAATCCATTCAGGAATCATTTTGAATTTTTCTTCCTCATGGATTAATTTTCCTTTAATAAATAAGCTTGAATTCGGTTCTTCGACATCAAGATCACATAACACTAATTCCATGTTTTCGGAAAGGTAAACAGCAAGGTTTGTTGCTAATGTAGTTTTTCCTGTACCACCTTTTCCACTGGCGATTGCTATTTTCATTATAATTAATGATCACATAAATTCTGACCGGTTTTCAGTTGATTGGACAAATATTTTTCAACAAGTTTTTGAGGTGAATCGGTATCTACACCTACGCAGACTTCAATATTGTTTTGGGAAAACAGATCTTGTGCCCTTTGTCCCATTCCACCTGAAATAATTGTCGAAACTCCCTGTTGAGCAAGAAACTGAGGATAAACTCCCGGTTGATGTACCGGAGGAAAAATTAATGTTTCATTAATTACTTTTTGGTCTTTGGTTTCAATAATTGCAAATTTTTCACAATGTCCAAAATGTTGACACAATTTTCCATTTACAGTCGGAATAGCAAATAATTTTTTCATGTTATTTCTTTTATTAATGTTTGTAAAATTTGAGTTTATTATTTGTTTTTATTAAGTAATTCTTCTCTAATCATTGTTCTTCCGCAATTTGGGCATTTTAAGGTTGTACATTTTACACCTTGTTGATGAGGAACTTTTGTACCACATTTTGCACAAACACAAGAACCACCGATACCAAAAGCACCGCCTTTATTTCTGCCTCTGCCTCCTCCACGACCTAAACCCCTTCCGCTTCCAAAAGTTCCGTTTTTTCCTGCTTCATTCATAATTTATTATTTAAATTGTCAAAAAATTTAAAAAAGAAATAAAGCAGGCAATATAAAACTGCCTGCTTTTAAAAACTAAACTTACTTTTTGGTTTCTGAAAGTTTTTTTTCGAGAAATGATAATTGATTTTTCAGCACACTGATCTCATTTTCAATTGCATTTTTATCGGAAAATTTTTTAGTTTCCTGATTTTCCATAAAGCCGTAACCTCTTCTGAAATCACCTCCAAAAAAACCTCGTCCTCTTCCTCCGAAAAAACCTCTTCCAAAACCACGCCTAGATCCTGAAAAACTTCCAAAATCTGAACTTTCACCGGTGGCACATATTCCCATGCGTCTGCCGGTCATAGGACCATTACCTATCGGTCCTGTTCTGTCGCCTCCTGGCATGACAACCTCCTTTTTTAAAATTATTATTAATACAACATTTACCGTGTCCGAAACCTCCTGCAAGGTTTTGCAGATTATTTGAATTGCATTCCGGACATTCGGTAATGGAATTTTCTATATTTGTAGTAAACATATGTCCACAATTGACACATCGAATAATATTGTTTCTAAAGTGAATATTTCCTCCCTCAATAGTTAATAGTTTTCCCTGAATTATGAATTCGGCAATTTTTTTCCTTGCTTTTTCTATTAATCTTGTGAAAGTAGGCCTTGAAATTCCCATTTCTTCTGCAGCTTCAATTTGCGATAAACCAATATGATCGGCTAATCGAAATGCTTCATATTCATCAAGTGAAAGTAGTGTTTGACTTAATGATCGCACTGAAATACCAATTGGTTTAAACTCCGTAAATAAAGGTGGTTTAAATATAATTCTGTCTTTTTCGGGCCTTGGCATAATATAATTATTAATTACTTTTATGCAAAGTTAATGAACTTATGTTCATAATAGCAAATTTTTTTTACTTTTTTTTCAATAAGGCACTTTTTGATTTGAAGTCCCTGAATTTCCGGATTATAGAACCTTGGTTATAAAAATCATCTCAAATGATCAAATTTGGAAACCAGCAGTAAACTCTTGGTACAATTATTTACAATACTGCCTGATAATCTCATCCGCTTGTTTATAACCCAATACAGATGCTTTTCTCCAATCGCTGCAGGCGCCATCTAAATCTTTTTGCATGTATTTTAAAATTCCCCGGTTATAATATGGGTCGGCGTAAGTTTTATTTAGATTAATACATTTATTGAAATCATTGTCAGCTCCTTCAAAATCCTGAATTATTCCCCGGATAATCCCGCGATTGTTATAAGCAATAATATAATCAGGACAATTTCGAATGGCTTCGTTATAGTCTTTCAGAGCATTTTTATAATCCTGTTTTAGGTCTTTATAATTCCCCCTGTAAAAATATGCATAAGCAGCATTCATCCCATGTTTATTTTTACTTATAACATCGGTCATTAAAATATCAGGATTTTTCCAAACTTTATTACGGTGGTAACTTGTAATTACTAAAAACAACATAAAAACTATTAATACCGAATATATTACCCGTTTATTTTTTTGTTTTTTTGTCGCAAGAAGTTTTTGCAGAATTGAACCTAAAATAAAATACAAACCGATATATGCCAGATAAGTATATCTTTCGGAAACAATAAAAAACCTTGACCAAAACAGTGGTAGTACGATAGATATGGCAACAAGAAAAAAGGATGCCCCAAAAATTATGTCTTTGTTTTTTCTGAATTTATAAATCAACCAAATAAACAGAATAACTAATAAAAATGCACCGTAGTATTCCCATGGTAGATGTCCGTTTTCTTTTAAAGGAAAACTATAAATCGCCGAGAGATTGACGGGTACAATCAATTTTCCAATATAAAAAACAATTGCATAACAAATAAGAAAAATTCTGTCGAAAGCTGAATAATCGGTTTCGAGATATGAAATATGTCCAAAAGATTTTGCAGCAGAAATGGCAACAAGCCCGAAAATAATTGAAAGTACAAAAAACGGGATTTTTTCAAATATTAATTTTTTTGAAAATTTTCCTGAAAGATAATAATCAAAAACGAAAAGCATTAAGGGGAGGGTTATAGCCATCGTTTTGGAAAACAAACTCAAAACAAAAAAACCGAAACAAAACAGGAGATATTTTCTCTTTCTCTCATTTTTTAAATAATTTATATAATTTAATATTGCCAACATATAAAACATAAAAAACAGCTCGTTACTGCGTGTTGAAATCCAAGCAATTGCCTCGGTATGCATGGGATGAATTGCGAATAAAAAAGCGACAAAAGCCGATATTTCAAGACGTTTGCTTATTTTAAAAATAAGGAAAAATACAAGGCTGATATTGATTAAATGAAGCAGAAAATTTGTGAAATGATAAGCAACCGGATTTAATCCTGAAAGCTGATAATTTATTGCAAAACTAAAAACGGCTATAGGCTGGTACATGCCGAGATAGTAGTTTGAAAAAAAACCTGCCACTTCAAAGTTTTGAACGGATTTATCCGAAACATATTCGCCATCGTCCCACCCGTAGAGAATTTCGTTTTGAAACGAATTGGAGTAAACAAAGAAACTAACAATAAAAATACAGGCAAGTATTAATAAAATCTTATTTCTATCTGGCTTTTCAACAGATTCTTGCTTTAATTTTTTGTGAGTTTGCTTTTTAATATTTTTCATATTTATCCTTTAATAACTGCGAGAGGAGAAAGCTCAACAAGAATTTTAACAAGATCGTTTTGGTTTTCCATTACTTCGCCGATATTTTTATAAGCAGCAGGAGCTTCGTCAAGGTCTTTTTGATGACGGAGGGCATGAATGACACCCTTATTATCAAGCAGATCAATTTGTTCTTTAAGATTGAGTTGCCGCCGCGCCTGATTTCGTCCCATAACTCGTCCGGCTCCATGCGAACAACTCATAAAACTCTCAGGATTTCCAAGCCCTTGAACAATATATGATTTGGTTCCCTGTGAACCGGGAATAATTCCTGTTTCGCCACTTTTAGCACTCGTTGCCCCCTTACGGTGAACTATCACATTTTTCCCGAAATGATTTTCCCAACAGGCATAGTTATGTGCAATGTTTATCATTTCACTAAAAGTGATTTCAGGTAAAATCTCAAACATAATATCAAGTGTATTTTGCAACATTAGTTTACGGTTTGCCAGCGCAAAATCAACACAATACCGCATTTCCGAAAAATAATTATTTGCTTCTTTTGTTTCTATCGGTAAAAATGCAAGATCGACTTTTTGCGATACTGCAGAGAACCAGCGTTCATTTAGTTTTTTTGCAGTTTTATTGTAATATTCGGCAACTTTCAAGCCAATGTTCCGGCTTCCCGAATGTATCATTACCCAAATAACACCATCCGTACCTTTTTGTATTTCAATAAAATGATTGCCACCTCCAAGTGTCCCGATTTGTTTCAATGCACTTTCGAATTCCCTGAAAACAATTCCATGTTCGGGAATATTTTCTGTTGAAGGCATCAGCGATATATCCTGTTTTTTTTTATGATGATTAAAACCCAATGGCACACGCTTTCTTATGTCACCTAAAATGTGCTTTAATGTTTTAGTTTCTATTTTGGTTAAATTGGTTTTTACGGCGCACATCCCACAACCAATATCAACACCTACAGCATTCGGAACTATAACTTTTTCAGCAGCAAGCACTCCTCCGATAGGCATACCGTAACCTTCATGAGTATCGGGCATTAATGCAATATGCTTGAAAGCAAACGGGAGATTAGCAAGGTTTTTTGCTTGAGCCAACGCGTTATCCTCAATATCGTTCAACCACAATTTAATTGGGATATTTTCGGTGGAGATATTTTTTTTCATTTTGTAATTTGTAAGAATTACATTTAGTAAAGCCCAAATATAATGAACATTTTTTAGTTAGAGTTTGATGAGCACAATAAACCTTTGTTCTAATTACTAAAAGATCTTAAATAGGAAATTATTTCATCATTTTAGAAACTAATTCTTTTAACAGTTTATAAGCAAGCATTGCTGTCATATTATTTATGTCTCTAAGCGGATTGTATTCAACAATATCAGCTCCAACTACTGAAACAGGAATTGATCGGATTATGGTAATCAATTCTCTCGAAGTTAAACCGCCTGGTTCATAATGTGATATTCCGGGTGCAAAAGCAGGGTCGAGAACATCCAGGTCAATTGAAATATATAATGGGGGCTCCAATGCTTTTATGAAATCATAATTGAAATTCTTCATTTCAATGATTTTAACATTAAATAATTCTGCTTGTTCTTTTTGATGTGTATTAAGAGTTCTAATACCAACCTGAGTTAATGATTTAATAATACTTTTTTCCATTAAACGAGCAAAAGGAGAAGCATGAGAATAAGGATTATTATCATAATCATCATAGAGGTCAGGATGCGCATCAAGATGAAGGACATTCAAATCCTTAAACTTTTTAGAATATGCTTCGATAATTGGGAAAGAAATTGAATGGTCGCCTCCAAGGCAAATAATTTTATCAGAGTCGGTCAATTCTTGTTGAATCTTTTTCTTAATTATTTTATATGCAGTTTCAGGATCATTTTCTTCAATTAAAATATCACCTAAATCAACATAATTTCTACCATTTATAATTTCTATAATATTCTCACAAAATGAGTTTGAAGAGCCGCTTGAATCCATTTGCCTTATATGCGGAGGAGCTTGAGCGGGCCCTTTTAAGAAACAAGAGTTTTTATCATAAGGAATGCCTAATAATTTTATCATTTCTTATTTTTTATTTACAGTTCCAATTTTATTGATGTTTTTCGACAAAGAGAAAGGCTTATTTAATTATTTTCAATTCTTTAATGCGTTTTCCAAAGGATTAGAAATATAATCTTTATCTGTATGGATATTTTTAATATCTTTATTTTCAAATATTTCAAACTCTTTAACTAGTATTCCATTCGGGCAAATAAATGAAACCGGAACACCGGTAGATTGTTGGCCATAATTATTTTGAAATCCCATATAAAAACCTGCATTTTGCGAACTGAATAATGTATTGAATACAATTATCGAATCACTAAATTGAATTTTTTTCAAATCGGATGCGCTTAGAAGCATTTCAAAGCTTGCCCTATTTATTAATTCTTTTTCTCTTGATTCAACATCAATTCTATAAATATTATAGGGCATATTTACTATTTTACTTGGTATAGATTGAATAATATATGCGTATTTGTTGCCTTCTTCTTTTGCAATTTCAAGCAGATTATCAGTTAATATTTCTGTAGGTTTTCCAATATTTGATTCCGTTATAAGAACCCCCGGACTTCTAATATGAGAAATACCGTTATATCCAAAATAAAACCTGTAGTGTCCGTTTGAACAGCTTGAAACTGAAGTTGGTGTTCGACTCGAAAGCATGGCTTTCAAAAAACCATCCTTAACCAAAACTATTGAATCAGTGGGTATTACACCTTCCGAATCAATTTCAAAATTTCCGATAAGATTTATACCGTTATATTCTTTTAATTTTGGCCTGGCAATAATGGAAATGCCTTGAGGAAGAATCTTTTTTTCAATTCGGGATTGCCATTCATTTTCAATGTTTTCGAAATACACATCTCCCGAATTACCTGCCACAAGATCATTTCGTTCAGCAATCAGACTATTTTTTTCACTAAATAAACTTTTCAGCATTACTTCGGCAGCAACCTGCCCGAGAAACAATACCGGGCCTGAATAATCATCATTGATTTTTTCAGCATTTGAAAGTTCAATAAGATTATTTGCAAGTTTTTCTATTTCGGGTTGGAGAGCTTCATTAGAAGGAAATTTTTCGGGAGATGTTTTGCAAATATAAAAGGAGTTGTTTATATATTTATTGTTTTTGATTTTTTTGCTCAAGTTAATATTGAGGAGGGAGATGTCGAGAGGGATTTTAAAAGTTGTTCCTTCGTTGTTTACAAAATAGATATCATTTTTCTTATAAGTTAAATTTGAGTTGGAATATGAAATACCCTCAAAATCATAAATAGCTTCAGAAAGCTTGCATATTTTTTCTGTAAGATTACTTTTATTAATCTTTGATTCTTTTCTTTCACTTATCCTTTTTACAGCTTTCTCTTTTGTGTAATCAGGTAAATTCAAATCATCTTTTGAAATTATATTATTAGTTATCAATGATTGTTTTTGTTTATGGTTGTTTCCTGCCCGTCGAAAAATATTATCTGAATTCAACCAAAATCCTCTTCGTATTCCATAATAATCAGCTTCGAGCGGGAAAAAATCATCCATATTCCCAATCCCGTTGTTTTGAAGTTGATTTTTCCCTCTAAAATTTTCATCATTAATTTCGTAGGTTCCGATAATTAGTCGATAAGACCATCCAGTATTTTTCTTATTATCATAGCTCATTAATGCTCCAATCTCCGATTTTATGTTAACGGTATTTTGATCAAAAAGAGTGTATGCTATATAGCATGGTTTTGAATAATCTTTATACTCAAACTCGTTCATGCCTCTGGCAATCTCATCATTTAATGCCTGAAAAACAATGCTATCGGATTGATTTTGCGAATATAATTGGACTGATAATAATATTAATGAGATAAATATGATTTTTGGGTTTAAAGATTTCATTTTATATTAATTTATTTTGGGTTGTTATCATTATTAAGAAATTCGGGGTCAGGAAAGATTGGCCAATCAGGTTCAAATACAAACTGATTCTGCGTTTCAATTTTTTTTACCAAAAATGCCGGTGAAATTGCCGATACAGGAATATAACCGGATTCGGCACCGCAAATCCCGGAAAATACTTCTGATTTATCGCCGGCAGCAATTATTTCAGAAAACATTATTAAGGGTGTTCCTATTAAATTCACTCCTCTAACAAGCTCATCAGGTTTGTTATCGACATAGACTTTATAGACTTCAACCGGGAAAATGTTAAAGAAATCGGGCATATAATTCATAGTATTTGTAAAGCCTCCCGATACGGTTTTAAAATAGTATCCGTATTGTTTTTTCTGCTTTTTACATTCGCTTTTCAGTTTTTTTCTAAGTTGCTCATCTGTATAGGTTTTATTTGATTTTATAAAAAGATTTGATTGCCTTGCAACCGGAATAGAGTGAATGCCCCCTCTTCCATGCCCGTTCGATTTATTGAATTTATCGTTTGGTTTTCGCGACATGAGAAAATTTTTCAATATTCCATTATCAACATTAATCACTCTTTGAGCTTTTACTCCCTCTTCATCATACTTATATGCCCCCAATAATTCGTTGTTTTCATAATTTGAAATAGTTGGATCAGAAATAATGGAAATATTTTTATTCAAAACCTGTTTATCAATTTTATCTGTAAAAGTTTTGCTGTCAAAGCTCTCGTTAAAACGGTGGCCTTCGATTCTGTGGCCAAAAATTTCATGGAAAAAAACCCCAGCAGCTTCAGCCGAAAGTATGGCAGGGCCGGAATATGGTTCTGCTTTTGGTGCCTTACATAACTCCATGATAATGGTTTTAGCCTTCTCAAGTTCGGCATAAATACTTGAATCACTTGGTAATTTTTCGGGTGAAGAAGCATAAAATGTTTTAAAATATGGAAGAATATCATCTTCATTTGATCTTGCTATAAAGAAAACTGATAAAACACAAAGTGAATTATTCTGAACTATTTCTGTGTTTTCAGATGAAACAAAATATTTCCTTTCGATGGTATAGTTAAGGTTTGCAGATGAAATAAATATTTCCTCATTACCCATCAAATAAGCCGAATATTCATCTAATTTTTTACTCCATAGTTCAGAGTCAATATTGTAGTTTTTTTCCGGCAGCGGTGGTTCAAAATATTTTTCAGCTTGTTGTTTTGCGAAATCGGCAGTTTTATTTGTTTCGGAATCATCCTTTTGTGATTTCTTTTTTAAATATTCATTTAGTGTATTGCGATACAGTTCATTGGTTTTTGACCATATTTTGTATTTTACAGCCATCGGATTATTGTCAATCGGTAATTCGACAAATGTTAACTCTTGATTTTGCGAGCCAAAACCGTTTTTACCTATGTGTGTATTATCAAACTGATAATCACCAATTCTAATCATAGGTGAGAATAATTTTTTTCTATCAATCTCTTTTTCTATAATATATCCGAATGCAGATGAAAGTGAGTTAGAATATAAGTCAGACACCCTGAATTCTATATAATAAGGCGGATATTCTTCATCTTGTAATTCTTCATTTACCCTCCATAATTCGTCGTGTAAAATATTCAATAATGAATCGTTTTGCCCAAGGCATGAGAAAATGAATAAATTTAGTACGATGATCAGAAATATTTGTCCAAATACTTTTTTCATTGTTTAAAAAATTAACATATAAAACTTAATAAAAATATGAAAAAAATGATGTAAAATACTTGTATTTATAGTGTTAAAAAAAACGAAACAAAAAACATCATTTTTCGCATGAAAGATACAAAGAAAAAACTAAATGCAACACAAAAGTTATAAAAAACATATTTACATGTAATAAACCTGTTCAATATTCACAAGCCTAGATGTATTAAGTAATTATTTGTATCTAATACAGGAATAAATAGAATATTTAGTTTTGCAACTACAGCAAATGATATTACTATTACAAGTTGCCATAATTAACAATTATTAAGAAATTTAACTTAAAAACATCTACTATTTATGAAGAAAAATTTCAATTTAGATTTTTAAGTTAAAATAGATTATAACATTCTATTTATTCTCCAGCAGCCATCTGACAAGTACAAACCAAATTCCTGTCGCCATAGCCATCTTCGATTTTTGTAACAGGTGGCCAATATTTATCCTGACATTTTCCTGTTGGAAAGGCTGCTTCTTCACGGCTATATGGATAATTCCAATCGTTACCGGCGACCATTAAACAAGTATGGGGAGCATTTTTAATTACATTATTTTCTTTATCCTTCAGATTATTTTCAATATCTGTAATTTCCTGTTTTATTTTAATCATTGCTTCAATAAATCTATCCAATTCATACAATGATTCACTTTCGGTGGGTTCAACCATTAAAGTTCCGTGAACAGGAAAGGCAACGGTTGGTGCATGGAAACCATAATCCATTAATCGTTTGGCAATTTCCACAACGCTTACATTTGCCGAATGCAGGTATTCGTTGCAATCAAGAATCATTTCGTGGGCGCAACGATCATTAATTCCGGTATAAAGTATTTTGAAATAATCTTTAAGGCTATCTTTAATATAGTTTGCATTGAGAATAGCATATTTTGTAGCTTCTGTGAGTCCGTCTCCACCGGCTAATTTTATATAAGCATAAGAAATAGTTAGAATAGAAGCACTTCCATAAGGTGCTGATGCCACAGCAGTAATTGCTTTTTCGCCACCGGTTTTAATTATCGGATTGGAAGGCAGAAAAGGAGTCAAATGGGCTGCTACACCAATAGGCCCTACACCGGGTCCACCACCTCCATGAGGTATTGCAAAAGTTTTGTGTAAGTTAAGATGGCAAACATCGGCTCCGATAAATCCCGGATTTGTCAATCCTACCTGAGCATTCATATTTGCGCCATCCATATAAACCTGTCCGCCATTTTTATGAATAATATCAATTATCTCAAGAATACCTTCCTCGAAAACACCGTGAGTCGATGGATATGTGATCATTATTGCTGCAAGGTTTTCTTTGTTTTCTTCAGCTTTTGTTTTAAGATCATCGATATCAATATTTCCCTTTTCATCGCATTTCACAATAATAATTTTCATTCCTGCCATGTGTGCACTTGCAGGATTTGTTCCGTGAGCCGATGATGGGATCAAACAAATATTTCTATGATTTTCGCCTTTGCTTTTCAAATATTCCCTAATTACCATCAAGCCTGTGTATTCGCCTGCCGCACCGGAATTTGGTTGGAACGAAATAGCATCAAATCCTGTGATTTTGCAAAGATCTTTTTCAAGATCATCAATTAAAAACCTATACCCTTCTGCTTGGTCAAGTGGAACAAATGGGTGAATTGCACCAAATTCGGGCCAACTCAGAGGGATCATTTCAGCTGCAGCATTTAATTTCATTGTGCATGAACCCAATGGTATCATACTACGATTTAAAGCTATATCGCGATTTTCTAACTTTTTCATATATCGCATCATCTCGGTTTCCGAATGATACGAATTGAATACAGAATGAGTTAAGAATTCACTGCTTCGTTTCAGATTTTCAGGAATTGTTGAGAGTTTTTTACATTCATCCGAATTACAAATATATTTCTTAAATTCCATATTATTTGCTTTTGCAAATATTGAAAGAATTGTATTTATATCTTCAAGGCTTGTTGTTTCGTCAATACTAATTCCAATGTGTTTATCATCAATATACCTGAAATTAATTTCATTATTGAGTGCAAGTTTTTCGATTTTTTTAGTAGAAATATTATCCGGAAGTTCAATATTTAAAGTATCGAAAAAATAATCGTTTAATTGTTTATAGCCGTATTTTTTGATTTCATGCGATAAGACGGCAGATAATTTATTAATATTTCCTGCAATTTGTTTTATACCTTCAGGCCCATGGTATGCAGCATAAAACCCGGCCATAATAGCAAGTAAGGCCTGAGCTGTACAAATATTTGAAGTAGCTTTTTCACGTTTAATGTGTTGTTCGCGGGTTTGAAGGGCCATACGAAGGGCCGGATTTCCTTTTTTATCAATCGAAACTCCAATTATCCGCCCCGGAATATATCGTTTATATGCTTCGCTTGCAGAAAGGAATGCAGCAGAAGGGCCTCCGTAACCCATTGGTATTCCGAAACGTTGAGTTGAGCCAACAACAATATCGGCTCCCCATTCACCCGGAGGTGTAAGCAATGCAAGGCTCATAATATCGGTTGCAACAGCAACTAATGCTCCAACTGCATGTGCTTTTTCAACGAAAGCTGAATAATCATTAACTTTACCCTTTTCGTCGGGATATTGAATGATAGCTCCAAAAAATTTATCATCAAATTCAATGGTTTTAAAATCACCAAAAACAAGTTCGATTCCAAGAGGAGCAGCATGAGTTTTAATAATATCAATGGATTGTGGAAACAATTCGTTTGAAACGAAAAATTTATTTGCACCGGCTTTAACAACTTTTCTCGGGCGGGCATTAAAAGCCATAATCATTGCTTCGGCTGATGCAGTTCCTTCATCAAGGAGAGAGCAATTGGAAAGAGGCATAGCTGTTAAATCGGAAACCATTGTCTGAAAATTCAGCAAAGCTTGTAATCTTCCCTGTGAAATTTCAGCCTGATATGGAGTATAGGAAGTGTACCATCCCGGGTTTTCTAAAACATTTCGTTGAATTACACCAGGCATAATTGTATTATAATATCCGAGGCCGATGTATGTTTTATAAATTCTATTTTTAACTGCAATAGCTTTTATTTTATTAAGATATTCGTATTCGTTAATACCTTTTGAAATGTTTAAAGGTTTATCTAATCTGATGGATTCAGGGATTGTCTGATCGATTAATTCATCGATTGATGAAACTCCTATTGTGGCAAGCATTTGAGAAATCTCATTTTTGCGAGGCCCATTATGTCTGTTTATAAAATTATCGGTAAGCATTTATATTATTTCTTTTTAAATAAGTTTATAAATTAAAAATGCAAAAATAAGAATCTTTAAAATTTAAAGAAAAAAGAATTCATTTTAAATACTAATAAATTGCTCCTCCCCAAATAAAATTACGAAAACCTGAATCAGGAGCATTTTTCCCTATTAATGCATGTTTTTTTATATCAATATTATTTGCTCTATTTTTTAATATTTTCAAATCATGTTCAGAGGCAGTTTCTTTAACTTCAAAAGCAGTAGAGCCATTTATAATAAAATCGATCTCCTGTCCTGTTCTTTTTGCATAGAAACGAAGTTCACCCAGTCTGGATAACTGATTTGCCACTGTATTTTCAAATAATGCACCACTATTTACTTTACCCAAAACATTTAGCAATCCGCTGTCAGAAAAATATAATTTGTTTTGCAGGGCAATTTCTCTGTCAGGGTTGGTTACAAAAGGCTGTATGAGTTTAATAAAAAATGTATTTTGTAAAAACAATAAATACTCTTTTACTTTGTGCCTGTTAATTCCTGTTATTCCTGATATTTTTGAGTAGTCAATTTTACTTCCTACCCTTTCTGAAAACAATTTCAAAAGCTTATTTAATTCATTTGTTTTATTAAAATCAGCTAGAAATCTGATGTCAAGATTAATATATGAATCATATATATCTTTTAATAATGCACTTTTGTCATCATTATTTTTTGCAAGAACTACTTCAGGAAATCCGCCATAATTTACATATTCATCATAATAAATATTCAATTTGGCTATCAAATGAGGATTTGTTGAACTTAAATCAAATTCAGGTAAAGTTACATTTATATCTTTGAATCTTAATAATTCATCAAAACTTAATGGCCAAAGCTCATATAATCTCTTTCTTCCTGCCAGACTCTCACTGAAAGTATTTTTCATATAAAACGAACTTGAACCTGTTATCAGAAATTTAACATCATAAGTATCGTAAATAAATTTTATTACACTTGTGATATTCGGTACAAGTTGAATTTCATCTAAAGCGATATATGCCTTTCTACTAAAGTCAAGTCCCTCTATTTCTAGTGATTTAATTATATCGCCATAGTTTTCACCTGAAAAAATATTTCGATATTCTATCCGCTCAAGGTCCAAATAAATCTTATTCCTATTCTTGATTTTTGTGAGAAGATATTTTATTGTTGTAGTTTTTCCGACTCTACGAAGACCGGTAATTGCAATTATTTGTTTGACTTTTAATGCTTCTTTTAACTCAAAAAAATTGTTTCTTTCAATCATTTATCTATTTTTTTTACAAAGATAATAAAATATCCTACTATTTGTTAAAATGAATTACAAATAGTAATACTATTTGTTAAAATAAATTACAAATAGTAGATTAACAAAAGAAAAAATAAATTGGTCAAAATGATAATTTTATTGACAGTCTGAATAATTCCATGTCAATCGAGTAATTCCCACGGCCGTATATGTTTTATCCCCTCGTAATCCGAAAATTCAAAATCATCCATTGAAATGACGATTTTTTCGTGATTATCTTTGATGGACAGTAAATTTCCAAATTCACGTTCTATTGTTTTTTGGTTATTTAAAAGATAAGCCACTTGTACATAAATTATTTTGCCGGACTTTTGGGCAACAAAATCTATCTCTTTATTATTTAACGTACCGACTGAAATTCGATAACCCATTCGTTTAAGTTGTAGAAAAACAAAATTTTCAAGATGGTAACCTATATCAGACGGGTAATAACCAAAAATAAAATTCTTAAAAGCCAGGTCATTTAAATAGTATTTTCGAACACCACCCAAAACTTGCCTCCCCCTGATATTATACCGCTCCACTTCATGAACAACAAATGTATCAAGTAGATATCTGACGTAAGTTGATAAGGTTTCGTAATTGGTTTTCTTTTGCTTGCTTTTAAAATACTTAACTATGCTTGTTAGTGAAGTTGGATTTCCGATGTTTATTAGAATAAACTTGAAAATATCATCAAGTAATTGCAAATCTTTTACATGTTTTCGTTGCACAATATCACGAAGAACAATTGTATTTTTCAAATCTTCAACGTAATGCCTCTGAATTTCCTCATTATTAAAATTTAGTAATTCAGGAAGTCCGCCGGTTTTTAAATAATTCACAAAAAGGTCTTTACTGATTTCCAAGTTCTTATAAGCTGCAAATTCAACAAGGCTAAATGGCAAAATCTCAAATTCTACATAGCGACCTGATAATAGCGTTGCAAGTTCACCTGACAAAAGATTTGAGTTTGATCCGGTAATAAATAGTTCATAATCAGAAATAAAATCCTGAGAATAAGAATTCACAAATTTCTCCCAATCCGCAATGTTTTGAACTTCGTCAAGAAAAATATAAATCTTCCCCGAAACTTCAAGTTGCGATTTATAATATTCAAACAATTCCTCTAATTTAAGAGCTGTAGTAATGTCGTCGAATGCAGTAAATTCCTTATTCAGATAGAAAATATTATTTGGATTTACATCATGTTTTGATATTAAGTAATTTATAATCTGTCGCAGTATGTAACTTTTACCGACACGCCGCTGACCTACAATCACTTTTATGAGTTTATTGCCTAAGTATTTTTTAATTTGTTCGAGATAGACATCTCTTTCAAACCCAAGGTTATACTGCAAACCCTCCCATATATTATATTTTTTTATTTTTTCAAATATTGTTTTCATTTTTTTAATTAAACTTTAATAATTTCCAAAAATACAAATTTTTTCAACTATACTTGAATATTTTTCATAAATATATAATTATTCAAACGCACTTGAATTTTTTCCAATAATAAAGATATTTTCAAATACACTTGAATTTTTTAAATTTTTTGCTATTGAAAAATAAACATATTAATTAAATTAGAGCCATTGATATTTTACCGGATTTATTATTATTGCAAAAAGTTTGAAGAATTAAAAACATGCCAATGAAAGGCAAAATATATTTTGCTTCTGATTTTCACCTTGGAATTCCCGATTATACTTCCAGCCTGAAGCGCGAAAAACTATTAGTTAAATGGTTGGATTTAATCAAAGAGGATGCCAGGGAAATATATCTTATGGGTGATATTTTTGATTTTTGGTATGAATACAAAACCGTTGTCCCTAAAGGTTTTGTTAGATTATTGGGGAAGCTTGCAGAAATTACCGATTCAGGTATTCCCGTGCATTTATTCAAAGGAAACCACGATGTATGGGCTTTCGATCATTTAAGTAAGGAAGTAAATCTTATTCTTCACAGGAAACCGGAAATTAGAGTTTTTAATGATAAAAAGTTCTATCTTGCTCATGGCGATGGACTCGGTCCAGGCGATAAAGGATATAAATTTTTAAAAAAAGTATTTGAATGCCGTTTCAATCAATGGCTGTTCCGTTGGCTTCATCCTGATTTGGGGACACGAATGGGATTATATTTTTCGAGAAAAAGCCGGTTGTCACAGATTGCAAAAGAAGGAAAAAAAATAAATAATTATAATTTAGAAGACGAAATGCTTTATAAATATTCTCTTGATATTTTAGATAAGGGATTTGATGTTGATTATTTTATTTTCGGGCACTGGCATTTTCCTCTTATTGAAAAAATTTCTGATAAATGCAGTTTAATTATCCTCGGCGATTGGATGTCATTTTTTTCGTATGCAGTTTTTGATGGAGAAAATATTGAACAAAAGTTTTTTAAGATAAATGAAATTGGAAATTAGAAAATCAGGAGTAACCACCCCGAGTGCCCGGGACCAATTTCTAATTTTCACATCAGGATTTAGCAAGATGTAATCAGTTAAAACTGTAGCAAAACAAAACCATAAACACATGAAAACTATCGGTCTTATCGGAGGAACAACCTGGCATTCATCGGCTGAGTATTACAAAATAATTAACCAACAAATCCATAGCAAACTTGGCAAAAACCATTCGGCTAAATGTGTTCTTAACTCAGTCGATTTTGAAAAGATTTATCAATTTATGGAAGAGGAGAAGTGGGATAAGATTGCAAAAAAACTCATTAAAATTTCATCAAAACTTGAAGCCTCTGGTGCCGATTGTATTTTAATTTGTGCGAACACTCTTCATATTGTTGCCGATATAATTGAAGAATCAATTGGAGTGCCTTTAATAAATATTTGTTTATGTACTGCTGATAAAATTGCTCAGGATGGTATAAATAATGTTGCTTTGCTTGGAACTAAGTTTACTATGGAAAGGGATTTCTTTAAAGAAAAAATTGCCACAAAAAGTATTTTGACTTTAATTCCCGACGAGAAAGAACGTAATTTTATTAACAATACAATTATAAATGAATTAGGGCATGGAATTATTAAAAAAGAAACAAAGTCTGCTTTTAAAGAAATTATTAACAACCTGAAAGCTAAAGGTGCTGAAGGAGTTATACTTGGTTGCACTGAAATTCCTTTGCTTATAAAACAGTCAGATGTTGATATCCCGATTTATGATACAAGTTTTATCCATGCAAGTTCGGCAGTTGATTTTGCTCTATTTTAATACGAAAAAAAGCAATGGAGAAATGAAGTATCATGATGTATTATGAAACCTGTAACTTAAAATAGTCAACGCTATTCAGGCATTGACAACCTGAAACTCGAAACTTGAAACTTGAAACCGATAATCTAAAACCAAAAGCCCAAATTTAAAAACAACATAAGGCCGGAGTTAAGGTTTGATCCCATTACAGATAATTCAACCGGGCCGATAAAACTTTCGTAACTACATGTCATTCCATAACCATAAGCAAAATTCTTCGAATTATACACATCATTAACTTCAAGTTCATTAACACCTACATCGGTTCTTAAAGTTAAATACATTTTTTTCATTAAGTTGTACCTTAGCTTCATTCTTGCTATCCCCATGTAATAGCCGTAGGTCTGAATAAAATGCAAACCTGTAAAATCAACACAAGTTTCAATATAGTTATTTGGATTTAAGCCTCCCGCTGCAAAAAGGTGCTGAACAGGAACAACTTCATCCTGCTTCATTGTTATTCCAACAAAATACCCGGGATTTAAGACAAGCTTATTTGAAAGTTTAAAATAATGCTCATATTTCATATAAGCAATTCCCGAATTAGTAAAAAGATTTTCAAACACATTTTTGGATAAAGGCATTACATATTCAAATTTAATTTCGGATGTAAATCCTTTTGTGGGAAACAAAGATTTGTTTCGTGTATCGGCATTTAGTGAAACGAATACAGTGCCATAGCTTGAAAATTTCTGAAACTTATTAAAAAGCGTATCTATACCGATTTGTTGCTTGAATCGAAAATATTCATATTCAAAACCGGCACGAAAACTATACAGATTTTTAAAAACTGAATTAAGAAATACGGATGCCTTATAATTTGTAAAATTAAGACTATTGGTTTTAACATTTTTCTCATAATCATCAAAATCAAATGAAAATATATCAAGTTCGATACCAAGGCCGGGCTTCGAACCATTATCAATAATGTATAAGGTTTTTAAACGAGGATTGGAACCCAAAACTAATTGGGTAAATAATTTTGATCGTTTCCCAAACACATTCCTAAAAGTACCACTAACAAAAAGGCTTCCTAAATAATCACTATCGTAATGCAAACCTCCTGAAAGATAGCCTGGATCAGCTTCTTTTATATCTAAGATCAGATTGTTTTTATTATTTTTCTGTTCAAATTTGTAGAATACATGTTTAAAAAATCCGGAACCATACATCTGGTTTATATTCATGTCAATCTCATCAAATAAAACATATGAATTTTCAACTTCAGAAAAATAATTCTCAAAATATTTTTTTGGCATTTTAACATTGCCTCTGAAAATAACATTGTTTACAAAAACCGAATCAAGCGGTTTTGTATCGTACTTTTTAACAGGCCTGAATTCGATAGCATTTAATGAATCGGCTAAGGATTTTAATTCATCAAAATACATTCTTCCAACCTTCTCGCCAACTGCAATAATAGAATCATAATCATTAAAACTCATCATTCCGTATTGCATTTTTATAGGCAAATAATAATTAGTTAGCTTATAACCTTCCTCATTTGCAGATTCTCTGTGATATGCAATGATTTGGTCAATAACCTTTGTAATTGTATTTAATTTATCAATGTTTTTTATCAAACCCGTTTGAACGTCTAAACCAACAATAATTTTTGCACCCATTTCTTTTACCTGCTTTACCGGGTAATTATCAACTACTCCCCCATCAACCAAATAATCGCCATCATAATTAGTTGGGGAAAAATATCCTGGAATCGACATGCTTGATCGAATTGCCATCGGCAGGTAACCTTTGTTGAGTAAAACGGCTTCACCGGTCAACAGATTTGTTCCGATACAAAGAAAAGGTGTTTGCAGTTCATTGAAATTTGTAATATTATAAGCAGGTGAGAAGTATTTATTCAGCATCAGATTAACATTCTGCCCTTGAAAAAGAGAAGCAGAAAGACTGATCTTTTTATTTTTTACGGGAAGGGAAACTATGAATTTTTCGCCAAATTCTTTTTCTTCAAACGAAATGTATTTTCTCGATATTTTATCCTGCATAATTGCATCCCAGTTCTGAGACCTGATTATTTTGGCAATAGAATCCGGTGCATAACCAATTGCATAAAGCCCTGCCATTATGCTACCTATACTTGTTCCTCCAATATAATCAATTCTAAGTCCTGCTTCCTGAATTACCTTTAACAAACCAATATAAGCGAATCCTTTAGCTCCACCACCACTCATTACAAGCCCAACGCCTGGCCTTTTTGATTTTTTGCTTGCTGATTTATTTTGTGAAAAAGAAGAGAAATTTATTATAAGAATAATAAGGCTTATGGCAATGTATGCTTTTTTATTCATGCATAATGATGTTTATTCATATTTTGAATTAAACAAAAATAGCAATATTTCTTACATATTCTCAATCTTGATAAAAATGAAGTATTCAATAGGTGTTCCGTGTACATCCCGTTTATGACGGGATTATTTTATTGCATAAACAAAAACTCCGTAAACTACTTTTTTGCACACTCTACCGCACTGATTTAATAATTTTCATCACAAAAATGGCTTGGCTAAAGATCTTTTCCTGTATTTTTTTGATGAAAATCATGTATTATTTAAAAATAATATTTACATTTGTACAAAATGAATTGGGCGGACAATGCTTATAGATGTGTAATTATTTAGGAGTTGGTAAGTATCCGGATATATAAATTAACTGAAATTGAAATATTATGAATTTAGAAAAAATTAATTGGACTGATGATTTATCAATTGGTAATACTAATATTGATAATGAACATAAACAATTAATTGAAATCTGCAACGAACTGGTTAACTTATCCGAATTAAACAGAAATCGCGTAGAATTTGCAAAAATTCTTTCAAAATTGATTGATTATTCATTAAAGCACTTTAGAAAAGAGGAAACATATATGTACGCATTCGGATACCCTAAATCAACAGAACATATACAATATCATAAAGATTTTAAATATAAAGTTACAACATATTATGATGAATTATTTCGCTCCGATCCACCTGAGCTTATAGAAATAACGACATTTATCAAAGAATGGTGGGTAAATCACATATCGCATGTTGATGCTGATTCCGAAAATTACAAGAACAAAGTTCAGGCAACTACTACATACAGTGCATTTTTTTGAATTAAAAACGTTTACCAACAAAAATCCCTGCCCATACATAACATCTGTCTTGTCCTAAAACAGGTTTACACAACTGTTGCAAAAATCAATCAAACAAAAGTTTTATTGCTTAAAAGAAAAGGGGGCCGTGATGACTGATCATGCACCGGAACCTATCCTGGTTCTTAACCCCAAAACAAAAACCCTTATTGACATTTCGCCAATAATAAATTATTTCAACGAACATTTTTGTGGTGATTTTAACAAGGCTTCCAAAACAATCGATAACATTTTAAGGTCAATCGTTTGTTATCCCTGCGGTGAAATGGATACTGCTCCATTATCATTTTCCGATCACTGTTTTGAATTGTTCATCTTACGTGATGTCTTTAGTGCAATCAGTGAAATTAAAGTAGTATGGAGCTATGCATGAACAATTATTATTTAGTTTACAAAGTAGAAGCCGAAAACGAAAAACAGGCCCAGGCAATAGCAGCGGATCTGTATGAAAGAAAAGGCATTGAGTCCGAGGGGATCTTTCTGAAGTTTGAGTGGGATATCCGGAGGTTGCTGGATGGATTGAGTGATGCCGGTGATACGACAAAATAATTATACCATAAAGGCGCACAAAGGATACACAAAGGTTCATAAAGTAAGGTTTATTCACGGGGTGGCTTTGAGTCACCCCTTGATTTTAAAATAAAAAAACCTGAAAGATAAGTTCTTTCAGGCTTTTTTAACTATTCACTCATTCTCTCATTCCTTTTTTATCGCAGGCAGGTAAATAATCTAATAATCCTTAAGGCAACGAACTGAATAACCGTAGTTCTTATTGATGATGGGGCCGCATACTTCATCGTATTCATAATTAAGGAAACGGAGCCAGGCGCTTGAACTATCGTTCTCACTTGACGACCAAATGACGGCGATGTATGAGGGTTCGAAGAAACTACCATCAATGTCGCGGATACTATCCGGAAGAGCCTCATAGTGATACAGTCCTGAGTCATTACCCCCGGAATACCAACCACTTGTAGATTAAAGATTTAATCCTGCATCATAACCTCTACATCCGGAATTATTCCACGTTGTGTCACTAACAGGATATTGGCTATCAACAGTTCCTTCCAGTATTTTCCATTCATCGTTGGTAGGTAAATGCCAACCGCCAGGGCAAATACCTCTCACACCTTGTATAGTTGTGTAATACATCATTTCGTTCCAATGGTATAAACCGCCGTATTCATCGCAATTTGCAGAATCGTTATCGTAGCAGTATTTCTCAATTACTCCATTATCAGTCATTTCTTCAGTGCCATTTATCATAGTACCTATATTAAGGTTCTAAGCCATCCAACATTGGTCACCAATTAAAACTGTTTTATAAATTTTTCCTTCATAAGTGACAGTTGGAGTTTCTGGGCAAGGCTTACTACAATCATCACTTTCTTTGTTATCATCTTTTTTTACATCCTACGTAAACTGAAAACCCCAATAAAATAATAGCAATCAGATAAATTCTTTTCATAATATTAAATTATGCTTATGTTTTTCTTATAAAATCTTTTCTAAAATAAGAATACAAATATAGTTTTTTTCTATAACCATTTAACAATATAGCAATTTAACCATTTCTTCCTTGTCCTTTCCCGTATTATGCAGCACATTTCGATTCGGGCTGATATTTCTTCAATGATCCCTATTGCGAAAAAGGCAAAAATGGAAAACGGCATGATAATATAATATCATGATGAGATACATAAGGATTATTTTCCTAACCTTTATTCTGAGGAAAACATAACGAATCCCAAATAAACAATAATCAATTAAAAACAACAGTGATTCTACCCACCTATATTATAAAAATCACCACTATGATTATAGGAACCTGATTTTGGTTTGTTTTCCAAGGCAAGTTTTAATGCTTCTTCGGCTCCAAGCTTTCGTACATCATAGCCTAAATCACTAAAAAGGCATGGTTTCAATTGTCCGTTAGCAGTTAGCCGAAGCCTGTTACACCGTTGACAATTTCCTCCATCACCACCTTCAACCACCGAAAATTCACCGGTTGCAAGATTCATTTGGTGAATAAATCTGACCATAAGATCATTTTGTTTGCAAAATTCTTTAACCTCAACAGCATCCTTCTCTTGCGAAGAATTCATTACAACACAATTTACTTTTATTGGTTCCAAACCTACTTTTTTTGCAGTTTCAATACCCTTTAAAACTTTTGAAATTTCACCGCCCCGTGTGATTTTTTTATAAGTTTTGGGATTGACTGTGTCAAGACTTATATTAATTCTTTGAAGCCCTGCTTCTTTTAACATCAGTGCAAAATCATGCAAAAGAACTCCATTAGTAGTCATTGCAAGATCTTTTACTCCCTCAATTCCCCACAAATTAGAAACCAGGCTTACTATTCCTTTTCTAATTAGAGGTTCTCCACCTGTAATTCTAATTTTATTAATGCCTGATTTAATGGCCACCCTTGCAATTTCAGTAATTTCTTCGAGTGATAATATGTCATTATGCTTTAGTAATTTGATTCCATGCTCGGGCATACAATAAGTACACCTCAAATTACAACGATCGGTTACTGAAATTCGAAGGTAATTTATATCGCGTTTATATCTGTCTAACATCTACAATTTCTCCTTTTTTAATTATTGTTTTTCCGATTGGAATGGAAACTATTCCATCAGCTTCGGAAAACGAAAAAATATGTGCCGATCCATGATATTCAAGAGGCCAGACATTTCCACCACTTATTTTTACGGGAATAAAAGATTTTCGTAATGATTTCTTACGTTTGTATTCTTTTCCAAAAGGCATTTTAATTTCAAGAGAATGAAAATTTGCTCCCATCATTTTATTTAACAAGGGTTTTACGAGAAGCTCGAAAATATTAAATGATGAAACCGGATTACCGGGCAAACCAAAAACAAACTGTTTACCTATTATACCAAACACTGTTGGCTTTCCCGGTTGAATGGCAATGGTTTTAAATTTAGTATCAATGTTAAGTTCATCAAGTATTTTTGGAATAAAATCGAAGTCGCCCATTGAAACACCTCCGGTAAGTAAAACAAGCTGATTTCTCGAAAAAGCGTCAACAATCATTTTATAACTTGATTCTTCATCATCCTTGGCTATTCCAATATAATCGGGGATTGCTCCGGCTTGCTCTACCTGTGCAATAAGTTGATAAGCATTACTATTCCTGATTTGAGAGAGGCCGGGTTTTATGTCCGGTTCAACAATTTCGTCGCCTGTTGATATAATTCCAACTCTTATCTTCTTAGCAACACATGGCTTAACATATCCAACTGAAGCCATAACTGCAATATGCTGAGCTTTGATTTTACTCCCTTTTTTTAAAACGATATCGCCATGTTTTACATCTTCGGAAGCATAAGCAATATTGTTTTTTGTTGATTCCTTTATGAATTTTATTTTGTTTTTGGAAATATCTTCAGTGTGTTCAACCATTAATACACAATCGGCACCTTCAGGAACCATGGCTCCGGTCATTATTTTTGAACAGAGGTTCTTTTTAATACGTTTTACCGGTACTTTCCCTGCAGGAATTACTTCAATTATTTGTAGTTCGTTGTGAATATCCTCCTTACGACATGCATATCCATCCATTGCGGATTTATCGAAAGGAGGCATATTAATGTCAGAAATAACATCTTCGGCCAGAATACGACTTAATGATTCATTCAGGTCAACATATTCATTCTCAACTATGATCGCTGAATTTAAAACCAATTTATATGCATCTTCAAATATTATCATGTTTCAATTTTTTTAGAATGCAAAATTAATAATCAATTCCATTTTCAGTGTATTTTAAAGTAAGTATATACAAGTGAAAAAGATTAAATCTATAAATGATATTTTCTTAATTGGAATTTCTCCGATGGATTTTACGACAAAGAACTAATTATTTTCAAGTTTTCTATAGTATCATTCTATCATTCAATCATTTTATCATTCACTCATCCTATCATTCCGGTATACATATTTTATCATATGGATGACAACAGAATGGCCAAAGTAAAAATATTTCACCTGGTATGTGGCAATTTATTGAGATTGTTACCTGTATTTCGTTTTAGGGTCTCTTAAAAAATTGTATCTTTATTGACGAATTAACTAATTCAGATATGAAAATTTTTGAAAATATAACCAAAGAGGAGCTAATAAAAGAGATAACACTTTTAAAAGCAAAACATAAAGAATTGGAAAAAAATAAAGAAATTTTTCAAATAATTGCAGAAAACACTAGCGACAATATTGCAATTACAACCTTTGATCTAAAAGCAAAATATCTTTATGTTAGCCCATCGGTAAAAAATATTCTGGGCTTTGATCCGGAAGATTTGCTTGGCAAATCCTTTTTTGATTTTATTCACCCAAAGGATAAAAAAGTATTAATTCCTTTGGTGAAGAAATATATTAAGTTAATAGCAAAAAAAATTCTTAGAATAGATGATCCTAAAATCACAGAAACAATTGAATTTCGTTTTAAGGATAAGGTTGGAAACTGGCTATATATGCAAAGTACTTTAAACTTTATTGGAAAAAATCTCCTCGCAATTACAAGAGACATCACCGTACGTAAACATCAAGAAGCGCTTATTGCTTCACAATTACGTCTTAGCGAATTCTCTGCCACACATTCGGTTAATGAACTTCTACAAGCATTCCTGGATGAAGCTGAAAAATTAACCACAAGTAAAATAGGATTCTTCCATTTTCTTGAAGATGATCAAATTAATCTTAGGCTTCAAGCATGGTCCACAAACACTTTGGAAAAGATATGCACTGCAGAGGTTAAAAGCAGGCATTATACAATTAATGATGCAGGTGTTTGGGTGGATTGCGTACATAAGCATAGCCCTGTGATCCACAACGATTACGCAAGCCTGCCACACAAAAAGGGCATGCCGGAAGATCATGTGCCTATTATTCGTGAGTTGGTGGTTCCTATAATCCGTAATAAGAAAATCAAGGCCATTCTTGGCGTAGGAAACAAGGATAATAATTACGAGGAAAGCGACATCAATACCGTGTCAGTTCTTGCAGACATGGCCTGGGATCTTGTAGAACGCAAACGAGCAGAGGAAGCACTAATAGAATCGGAAAGTAAATTTAAAGGCATTCTTTCTTCAATGATAGATATGGTTTTTGTATTTGATACTGAAGGCCGTTTTACATTTTATCATGCTCCCGATACGAAATCACTCTATACTCAGCCTGAGTTGTTTTTAGGTAAAAAACCGGCCGATGTATTACCACCACATATAAACGATTTATTCGAACAGGCATTTGCAAGAAATAAAAGCGGGAAAATAGCAGATATTGAATACGACATAGATTTGCCTGATGGCAAACACTGGTTTTCTATGAAATTTTCACCCATTTTAAAAGAAGGTTCATTTAACGGTGCAGTTGGTATCGCACGTGAAATAAGCGAACGAAAACAAGCTGAGCAATTGCTACAGGAAAGTGAAGAACGCTACCGGAATTTTGTAAGAAACGCGAGTGAAGGTATCTATCGCATTGATTTCACAAAGCCCATCCGCATTGATCTTTCGGACAAGAAACTCGTGGAAACTATTTCCAAACACGCTATAGTTAGTGAGGTGAATGAAGCTCTGGCTAAGATGTATGGACTTAATCCCGAGGATATGGTGGGCCGGCTTGCAACAGACTTTGCACCTGAATACGGCGAAAGAGCCGTTTTAGCTGTACGGGCTCCCCGACATCAGGTAACTGATGTTGAGACCATGGATGTGGATAAAGATGGACAGACCATATACTTATCTGAAAACTACAGTGCTGTGGTGAAAGACGGTATTCTTATTCGTATATGGGGCATGCAGCAAGAGATTTCCAAACGTAAAAGGGCGGAAGAAGCACTTCGTGAGAGCGAAACCAATTTTCGCTCCTTTTTCAATACAATTGACAATTTTCTCTTCATCCTGGATGAGAAGGGCTGCATAAAAGAGGTCAATCAAACCGTCATCGATCGTCTTGGTTATAGCCAGGATGAGTTGAGAAACCAATCGGTGCTGTTCGTTCATCCCGAAGACCGGCGGAAAGAGGGTGAGCAAATAGTTGCAGATATGTTGCAAGGGAAAAGAAAATCCTGCTTCATACCATTGATCACTAAAAAAGGTGAATTGATCCCGGTGGAAACCTCTGTAAACTTAGGCACATGGAATGGGAAACCTGCCATTTATGGAGTAAGCAAAGATATTTCTGCACTAAAACAATCTGAAGAAAAATTTGCAAAAGCCTTTCATAGCAATCCCGCTATTGCCGGATTGAGTAACATGGAAACCGGTAAATATGTTGAAGTGAACCAAACATTTTATAATAAACTTGGTTATACGCCGGAAGAAGTTATCGGAAAACATTCTTCTGATGTAATACATATGGATATCCAATTCAGGGACAAAATAGTTGCTAAATTAAAAGAGTATAATTATGTAAAAAATGAAGAAGCGGTAATTTACACCAAAAAAGGAATCCCCGTTGATGTATTACTCTCTGCCGAAATCATTACCATTAGAGGTAAAAAACACATCTTCACCACTGCTGTTGACATCACCGAACGTAAGAAAACAGAACAGGCTCTGCGAGAAAGCGAAAAACGTCTTAAAACAGCTGGAAAAGCAGCTTATGATCTGATTTACGAATGGGATGTCGAAAATGATGATTTGGAGTGGTTTGGAGATATTGACAGAATGCTTGGTTATAAAAAGGGTGAAATATCAAGAGATATCAATGCATGGCTTGGTTTGATTAAAAATGAGGATATTATTAAACTTAAGGATGCCGTTGAACTTCACAGAATATCAACAGATCCTATTCAGTACGAATATAGAGTAAAACATAAAGACGGTACATACAGGTATTGGAGCGATCACGGACTTCCCCTTATTGATAAAAACGGCCGCCCGTATAAGTGGATTGGTGTTTGTACTGATATTACCGAACACAAAAAGGCGGAAGAAACAATGAAAAAACTTAACGAAGAGCTTGCCGTTCAAAATGAAGAGTACCAGGTTTTAAACGAGGAATTAACAGAAAGCCTGAGTCGAATTCAGAGGATTAATATCGAACTGGAAAAAGCCAGAAAACATGCTGAAGAAAGCGACCACCTTAAATCAGCTTTTCTGGCTAATATGAGTCACGAAATACGAACTCCAATGAATGGTATACTCGGTTTTGCCGACCTTCTAAAGGAACCAAACCTTTCGGGCAATGAACAACAAAAATATATCAGTATAATTAAAAACAGTGGAGAACGTATGCTCAATATACTAAATGACCTGATAGATATTTCAAAAATAGAAGCCGGACAGATTGAAGTTAATATTTCAGAAGTTAATATAAATGAGCTAACCGAATACCTATATAGTTTCTTCAAACCCGAAACTGAGAAAAAGGGAATACAACTTTCCTTTAAACATATTTTACCGGCAGAAGAAGCAATAATTAAAACAGACCGGGAGAAAATCTATGCCATAATTACCAATCTGGTAAAAAATGCCATTAAATATACCGATCAAGGATCAATAGAATTTGCTTATGAGAAAAAAGGAAGTTTTCTTGAATTTTTTATAGAAGATACAGGAATTGGTATTCCCAAAGAAAGACAGCAAGCCATTTTTAATCGCTTTGTTCAAGCTGATATTGACGACAAAAGAGCTCTTGAAGGTGCTGGATTAGGATTATCCATTTCGAAAGCTTATGTTGAAATGCTTGGTGGTAGAATTTGGGTTGAAAGTCAGGAAGGAAAAAGATCGAAGTTTTATTTTACGATTCCATACAATACAAACAATAAAGAAATAATTACAAAAAAAGATGCAGAATCCACTTCAAAAACGGAACCTCAAATTAATAATTTGAAAATACTCATTGCTGAAGATGAAGAAACAGCAGATTTGCACCTATCATTAATGCTTAAGAATATCGGAAAAGAAATTTTACATACAAAAACAGGACTGGAAACGGTTGATACCTGCCGCAACAACCCGGATATCGATCTTGTATTGATGGATATTAAAATGCCGGAATTGAATGGGTATGAGGCTACCCGAAAAATTCGTGAATTCAATAAAGATGTCATAATTATTGCACAAACTGCCTATGCTCTTATCAGCGACCGGAAAAAAGCACTTGAAGCTGGATGTAATGATTATATTTCAAAACCGATAAATAAAGAGAAACTAAAAGAAATTATTATGAAGCATGTTTATAAGGCATAATTAGGAATAGCAAACTTTCCTGTCGATTTTATTGGTATGCAGTAAAAAACATCAACCATTAAGAACGTAAAAGGAAAGTATTAATATGAAATATTATATGAAAAATCCTGAAAATAAAACCAAAGAGCAACTGATTGAAGAGGTAAAAAAACTAAAAAAGGAAATTTCGGAAAAAACCGCTGAAAGCGAGGAACGATTCCGTTACCTTGCTGATGCTTCTATGGAAGCAATATTCTTTACAAAAGACGGAATCTGTGTGGAAGCTAATCAGGTTGCAGCCGAAATGTTTGGTTATGATACACCTTCAGAATTTATTGGGATGTTCGGCACTGAAATAATCGCTCCGGAAAGCCATGAAATTGTCAAAGAGCACATGTTAAAGAATCTAACAGATGAATATGAGGCGGTTGGAAAACATAGAGATGGAACGCTTTTTCCAATTGCTATTCGGGCAAAAGCAATATATTTTAAGGACAAAGGAATTGTCCGGGCTACTTCGATTCAGGACATTACCGAACGAAAGCAAGCGGAAGAAATCCTGCAAGAAAAAAATGAATTAATCCGCAATGCATTTGAATCAATGCATGAGGGTATTTTAGTACTAAACAACAATTTTCAATACACATATTGGAATAAAATGATGGAGCATATCTCCAACACACCGAAAGAAAAAGTCCTTGGGACAACACCCTGGAAAACTTTTCCATTTTTAAAGGGTGATATTGAAAATGCCATGAAGCAGGCAATGGAGGGTAATCCATCGCTGAATAATGAACTAAAATATGTATTATCCGATGGTAAAGAGGGATATACATCAGAAAGCTACCTGCCATTAAAAAATACAGAAGGAAATGTGACAGGTGTGATTGGTGTTATCAATGACATCACTTTACGCAAGCAGGCAGAGGAGACGCTACAGCGTAGCGAAGAAAGGTTCCGTTTGCTATTTGAGAGGTCTCCGGATGCCATTTTCGTGGAAAATTACAACGGGATGATCCTTGACGTAAATCCAGCGGCCTGTCATCTCCATGGTATTGGGCGAGATGAATTGATCGGAATGAATGTTCTGGATCTCGTGCCGTTGGATCAACGTGAAAGGGTAGCTCTTGAATACCCGAAATGGCAAATGAACGATCTTCATTTCTATGAAGGATATAGTTACACCAACGATGGACGCTCTATTCCTGTTGAGATTCGGGCCAATCACATTGAGTATAAGGGTAGTCCTGCCATGTTATTCCATGTGCGTGACATCACTGAGCGCAAAAGAGCTGCAAAAGCACTGCAAGAAAGTGAAGAGCGTTTCAGGGAATTAATAGAAAATGCCAGCGATGTAATTTCAATATTAGACGATCAGGGAAATATCTTATTTGAGAGTCCGTCACACACAAGAGTATTGGGATATGAGACAGGATATTTAATCAATAAAAATGCTTTTGACTATGTACACCCTCAAGACCGGCAACGTATGTTGCAACAATTTGCTGAACTTCTGCAAAGACCGGAAGGAATTGAACAAATTAATTTCAGGTTTCTTCATCAAGATGGAACATGGCGATATATTGAAGGAACAGGTAAAAATTTACTGAATTCACCCAAAGTAAGAGGTATTGTTGTAAATTATCGTGATATCACTGAACGCAAGCAGGCGGAGGAAGCTTTAAAGGAGAGTGAACAGTCGTACAGAACACTAACTGAAAATATGCCCGGACTAGTTTATCGCGTGATGATTAAAGATAAAGGCAGAATGGTTTTCTTCAATGATGTTGTAACTGAAATTACAGGTTACAGAACTGAAGAAATGCTTCAAGGTGAAATTTGTTCTTTTGATCCGTTTATTCATCCTGAAGACAGAAAACGGATAGTAACTATTATCAAACAAGCAATCAAAAACAAAACTGCTTTTGAAGTGGAGTATCGCTTTATACACAAGAATGGTAGTATTCGCAATTTTAATGAAAGAGGAAAACCCATTTTCGACTTAGAAGGAAATCTCATTTCAATAGATGGAATAATCTTCGACATCACTGAACGCAAAAAGACACAGGAAAGATTGTACATTGAGCGTACTTTCTCGGATAAGTTAATCCAGAGTATTCCTGGTCTGTTTTATATTTTTGATAAGAATACAGCAAGATTCATCCGTAGAAACGATAATTGGAAAAAGGTTACAGGTTATTCTGATGATGAACTAGATATGATGACTGCATTGGATATGGTTGATGATAAAGAGCTTTGTGCATCTCGTATGCAGGAAGTATATGATCATGGTGCATCATCAATGGAGAACCTTCTTCTTACAAGGTCAGGAGAACTGATACCATACTTCTTTACAGGAGACAAGCTAGTTATTGATGGCAAGACATACCTTGTAGGATTGGGTCTCGACATCAGTGAACTCAAGCAAACCGAGCAAGCATTACACGATAGTGAGAAGCGTTTCAAAGAATTGGTGGAACTATTACCGGAAGCTGTGTTTGAAGCTGACCTGAGTGTGAAATTAACTTATGTCAATCAGCGTGCTTATGAGTTATTTGGGTATTCTCAGGAGGACTTTTCAAAAGGATTGAACGGACTTGATTTTCTCGTTACTAAAGATCAATATCGGGCTAAAGCGAATTTTGAGATGCGATTAAAAGGTAAGGACCCCGGAACATCTGAATACCAGGCTGTGAAAAAAAACGGTTCAACCTTTCCAATACTCTTTCATGCAACCTCCATTATAAAGAATAATAAGGTTTGCGGTCTTAGAGGTATTATTGTTGATATAACCGACCGCAAAAAAGCAGAAGAAAAAATGAAAGAGTTGAACGAACAACTTGCAACTCAAAATAAAGAATACCAAGCCTTAAACAAGGAACTAAATGAAAGCATGGCTAATATCCGGAAAATTAATGTAGAACTGGAAAAAGCCAAAAAACGTGCCATAGAGAGCGACCGTCTCAAATCAGCATTTCTGGCCAATATGAGTCACGAAATACGCACACCTATGAGCGGTATACTGGGTTTTGCCGACCTGTTGAAAGAACCAAACCTTTCAGGCGAACAACAGCAAAATTATATCAAGATAATCGAAAACAGTGGTGAACGCATGCTAAATATTATAAACGACCTTATAGACATTTCAAAAGTAGAAGCCGGACAAGTGGAAATTAATATTTCTGAAGTAAATGTAAATGAACAAATAGAATATATTTATTCCTTTTTTAAACCGGAAATTGAGAAAAAAGGAATTAAGTTATTCACGAAACAAACTTTATCTGCAAAAGAAGCATTTATTAAAACAGACCGGGAGAAAACCTATGCTATTCTTACCAATCTGGTAAAAAATGCTATTAAATATACCAATACAGGATCAATAGAATTTGGCTATGAAAGAAAAGGAAGTTTTCTTGAATTTTTTGTAAAAGATACCGGTATTGGTATTCCCAAAGATAGACAGCAGGCCATTTTTGATCGCTTTGTTCAGGCTGATATTGAAGACAAAAGAGCTTTTGAGGGTGCGGGTCTGGGTTTATCCATTTCTAAAGCTTATGTGGAAATTATTGGAGGAAGATTTTGGGTTGAAAGTCAGGAAGGAGTAGGATCGCAGTTTTATTTTACAATCCCTTATGATGCGTACAAAAAAGAAACACCTACATTCATTGTAACAGAACCCACTGCATTACCTGAATCTCAAATTAAGAAACTGAAAATACTCATTGCCGAAGACGAAGAAATAGCAGATTTACACCTAACTATGGTACTTAGAAATATCGGGAAAGAAATTTTACATACGAAAACAGGAATTGAAACAGTTAATACCTGCCGTAACAATCCCGACATTGATCTTATATTGATGGATATTAAAATGCCTGAAATGAATGGTTATGAAGCTACACGAAAAATCAGGGAATTCAACAAAGATGTGGTAATTATTGCACAAACGGCCTATGCTCTCACAGGCGACCGGGAAAAAGCAGTGGAAGCAGGCTGTGATGATTATATCTCAAAACCAATAAATAAAGAAGAATTAATGACTGTAATAACCAGATATTTATTAACAGATGAAAACAAGAAATAAATTTATATTATTTTGTACAATAGTATTATTGGGGAGCCACGTTAATTCACAGAATAAAATTATTGACAGCTTAATTAACCAAGTTCAACATACTACAAACGATACCATAAAAGTAGATTTATTTTATGAAATCGGAAAGAAATATTACTATTTATCCGATTTTGACAGTGCAAAAATTTATACCCAGAAATCACTCGAACTTTCTGAAAAAATGAAATTTCAAAAAGGTTTGCAAAAATCTAATTTTTTTTATGCTAATATTTATTTCAGAGAATCTTACTTCGAAACAGTTATCTATCACGCTAATATTTGTCTGAAAATATGCAGAAGCAGAAATGACATAGAAAGTGAGGCAAAATGCCTGAATTTACTTGGTATTACTTATAGGAAGAAAGGAGAGTATAATAAAGCATTAAATTTCTATTTTAAGGCTTTACCTATTTGGGAAAAAGTCGGAAATAAACGAAAAATTGCCATTCTCTTAAATAACATTGGACTTATATATTATTATTTAGAGAAATATGATGATGCGTTAACATATTACAATGCCTCTTTTAAAATATCCAACGAGATTAATTATGAAAGCGGGAAATCAATTTATTATAATAATTGTGGTTTGGTGTTTCATAATCAGAAACAATACAAAAAAGCACTTGAATACTTTGAAAACTCACTTCAAATTGAAAAACAGCAAAATGATAAATACGGAATTACAATATGTTATGTTAATATTGGAGATATATACAGAGCTTTGGAAAACTATTCCAAAGCTTTAGAATATTACAATAAAGCATTACAGATCAGAAAAGAAGTTGCAAATATTTATGGAATATCAAGTGTATATAAAAGTATTGGTGAACTTTATTTTTTGCAGAATAATTATATTAAAGCCAATCAGTATTTTATCAACAGTATTGAAAGATCAAAAGAAATTGACGCAAAGGATTTAATGAGAGAAGCATATAAGAAGATATCAGAAAGCTATTCCATGCAAAAAGATTATTTTAATGCTTATAATTACTTTACATTATTTAAAGAAATTAACGACAGTATTTTTTCGGAAGAAAACAACAAACAGATATTAGAAATACAAACGAAGTACGAAACCGAAAAAAAAGAAAAAGAAAATGAAATATTAAAAGAAAAAGAAGAAAAAAATAATGAAATCATTGCAAGAAAAGAAATTGAAAATAAAAATCAACTTTTAATAATTCTTATCGTTTTTATCGGATTAATTTTCGTTTCAATTTTTGCATATTTTTTATCTCTTTCAAACAAGCATAAGAAGAAGTCCAATGAACTGCTATTATTTCAGAATAATGAAATTAATGTGCAAAAAGAAGAGATTGAAGCTCAACGCGATCAACTGGAAGAATCCGAGGATTTATTAAAACAGAGCAATTTGGAATTAAAAGGTCTGAATGCCACAAAAGATAAATTACTATCCATTATTGCACATGACTTAAAAAATCCGTTTAATGTAATATTTGGTTATACAGATTTATTAAAAGAAAGTTATAACGAGTTTAGTGAAGATAACAGAAAAGAATTCATTAATGAAATTTATAATTCAGCCAAAAGTACATATCAATTATTGGAAAACTTGCTTCTATGGGCTATGTCTCAAAGGGGCAAAATTAAAATTGAAAAGGGAGACATGAACCTGAAACAGCTTATAGTTGAAGCTATTTCGCCATATCTGCATGGTGCAAAGAAAAAAGAAATTACTTTCACCAATTCTGTTTCTGAAAACATTACTGTTAATGTAGATAAACAAAGCATCAAAACTGTCATTGCTAATCTATTCAGTAATGCTATTAAATTCACTCCACAAAAAGGCCATATTACGATTGAAGCCACTATAATTGCTAACTTTGTTGAAGTTAAAATATGCGACAACGGAGTAGGTATTCCACCTGAAAAAGCTTCCAAAATTTTCCGCATAGAAGAGAGTCATTCAACATTAGGAACAAATAAAGAAAAAGGGACAGGTTTGGGTTTATCACTTTGTAAAGAATTTGTTGAAAAAAATGGTGGTGAAATTTGGGTGAAATCAGAAGAGGGAAAAGGCTCCCGGTTTTACTTTTCTGTCCCTCTCACTCCTGATAAACAGGATAAACCAAATAAAGATAAAATTTCTGAACAAAAGAAAGAAAATCAAAATACCGGACTGAAAATTTTAATTGCAGAAGACGAAAAATCAGCAGATTTGCAGCTAACAATAGTGCTAAAAGATATCGGGAACGAAATTTTACATACAAAAACAGGAATTGAGACAATAACTGCATGTCGTAACAACCCTGATATCGATCTGGTTTTAATGGATATTAAAATACCTGAAATGAATGGCTATGAGACCACGCGAAAAATCAGGGAATTCAACAAAGATGTTGTAATTATTGCACAAACTGCCTTTGCTATCACAGGCGACCGCGAAAAAGCAATTGAAGCGGGTTGTGATTATTACATTTCGAAACCTATAAGGAAAGATGAATTGATAAAAATTATTGAAAGGATTTTAGGTGAGTAGGATTTTTATTTTCAAGTTAAAAAAATAATTTCTATGGAATTTTTCAAAACGCTTTATTATGATTGAGGTGAAATGAATATTTAACAAATTTTTAATAAATTATTACTAATATTGCATTTTTAAATAAATTCAATTATTTATTATTATGGAATATCGTTTTGAAAATTCAATAGGAAAGTTAAGCATGCTTGTATCCAAAAGTACAGGAAAACTGCTTGAATTTGAATTCAGAAAAAATGGGCATGAAATTAGTGCTGGTGAATGGACATGTTTCGCTTTTATTTATAATTATCGAAAGATCACCCAAAAAGAATTAGCATTAAAAACAGGTATGGACAAAGTTTCCATAAATAGGTTGATAAAAAAACTTCAAGCAAAGGATTATATTGAAAGAACCATGGATAACTCAGATAAACGCAAACAAATCATTAGTTTAACCCCAAAAGGATTAAAAATTTTCAAATCCCTGCAAAAAATTACCGGTGATAGTTTGGATAAAGTTTATAAGAAACTCAATCCAAAAGATTTTAAAACTTGTCAGAATATCTTAAAACAAATTCATACAAATCTGAACAATGGATTAACAGAGGAATAATGAAAAAAGAGAGAATGAGATAATGAATCAATATTTATCGGGAAAGAACTCATCATACCGGGAATAATAAATAACATTTACACATTTAACCATTTGTACTAAAATAACAATTGAAACTTAATTATTACCATTTCAACTTAACATTTTCAACTATATGAAAAAAATATTTATCATAGTTTGTTTAATAAACATTTTAGCTTCCGGATTGTTTGCTCAGGATACAATTAATGTTCAAACCCTTACATTCGATTCTATTACAACAAGAAGAGGGTTTTGGCAGTTCCCCGAAGAAGGTGAATTCCGGAAAATATTAATGCATTATACACTTAAATGTGATTATGCCACAACCCACGATCAATTCCCTTGTGGCGAATGGGATTATCTGACATATACAAATGTTTGGGAACACACAGGTATTTGGGACTCTACTCTTTATCATCACCCGAATTTTACTTACCTCAACGGTAACACAACAGATTCAATTCAAATTACAAACAGTCCGACATATTCATTCACAGGAAAAACACATAATTCAATAGTTTTTGAAGACACCTTATCATTAGCGGAATTCACAATTGGTGAAGGTAACATTCAATCTGAAAGTTTACTTACCAGCGAACATACCGATGCAAGATCGCAGTTTCTTTACTTAAAAGATGAATTAATTGCACAAGGAATGCAGGCAGGCGAAATCAACGAAATCAAATTATTTTTAAATGCTTCGGGTAATAAAATCAGGCATTTCACAATTAAAATGCAAAACACTGAACTTAATGAGATCAAGCCTGAAAATTTATCAAATGATTTGGAAACTGTGTTTTGTAATACATTGAATTTAAACGGCAGCGATTGGTATTCATTTAGTTTCCCGGAAGCTTTTCTCTGGGATGGAACCTCTAACCTGCTCCTTGAGTTAAGTTTCGAGAATCCTGAAGCAGGAATCAATATTTCATACAAGGGTGATAGTACGGAATGGAACAGTGGTGTTTCAGCTTCAACTACAAACTTTGCAATTGACCTTGACGGAGGTTCAGACTATATCGACTTACCTGATGCTACTTACTTTAATGGTGATTTTACTTTTGAAACATGGGTGTATAAACGCAGTAATAACAATTGGAGCAGGGTTTTTGACTTCGGGAATGGTTCCGGTAAGGATAACATTCTTCTGGCACTTTCAAAAGGAACAGGAGGCAAATTATCAGTAAATGTTTATAAAGGTTCTCATTCGATGTCGTTTGAATCCCCGGAGGTACTTCCATTGAATGAATGGATTCATATTGCGATAAAGCTGAATTATTCTTTTGTCGGGTGGCTTTATCTCAATGGAGAATTTCAAAAATACGGCCCGTTGAAAACACCGGAAGATACAATTAGAACAAAAAATTTTATCGGGAAAAGTAATTGGAATAATAACGGTTATGCAGATGTGATAATTGATGAATTCCGTATTTATAATTATGCTAAAGAAGATGAAGAAATAATGGCCGGTTACAGGAAAGAAGTTGATGATCCGGCTGCCGATACAAGCTTAATTGTATATTACAATTTCAATTCAGGTGAAGGAACAAATATTATTGACCATTCGCAAAATGCAAATAACGGAACTGCTTATGGCTATCCTTCCTGGTACAGAGTAAAAGGCCCTGAATTATTTCTTCCTTTTTCTCAAAACAATATCAGGCCGCAAATATCCTTTGTTAATCTCCAGTATTCTTCATCGCAAATTATTTCGGAATTAATAATTGATTCAACACTAAATGCAAAAACACAATTGGTAGTTTTTGAAAATGAAAACAAACCTAATATTGCAACCGATACGATTGACTTTTGGGTTGCAGGCTTTCAATATATTTTAGAAAACGATTCAATTATTGACTCTGTTTATTTCCAACCTGATGAAACACTTTACAAAATTGATCTTCCATATTATGGTGAACCTTATGAATTGTTGGAACGTCATGAAATCGGTAGATTTATAACACCTTACGGTATAAATTTATCATTAGGGCCTGAAGGTTTTACCTGGATTTATGATGTAACCGATTACATAGCTTTATTAAAAGGAAATGTTGATATAAGTGCCGGAAACCAACAGGAACTTATCGATTTGAAGTTCTCATTTATCGAAGGTACTCCACCAAGAGATATATTACAAATTGACAGGATATGGGGACAGAGAGCTTCATACAAATACAAAAACCTATCAGATAACACATCACTTTCCGCGGTAAGCATACCCTTATTGGCCGAAGCAAACCAATTCAAAGTAAGGACAAGGATCACAGGACACGGGCATAACAGCAATACAGGTAGTTATCCGCATTGCTGCGAGTGGAAAGACAACACTCATTATTTATTGATTGATAGTGTGGAAGTGGCCACCTGGCATATTTTTCAATACAATGATTGTGCTTTGAATCCGGTTTATCCTCAGGGTGGAACATGGAACGGTTCACGAGAAGGCTGGTGCCCGGGTGATGAAGTTAATGATATTGAATTTGAGGTTACGGAGTTTGTTGACAGTGATGAACTGAATATTGATTATGATATTACCAAAGTCCCTGAAAACAACCAGGGAATGGGAAATGGAAACTATGTAATGTCTATGCATCTGATGCAATACGGACAATCGTATTTTGAAACTGATGCCGAAATTTACGATATAATTACTCCGAGCCTTCAGGATGACTATTCGAGAAAAAATCCTATTTGTTCAGGCCCCGAAGTTATTATCAGAAATAACGGAACCGGCGATTTGAATTCTTTGAAGTTTGAATATTCGGTTTCGGGAGGTAAAACTTTCTATTATGAATGGATAGGATCAATAAAACCTAATCATAAAGAACTAATAAATTTACCTGTTTATTACAACTCATTCTGGATGGGTGATACTAATAATATTTTCACAGTAAATATTAGCGAACCAAACGGACAAACTGATGAATACAGTGATAATAACACTTATAAAAGCGGTTTTACAATACCCGACATATTTGAACAGGGTATGGTTTTCAAATTAAAGACCAACAACCAGGCCTACAGGTATTCAATAGAAATAAAAGATATTGAAGGAAACATTGTACTAACGCGTGATGACCTTGAGAATAATACAGAATATTACGATACAATCAATTTTCCTGACGGATGTTATACATTCGAACTAATTGATACAGAAAATATGGGTCTCTCCTACTGGGCCTATCCCGAACAAGGAAACGGTTCTCTGATCTTGTATAACAATGCAGGCCTTATTGTGAAATATTTTGAAACCGATTTTGGAAGAAGTATCCGTTTCCCGTTCAACATTGGTGAAAATTATTTTATTAAGGAAAACAATCTGGATAAATTAATAAGTATAGGCCCGAATCCTGCTATCGAAAAAATAAATATTCATTTCAATCATCTTCAGGGAAAAATTAATTGCATGCTTTATAATTTTAACGGGCAGCTTGTGAGAAATGAAGAATTTTCAATTGATGAAAATTGTTCTAAACAAATTGATATTACCGATCTGCCTGCAGGACTTTATTTGATAAATTTAAAGAATAAAGAAATAAACCTGAGTAAGAAAATAATTATTCAATGATTTTTCTTTTTCAAGGCCCTCAGAAAACATAACTTCTCATTTGGATTCACATAAACTTCTTCAAAATTGGGTAAGGTCCAATAGAAGATAAGAATAATGCAGGGCTGTTCAATGCTAATAAATTTGTATACTCCGATTTGATCTTTATTTGTTATTTTTGTGATAATTTAGTCTGTGAACAGAAGTTATTAACAATACGACAATCTCTTTGGATCAGGAGTTCAAATTTCAACTAAAACATCTTAAAACTCTTTACTTTGTTAATATCGTGAATTAATCGGAATTCTTATACCTGCAGTTGTAATTATACCACTCGGATTGAGTTCTTCCATTGCGGGTGTAATAAGAAAATTGTATCTGAATTCAAATGTAAGGGCTATTTTTTTCTTTAATTCAATATGAAAGCCTCCAATTGCATGATAACCGTAAGTTAGAGAAGAATGAACTATGTTCATAGTCTGATTTTTATCAGCTTTGCCAAGCAAGCTAAATCCTCCACCAATATGAGGATGGACTTTCGATTCGGGATTTGAAAGTTCATACAGCATACTTACAAACAATGGCACCATGTAAAGATTATGTTTCCTTGATTGATATTTAACAGAATTAAATGACAAACCTACAGTAACATTTAATTCTAAACGTGACATTTTCAGGCAATCATAACCAAGTAATACAGTTGGTGCAAGCACATAAAATTCCGTAGCAGCTTCATCGGTAAAGTCATAAATTCCCAAGCGGACTGTAAAATCTTGTGCAGTTAGTGATAATTGCACAAACATAAACAGGCTAAGAGCAATTTTACAAATCAAAGTCTTCGATAATTTCATTGAAAATCCCTATAGTTTTTATATTTATTCTTTCTTCTTCCAGATAGAAGGATACTTTTACAAAATGATAATAATTGCCCCCATATCCATGATGAAGGATAGCGCCACTTCCTCCTGAAATTATATAAGTTAGTCCATCCCGCTCATATCTGTTGAACATATGTTCGTGTGCTCCAAAAATAGCTTTGACCTTATTATTTTCTGTAAAAAGTTCGTGAAGCTCTTCGGCATTAATCAATGGTGAATCCTGAAATTTACCCTGAGGAAAAACCGGCTGATGCGTAAAAATAAAAATATTTTTAATATTTGGTTCCTGCCTTACTGAATCAAGCTTGCTTATTAGCCAAAATAATTGCTCATTTATTATACTTCTTTCTTCTCCCCTGATTTCAGTATCAAGAAAAATAAAATAAGTATCCTCGCTACAGAAAGAATAATAAAAATTTTCTCCAGGAATATTTGCCTGTTCATGAAGTATTTGTTCGGAAACAGGATCGTTCCCTTCGTGATTGCCTCTTACAATAAATAATGGCATCTTATCAGTAAGCGGTTTTGAGTATTTCCAAAAATTCAACCATTCTGCTTCATTTCCGGGTTTCAGCATAATATCGCCCAAACTTACAGCAAGTTTTGGTTGAGGCTCATAATTGGATATATATTTCACAAGTTTTCCATAAACACCATAACCCTGCCTTTGATCGCCTAAAACAACAAAAGACCAGTCTTCATCCGATTTTTTAACTTCGGTTTTTGAACATTGATAAAACAGGCCAACTATGAAGAGTAAAGCAAAAACATTTAAAAATATCCTGAATTTTACAGACATTTAAATACAATTTTTTGTACAAATTTAATAAAATACAATCACATTTAAAAACCTGTTAACAAAAAAAACCCTGAAAACTAATAAGTTTTCAGGGTTTTTTATTTGTATATTTCAAAAATATCCTAAAGTAATTTTTCGGGATATTGAAATTTTTCTTTAATGAATTCAATTGCTTTTACAAGATTTTCTTCTGCTTTTTGGCTTAAGCCTTCTTTAAATTCCCATTCATATCCTTTGATATGAAGCAAATAAACTTTTGGCTTTTTTTTATACAATTCTTCACAAAGTTGCACGACATAGCCCGGCGAAGCAGCATGTGTTGTAAAAGTAACCTTCGAAGATCCATCAACTTCAGTCAAAAGATAATCTTGAATATCTTCTTCCGAGGCGTCAACAAAAACTACGATATCTTTATCAGAAATTTCTTCGGCATCTTCAATATTCAATTGATAATTACTGTCGAATAAAAAATTTTGCAATCCCTGTTTCTTTGTCCAATCTTCAAAACGGTCAACAAATTCGTTTCCAAGGCCATCATCCATCCTGCCCGGATTACCATAAGCATAAAATAGAATCTTTAATTTATTATTTTCCATTTTACAAAAATAAAAAATTTGGGATTCGGAGATTAGATTAAACTAATTACCAAATCCCAAATTTATGGATCTGTATCTTAAATAAGGTATTTAAGACCTTTTTTTATCAATTAAATTATTATTCTTGTCGTACAGGGCAATTTCCAAAGGCATTTTTCCCAATGCGTGAGTTGCACAACTTAAACAAGGATCGTAAGCCCTGATGGCAACTTCAACAGCATTCATCATAGGCTCAGTAATTTCCTTATGACCTGTCATCCAATTATCTGCAACCATTCTAACGGCATTGTTCATTGGCTGATTATTGTTTGTTGTTGAAACAATAAGGTTAGCCATTTCAATTTGGTCGTTATCATTAATGCGATAATGATGGAATAAAGTACCACGTGGGGCTTCAATAAGTCCGACACCCTCTTTTTGTTTTGTACCTTTTGTAACGAGGTCATCGCCCAATATATCGGGATCGTTAAGAAGTTCTTTGATCATCTCGGCTGAGTGAAGCAACTCAATTAATCTTGCCCAGTGCATGTGCATCGACATATTATTTGGTTTGCCGTTGGTGTAGGCTTTAAAAATTTCACATTCTTTTTGTGCCAAAGGAGTTGGGATAAAGTCACAAGTGTTCAATCGTGCTAAAGGCCCAACTGTGTACCAACCGTCCTTTTTACCATATTCACGCAAATAAGGGAATTTCATATAACTCCAGTTTCGCACTTCTTCACCGATATATTCAAGGTAATTTTGGTAATCGACATCATGTAAAATTTTCTTGCCATCAGTATCAATCGCTCTTAAAACTCCGTGGTAGAGATCCATTGCACCGTCTTCACGAACAAGGCTTAAATGGTTTGAAGGGAATTTTGCAAAATTATCGATCATATCACTATGATCTTTATGATAAGCTTTAAACAAATCAACCGATGCCTGGGCCCATTCAATCATTTTATCGATATTTAAAGGATCGGCTCCTTTAAGGAATTCATCTCTTTCAGCGAGAGAAAGGTTTTTGTTAATTCCACCGGGTATAGCACCGGTTCCGTGAATTTTTTTACCGGCAGTGGCACGAATAATTTCCTGGCCAAACTTACGCATCATCACACCTTGTACGGCAAGGTCTTTGAAATTAAGGATAACACCGATTACGTTACGAATTGCCGGATCAGCATCAATACCGAGTAGTAAATCGGGTGAAGCAAGATGGAAGAAATGTAGGGCATGCGACTGGAACATTTGTCCGTAATGCATTAATCTTCTCATTTTTTCGCCGGTTGGAGTAAGTCCATTTCCGGTTCCTGCACCAACAATTACGTCTAAAGCTTTAGCCGCAGCAAGGTGATGGCTAACGGGACAAATACCACAAAGTCGTTGTACCAGAACCGGAGCTTCCCAATATGGCCTTCCCTGAACAAAACGTTCGAAACCTCTAAATTCTACGATGTGTAACCTGCTCTGAACAACATTTGCATCATCATCAAGGTGAATGGTAACTTTTCCATGACCTTCAACTCTGGTTACAGGTTCTATTGTTATTTTTTTTGTCATTTTTCTCAGATTTTAATCAAATTTAACAACTTCATAAGGTAATTTAAGTTCATTTCCGGTTACGAGGGCAACGAGTGCTTCCCATATAAGATCAGCCCTTGGCGGACATCCCGGTAAATAATAATCGATTTTAACAACTTCATGACAAGGATAAACCTTATCAAGTATCATTGGAAGTTCTTCATCGTTAGGAATAATTCCCTCTTCATTACCGATTTCAGAAGTTGGGCAGTTAAGATATGCTTCTTCGAAACATTCTTGAATAGGAATTCCATTTCTTAGGGCAGGAAGTCCGCCCATAATGGCACATTCACCAAGCGAGATCAGAATTTTACAATTCTTTCTGAAATCTTTTAATACGTGAACATTTTCGCTATTACAGCATCCGCCTTCAATAATTCCAATATCACATTGTTTAGTAAATTCTTTTATATCATCGATAGGTGATTTATTAAATTCAACCACATCAATAAGGTCTAATATTCTTTCATCAATATCTAATATCGACATATGACAACCGAAGCATCCGGCTAAGGATGTTGTTGCAACTATAGGTTTACTCATTATTCTTTAACCTCCATATTTATGTTTTCAACTACACTAATAATTTCGGTACCAATAGCTTGTTTATCAAACTTTCGGGTTCCGATAGGCTGGTCAAAGCCTTTTTCTTTTCTAAGTATTGCACCGACAGGGCAAGTCTCCATAGCTTTTTCGGCTACTTCGTCAGACATTGAGGCTGCAAGTTTTTTATCAAGATTGATTTCTACATTATTTGCTCTTTTGCTAAAAGCAAAATAGCTTCTGCCTTCATCATCTATTATTGCCCGAATACAACGCTTGCATTTTATGCATCTGTTACGGTCGATAAATAATTTTGGTGATTCGGCATCGAGTTCACAAATTGGAAATTCATATGGAAAACGAGGAACAAGCATTTGGTATTTGTATGCAAGTGCCTGCAATTCACAATTTCCACTTTTTTCACATGCCGGACAATAATGATTACCCTCAACAAAAAGCATTTCTATTATTGACAAACGTAATTCCTGGAGTTCAGGTATTTCACTTTCAATATCCATACCGGCAGCAACCGGAGTAGTACAGGCAGTCATATTTCTGCCATTAATTTTTACATTACATAATCTGCATGAACCAGCTGGTTTTACACCTTCCATGTTGCAGAGAAAAGGAATATAAACGCCGTTTTCTAACGCAGCTTCAAGAATGTATTGTCCTTTCGTGGCAAAACATTCTTTTCCATCTATTGTAAATCTAATTTTTTCGCTCATTTTTATTTATATTTGAGGGTTTCTACCTACTGCTTCACACGAAGCGGCTACAGCAGCATTTAAATCAAAACCAGTATCAAAATCTTTTTCTTTATTTTCAATTAATGCTTCGTAATCTTCTCTGAAGTTGTTCAAAGTCGATAGAATAGGATTTGCAGCAGTTTGGCCTAAACCACAACGATTTGCTACTTTCATATTTTTACCCCAATTTTCCAGATCGTTAAGGTCGGATAATACACCGTTTCCATCTATTAATTTCTGAAGTTTATTTTTCAGAATTACAGGCAATGAACGACAAGGTGCACAAGACCCACATGATTCATCAATAAAGAAATCCATAAAGTTACAAACAATGTCATTTATCAGATTTCTTTGTTTTCCAACAATTATTATTGATCCTCCACTTGGTAAATCTTCGAAACAAATTGTGCGTTTGAAATCTTTTTTCGAGATACAAATACCTGATGGCCCGCCAACCTGAACAGCATAAGTATCGTCAGCACCAACCATTTCAAGTAAATCACGTACGCGAATACCCCATTCTACTTCATAAACGCCCGGATATTTACAATCACCGGAAACACTTAATAATTTTGTTCCGGCAGTTTCTTTTGTACCCATCATTGAGAACCATTCTCCACCATTTTCAATAATCTTTACTATTGAACTTAAAGTTTCAACATTGTTAATAACAGTAGGTTTTTGGAGATATCCTTTTTGAACCGGGAACGGAGGCCTGTTTCGAGGCTCACCTCGTTTACCTTCGCAAGATTCAATTAATGCAGATTCTTCACCACAAACATAAGCGCCTGCTCCAAACTGAATTCTGATATCAAAATCAAAACCACTTTTTCCCGCAATATCTTTTCCAAGGAAATTTTCTTCTCTAAGTTTGTTAATAACACTTTCAAGATAAGCTTTCATGTAATGATATTCCTGCCTTAAGTATAATATACCTTCTTTAGCACCGATAGCATAGCCGGCAATTGTCATTCCTTCGAATATAAGGTTAGGAAGTTCAGTAAGAATAACTCTGTCTTTAAAAGTTCCAGGTTCACCTTCGTCAGCATTACAAAGTACGTAGCGTTCGTCACCTTCTGACATTGAACAGAAATCCCATTTCATTCCGGTTGGGAAACCGGCGCCACCAAGTCCGCGTATATGAGAGGCTTTAACTTCTCCAATAACTTCTTTTGGTGTCATGGTTACGAGTTTCTTAATAGCCGAACCACTTTCGTAATCAGAAAATAAAACATCTCCCCTCTTCATGATGTTATTCTTAACCATCGATTTTAGCAGGTCGTTGCCATTTTTACCATCACCATACTCACCCATCATCTCAGTAACACATTTTCCTTCTTTCATACCTTTCACTAAATCTTTAACACAAGATTCGCTAAGTTTTGGGAAAATAGTGCCGTTAATAATGGCCGCAGGTTCCTGATCGTTCATCCCGATACATGCTGTGTCGTATAGGCCAATTTGACCATCTTCGGTAACAGATCCAAATTCACATTTACACTCCTCTTCAAATGCACGTGCAACTTCTGCACGTCCCATCATATTAGCTACTGCACTATCGTTTAAATAAATAGTGTATTTGCCTCGTGATTTTTGTGAAAAGAAATGATAAAATGATAATGTCTGTTTTACATCGACGCTGGAAATATTTAATCCCTCGGCAATCAATGTAACCACCTCATCAGAAATCAGCCCAAATTCGGCTTGGATATCAAGCATAATATCCATTAACCTGGCCTCATCTCTATTGAACTTTTCAATAATGTTGTTTACAATAGTTCTCATAAATTAACTAATAGTTATCATTAATATTAAAAGTAATTATATTTATCATTTGTTAATTAATTAACAGCCGCAAAATTAATTTTATTTTTCTTATTTACAATCCCTAAGCAATATTTAGAATGTTTTTAATTAATCTTTCTTTTAGATTGATATAGAGGTGATTATATGTAAAACTAAAATGCTAAAATGATTAAATGCTAAAATGATTGAATGATTGAATGCGTAAATGATGGAATAAGAGAATGATTGAATGAGAAATGAATAAATGATTTAATGTCCACCCCGACTATACAGATAATTAAAGTAATTAATTTTTATAAACCGGTAAAAAAATAAAAAAGGGGCTTAGTCCCTGTTACTTGAGAGGTGGTGTTTAAATTGGTTTTAACGGATATTTCTGAAATATAAGGACTAAGCCCCTTTTTTGCATTAATAACTTATTCCCGGTTTACGAAATAAGCAATTTCTTCCAATGATGTTATCATATCATATTCTATCAAATAAATATCAGGGGGAGTATCAATATGTACTGATGTAAAATTTAATATCCCTTTAATTCCCGAGTCAATAAGGATTTGTACAATATTTTCAACAAAATCGGGAGGCACAGTGATAACTGCTATTGAAATATTGTATTTTTTAATCATTTCTCTTATTTCGCTGAAATTGTGGCAATTTATTCCTGAAATACATTTATTGATTTTTCTGGAATCAATATCAAAAGCTGCAACAACATTCAATTTTGTATCTGATTTTTTCAGATACTTCACAACCACTTTACCTAAATTCCCTACTCCGATCAAAGCAACATTTTTTCCTTTTTCATTATCAATCGTTTTGCCGATCAGTTCAATAAGCTCATTAACATTATATCCTTTTCTATGATTTCCTGAAACACCTATCAACATCAGATCTCTTCGTACCTGAACCGGATTTAATTGTAGCAGCCTCGCCAGATCATGCGAAAAAATATGAGGTTCATTCAGGTCCTGAAACTTCATTAACAGCCTTCTGTATTTACTTAATCGTTGAACGGTTCGGGGAGGTAGTTGCATAAAAAGAGAGCTTATAATATTAATCTTCGACAAAAATCGTATTATTTTTTCAGATACGAAAGGCAAAGATTAAGAAAAAAAACAATGCTTTAAAAAAAAAACGTTCCTTAACTCTTCCCCCTCTTCAAAATCTTCACACCACCTGCTTTCTTTCCGTTAAGCATTATTACTGCAATATAAGTTCCCTGTTTTACTATTTGGTTTTGATCATTATTACCTTCCCAGGTAATTGAAAATTCTCCTTTTGAAACCTTAGCGTTCATCAGTGTTTTTACTTTTTTGCCGTTTATATCGTAAATTATAACTTGTACATTGCCGCCATGCAAAAGTTTGAATCCAATAAAGGTGTGATAATAAAACGGATTGGGATAAACAATTATCTTGTTATCATCGGTATTTTGTGGATATGGATCATTAATACCTGCGGTTGTATCAAACTCATAAGCTCCCATATCTATCCTACCACCTGATATACGCGGTTTGCCGGCAAGGTCTGTGGAAGGTAAAAGTATTGTATCTGCATAGTTTAAAGTTACAAGATAATATAAAGTATCATCTTCACTAATAATAAAAGGTGGTTCCATTCCTGCTTTATACATTGGAGTACCGGCATTTATACAAGGTGAATTCTCCTGCAATGAATAAGGAAATGCCGAAGCAGTATCCCATAAAGGGTCTTCATTTATATTGCCATCTAACCAATTAAGTGTATGATAACTCTGCCATTTTTTTACTCCGGCCTCACCTCCCTCAATATTTGAGTAACAAACATTTGCAATTGCAGGATCAGGAGAGCCGGAAGCTCTTCCAAGTGATAATTCATATAATGAATCACCATAAAGTATGGAATTGTAAACACTTAATACTGCGCTCTCATTAACAGATACTGCAGAACCTTCAATCCCATCAACTATATTATTACTAATTGTAGAATTAATAAGGTCAACTTTAGCATGCCCTGTAACAATTAATCCGGCAGCAGCACCAGGAGGCCATATAGGATCAGGAGCAGCAAGGTTCTCAGTGATTTGAAAATTAATAACTTTTCCGGCAAAAGTATTTGGTGTTGATAATGAACCTGATAATATCATACTACCTCCATAAGCAAGTTCAGGGTTATTATCAGGCCCATTATTATTTATTATGCAATTTTTATATTCAAAGATTTTATTTTGATTACCTATTGTATTGCCCTGCCGAATAGCATAATTACCTTTATTATTTAATAATAGTGCTTCTGAAATATAAACACTATCATTATATCCTCCTGCAATACCCGGTCCATCAGTACCTATGCAGCCACTTATTTTAATTTTTTCAAAATTTATATTATTGTTTTCATTTACATATATTCCTCCTTCGGTACATACAATAAATGAGTAATTTCCAAATCCATTAATAAATGAAAGGTTTTTAACTGAATAGTTTCTTGTTAATCTATTTCCTTTAAAAAGAAAAGAAATAGAATCTGCATTAAGTATTGTGCTATCACGGCTTTCTCCTATTAAATTAATATAGCTTCTTGCATTAAGAGGAAAACGCTCATCACTTAGGTTTGGAGAATAAACTCCATTGGCAAGAAAAATATTTCTAATATTAACTGTATCAGGAAGTATTTTTTTATATGCATAAGCTATTGTTTTTAAAGGTTCTCCGGGAGACAGCCCGGAATTATTATTATTTCCTGTAATCGGATTTACATATATATCATTATTTACAACATCAATTTTTGAGTGTTTAATATTTATTGAAAAATTGTTTATCGGATTTCCATGGTCATCGGTTGATAAAATAAAATGATTGTCTGGATTTAAAACAGTAAAAGTGTCTAATATTACTTCTAATGAAGGACAAAATATATTTGTTTTTATATCTGAACCCTTACTTGAATAATTCAAGTAAATGCTATTCTTATAAATAGTATCAAAACAAATTACAGTATTATTAATAAGAGCTATACCTCCACCTATATTTATGCTCCAATTATAAGCTATTAAAGAGCCAATTAAATTAATATTGGAATTATTACTATAAATTCCACCTCCATAAAGAGCAAAATTTTCTTTAATTATACAAAACTTAATTGTAATTGAAGAGTTTTTAATATAAATACCACCACCGATCATATCATCTGAATAACCACTTCCGTTTTGTAATGTAAAACCGCATAAAACAGTACTTTCATCCTCACCCGACATTATTCTTACACAGCTACCATTTTGGTTACCATCAATTATAGTTGTATTAATATAGCTTTTATCCTGTGTTGTAAGATATAGGCTTGATAAAGTAATTTCCTTTCCGCCATATAAAATATTTTCATAATAGGTTCCGGGATATACCAGAACAGTATCTCCGTCAATTGAGGCGTTAATTCCTTCTTGTATTGTGGTGAAATCGCCTGTTCCGTCTTGTTTTACGGTTATTATTTGGGAGAATAGTGATTGGGAGATAAATAGGAGTATTATCAGGATTATGGTTTGGGTTTTTGGTTTCATGGTTTTTATTTTTTGTTCCTTGTTCGGTGTTCCTTGTTTATTATTCATTTTCTTTTTTACCTCACCCCCCGGCCCCCTCTCCTAATCCATACGGACGCCCTTCGGTCGCAGGAGAGGGGGAGAGTGAGGCTTGCTTGATTATCTACAGTTTATTCATAAAAAAAATTCATATTATCTTTTAGAGTTACAGGGTCTAAGCCCCCATTGTTTTTTTAAGCCGGTGATGTTCAAAGAATGCATGTCTTCAGCTGGGCTTACGGGGGCTTAGACCCTTCTCCTATTTAATCTTTACGATTTTTCCACTTATTACCTCCTCATTCCCGCAGTTAATTCTGTAAAAATAAACTCCTTCTTTTACTTTCTTTCCTTCGGAATTATCGCCTTTCCATTCAAGATTATAAAGCCCGGCTGGAAATTCACCTTCCATCAAAGTTTTAATACTTTTTCCGCTAAGGTTAAATATCTCTACTTTTGTGTTTTGGCTTTTGTTTAGCCTGAATGTAATGATGGTTTCGCCGGTAAAAGGATTGGGACGGCAATAGGCTTCGCTTAGTTTTTCGGGAATATTAAATTCTTCACCTTCACGAAGTGAAATAACATAGTATTGCCTGTTTTCGCCTGCATATATTTGTCGCTTGACATTTGTTTGCAATTGATTATCGAAAACAAGATGATTGCCTTTTACATTACTTGCTTTAAAACCGTTCCATGTTTCAAATTCCAAAGGTGCACCGGCAGGTGTTCCTTCAAGATAGGCATTTAGCTCAATTATAGTATCGCCTTCTAATCTTACTGCGGCTCCTTTATATTCGCCATCGGCAATTATTGCTATTTCCTGAATATCGGATGTTGAATCAAATTCTACATAAAAGGGAATATAATCGGCTTTTTCTTCAAAAGAAAAATATTCAGGTTGGGGTATGCTTGCAGGTAAAGCGGCTTGTCCGCTATTATTCCATTCTAAATAAACAGGATATGTTTTATCTGTTATAAGATTAACCATATCCCCATATTTGAATGGAGTTATATTTCCATCAGTCACCCATCTAAATTCTTCTCCATTATATTCTTTTATCATGGTCCAGAATTGAGTCTGGATCATGTATAGATTTTCATTCATCCATTCCTCACCAAAAGCATCAATGGGATACTGAGATCCCTCAAGGAAATATCCTACCCAATTTTCTACATCCGGTTCAAGCCTCATTTGTGTTTCAGGGTCTAATCTTACACCATAGAGATCAATTGTAGTATTAAAATATCCCTGTTCATCTATAAATAATTTATAGCCTGTTGTGCTTTTTACTTCATTTAGTATGCCATACCATTCTTCAGTTAATAGATTGTAATATTTAAACCTCTCGTCTTGATCAATCAATCGTACCTCAATGGGAAAACATTCGATTCTTTCTAATATCGGTTCGGTAAGTGAAGGATCATTTTCTCCTCTTTCCAAACGTGGGAAAGAGACCCATGTCCATCCTGTATAAAGATCAAGTGTATCGGTGTAGCAATCAATTACACTGATGTTGCTGAAGCACTTGTTGCTCGTGTAGAGTTTATTTAAACCGCTAACATTGTTTGTAACTCCCGGAGTTTGACTACCAATATTATTGAAATTATTATCAAGGTATAATGTATTAATTACCTCATTTTTCATGCAATCCCATACTTTAATGTTTGCTTTTTTTTCATCGTTATATAAAGAGTTTAAATATAATCGATCGTTTATATTACTGTAATTCATATCAGGACTATATGATTTATGCTCATATTTTATTAAATCCCCGTTAAAAGTGTTTACCACATTCAAATTATCGCTTGATAAGCCATATACATAAAGTGAATATGGATTTGAAATTATTATTTCAATATATTCATATACATTAGATATAGTATAATCGAAACCTTCTTCAAAATCAATATCATATTTTGATATTAATCCTCGTCTCCCTACATAAAACATATTTTCTGTCTCATCAAAACAAATTGAAAAAGGAGGGGGATCTATGGGTATCTCAATTTTTGAGTTATCTTCTCCATCAATAATGTAAATTTTATGACTACATGAACTGGCAATATAAATATTTCCATCATAGTATTTCATATCAGGATAACAAGCTCCTGTTAGAAAAATCTCATCTGTGTAATAAGTATAAGGTTCAATAATGATTAATTTTTGTACAGTAGCATCTGAAATACCAACATAAAGTTTGTCATTTGGAGCAGCAAATATCCTTTCGATATATAAATTAGCTACAATTGGTATCTGAAAGAATGATCCTACCACGCAATTAAATTCCAATAACACATTGTTGTTTAAATTATCTCTTCCTAAAATATATAAATAATCATTTTCCTTATTACAACTTATTTTCTCAGGTTTAAAGTCATATTGTATTTCAAACTCATTTAGGACTTGATTTGAATTATTATCAATTTCTATTAAATAACTATTAAAATTATTTTTATATACTGTAAAATAGCTTTTATTCATACCAATCTCATTTTCCTTAACACATCCTCCAATAACCAATCCCCCAAGGTTTATAGTTTCTATGGTTGAAAAATCCTGATCAAATAGAAGTGCATTTCCGCTAATATTTTGCATTGAAATAATTTGGTCAGAACCGTCCGTTTCCAAATCATAACAATAGCTTTTATCAAGACGTTCAGTAGCATAAATATCATCATCACCTCCATTTATAGCTACAATCCAATCAAAACTACCGCAATAGATATTATTATTATCGGAATTGTAAACCAAACCTATAGTTGTTTCGTAATTATAAGATTGTGACATTTGAACCTCAATCTCTTGATAAGCAATTCGTACTCCATCGTAATAAGGTGGATTGTCATCTGTTCCAGTGTAATAAATCTTATCATATTCAGGATTATATACCATCTTATGAATATTATTAAAACTGATATCGAATTCATCTGGTTGGGGATTGTTAAAATCATAATAAAATATTTTATACGAATCTAATTTATGTGCATACAACTTATTAGTTCCAAAAACCATACATCCTGTCCCATCAGTTGTTAAAGTTTGTTGCAATGATAAATCAATAGTACTATAAGAATAAATACCATTTGTAGTACTAACATAAAGGTTAGGTTCCTCCGGATCACAAAGAATATCAGTTATTCCATAATCAACAAGAATACTATTGGTTTCATTTTGGTTAACAATTCTAGTAATACGGTTAACTCCATTTATTCCGGAAGAAATATACCAAAATGCTGCATTAGCTTCAGTTGAGAAAATCACGGACGTTTTAATTTCATCACTTAAATCCTCCGGTATTAAGATTTCATTAACTATTTGATTTGTATTAGCATCAATGATTACAAGTTTTCCATCTTCGGTAGCACAATAAATCAATGGATGTGAAGGATTTTGGTTACCGGTTATCCGATTTTCTGGATTTAAATTTATTACAATAGAATTAAAAGAAATCTCCGTATCGGAAATTAAAATTTCTCCGGTTTTTTCTTTAGTGTATCCATCAATAATAATGATCTTTTTTCCGCCATAAACGTAATAGGAACTATCCAGAGAATTATAGAAAATGTCCCTTGGCATACATGCACCAAATTCATTCGGGAATTCAATATTTCCCCAAAATACATCGGGATCATCATCCGTATAAGTAGTATTATCCGTACTCTCTGTAAGATTGAGTTCGTACGGTGGTTCTAAAAACAAATATTGGCTATAAAATAGCCCGTCGGTTCTTTCAAGTGTTACAATAGCTTGTTCATTTTCCAATGTATCAACTGTTATAACATAAGGGTTTGTTTGTGAAACGCTTTGAATTGCAAAGCTTAAAACAAACATTAGCATAAAGCCTGATTTTTTTAATATTGTTTTCATAATTATATAGTTTTAAAATATTGTGTTTTAATTAATAATTAATAACTTCTTTATTTTTTTAAATTATTCTTTTTCATTAGGTTGTCAAAAAGCAATGATTTCAAATTTAAGTAAATAAATAATCAGGATATAAATCTAAGAAATTATTTTGAGAAAGAAATGATTGTTTTGTGTTTTTTTGCATTTTTTCGATTTTCATCATTATTGGATGTTCTTATATACAATAAAAGGCTTACCTGCCAAAAAAACAGATAAACCTTTTAAAGCTTTACTACTTATTTCCTTTTAACAATTATACCAAGAATTTCAAGCAATTGCGGTTGATCTGCCAAGGCCAGACGTGCTACTTTCACTAATCTTCCTTTCCAGACCAAAAGTTCCTGTAGTTTTTGGTCACGGATCAATGTTGAGTTTTGTGCCTCTCCTTTTTCGGCCATAAAAGTATTGTGTAAAGTATCAAGGTTTTTTACAACCTCATATTCGGCAGTAAGTTTTTCTATACTATATCCAAATTCAAGCATTACATTTATCAGGCTTTCATCGCCCAATAATGTATCGTACATTGCTCTGGCATCAACTCGCCATACATCATAACGATTTGAACGGCTTTTATTAGCATGCATATCGTTCAGGATTTTAGTATTGTCTTCAAAGGCAATACGTGCAAACTTTAATGTTCGCATAGAGATTTTTTTAGCAAGTTTCCACTCAAAGTAGAAGTTGTCGCTTGCTTCAAACTGTTCGTTATACTCTTCCTTCTGCATAGTTATAAAGCCTTCTGTTTCATTAAAGATGGCCTGTCCCTCTTGCAGTTTTTCGGTAGTATAACCGAATTCACTTAATTTTTGATTTATCACATCATGCGAAATGCTGTTAGTGATAAGAATGCGGATTTCATTCATTTCCGCATCAATTGCGTTTTCCATATTTACAATAGATTTAATAATTATATGGCAATATTGCCGGTTGTTTATTTTTGTTTCTACTATTATTTCTTCGAGATTTTTCTTTGTGAAACTTTGAGAATTCTTTGAGTTTCTTTGTGAAATAGCTATTACGCAGATTTACACCAAGAAGCACCATTTACACCGGGAATTGTCAGTTTTCCAGTACAAAATTTATTATTATTGGCCTCATTCTCTCATTTATAGATGCTCACAAACCATTTATTGTGCATAACAAAGCATTTCCTGTGCTTCATCAAGCATTTCCTGTGCTTTATCAAGCATTTCCTGTGCTTTATCAAGAATTTCTACTGCTTCATTAAGTATTTCTACTGCTTTATCAAGCGTTTCTTATGCTTCATTAAGCATTTATTGTGCTCGCAAACCATTTATTCTACTCGCAAAGCATTTTTTGTGCTCGCAAAGCATTTTTTCATTTCCATTTATTCTTTCAATATTTCAAAGAACCGCTTCTGATTATTGAGTAAAAATTCCGGCAAATACATCCGAAATTTTTATCCTTTTTCAGTGCTTTCTATCTATTAATACCAAAAAACAGTTTTTGTTAACAAAGATTTTTTAGATATGTTCAAAAAAAAGTGTGTAAATATCAGTGAAACAGAGAGAGAAAATTTTTCACTTTTTTTCACATATTGGAATTTTCGATGAATTTTTTAACAAAAAACAGTGAAAAAAGGAAATGGATTTAGTTGGGAATTTTTGCTTCTTTTTTTTGTGAAATTCTATAATTATCTTTTTAAAATTTACTGATAAAAAGTAATATAATTTCTGAAAATTCTATTCTTTTTAATCCTATTTCAAGCATTCCCTATCTGAAACAGGAGCGGAATGTAGATTTTCTGATCCTTTATGAAACATCCAAAAGAAAGGATAAATGATATTTCGTTAAAATTACGAAATGAATCAATGCCCTCACTTTTTCGCTAAATGGAAATATTTGGGGGATGAATTAATGTTATTAGGAAAAGTTTATGAAGTATGATATAAATATTGAGCCAATGATTCACACAAAAACGAAAAATCTTAAATTCAAGAAATTTCGTTTAATAAAATTTCATAAAAAACATCTTTAGCATATCTTTCTTTCCAGGGAGTATGGCCACAATTTTCAATTTTTATCATCTTAAAATCATGCAAATGTTCGGATAGTGGATTTTCAACACCATGATAAGGATGAGGGTCGTAATCGCCATGAATTGCTACAACCGGGAAGTTTATGTTTTTTGAATTTATTAATAATAAGTTCTTGTCTCTCAATCTTGAAGCATCCTGCCAAACCGATTGAAAAATATCCATATTAAAATCAATGATCTCATTTTCAACAGGCAGATAATCGTAGGAATCAGCAATTGTCATCAATTCGCCAAAGCGTTTTAATGTTTCGTTTTCAATATTTCCGGAATTGATCATTGTAAGCAAGCGGATAATTTCATCCTTATCCTGATCATTCGACCTGTTTAAACGGATGTTTAATAAATCGGAATTATATTTATTCTCGAATGCACCTGCTCCTATCAAAATAAGTTTCTTCAACAAGTCAGGATATCTGCTTGCAAATAAAAACCCAAGCCAGGCTCCCCATGAATGGCCAATTAAAACAATCGGAAAATCAGCGGCAGAAATCAATTGCCTGTGCAATTCTTCAATTTGGGAGTTTACTGTTTTTTCTGTCTGTAAAAATTCCAATACACCGAAATCGCAGGATAATTTTTCTGCAAGTGGTTTCATTGCTCCGGAAGCACCAGGTCCACCGTGCAAAAGTCCAATTACATATGGCGCAGCTCCATATTTTCTAATAGATTTCACATTGGATATTTATAATAAAATTTATAAAGCATTCACCTACAAACTGTAAAGATCACAAAATATACAAAACTTTCAATTAAAAATTCTTCCCAAAATTACCTGTCATCCAAGATAACAGGTAATTAAAACAATTTTCGGTGAGAAAATTCCGATAGATCGGAGCTTTATTTTTAGGAACTCCAAAGATATAAAAAAAAATTTAAAACAACAAAAAATGAAATTTTTTCATCTTTTTTTAAAAAACACTTTCTATTAAGCTCAAAATCTGGATACTCTGATAGTATTTAATAATCATTTTCTGACCTAACATATTGCTTGTTTTGATATGTTTATTGGGATTTTAATTAATTTTCTCTTAAAACCTCATCATCATATTCAATCTCGAATCTTAGCTTATGCTTTGCTTCTTCATTGGCAAGTGCTTTGAACAACCTCTGCATTTTTTCATTAGGGGCTATTGAAGCCAAATCAGTATATAATTTATATGCATTTTTTTCTCTTTTCATTGCAAGAAGTAAAGCTTCCTGATAAGTCATATCATCACTTTGCTTAACATCAACAGTATATTCTGCGATCTTAAGGTCCTGAACTTTAACATCCTCAACTTCGAAGTTTTTTTCTTCTTTAATTTTCTCTAAACGTTTCTTATGCATTTTTTCCTCTTCTGCAAACTCTTGAAACGCTTCTTTCATTGCGTTGTTTTCGGCATTGTGAGACAACTTCGTATAAAAATTAAATGCATTTTGCTCAGCATTAATAGCAAAATCAAGAATTTCATCAATTGAATTAAAGGTCTTCATTTTATAATATAATTTTATGGGTTAATATTTTGTTTCTTGTTTTAAGTTTCAGGTTTTCCTCCTAATTTCTAATTTCCAATTTTATTTAGTTTTTTCAATAATTTTTCTCTTATAAGAGCTAATTCTTCATCTCCGGGTACAAATTTAACTTTATATGTATCAATTATCTCAATACCTGATTTTGATAAAAACTCGACTATTTTCGGTATACTTTGATCGCCCCAACCATACGACCCAAATGCAATTCCTTTTCTGCCTTTTGGGGCCAATCCCTGAAAATAGGTTAAAAATCCTGCAACTGAAGGTAATATGTTTTTGTTAAGAGTTGGTGAGCCTACGCATACATACTCAGCTGTCAGAACTTCGGTCATAATGTCCGACATATGATTGAATTGTAAGTTAAAAACAGGAGCAGCATATCCGGAATCTTCAAATACAGTTTGAATTTCATATGCAATTTTTTCGGTTGATTTCCACATCGAATCGTAAATAATTAAAGCCTTTTTTTTAACCTTATTTGAAACCCAATTATGATATTCCTTTATGATCGTATTAACATTTTGCCTCCAAATAACCCCATGACTTGGTGCAATTATTTGTATATCCAGTTTTTCTGAAGCTTTTAGAGCATTTCTAACAGGTTTAGGGTAAGGTAATACAATATTAGCATAATATTTTCTGGCTTCAAGAATGATAATATCAAGAGGATATTCATCGTCGAATCTAACTGATGTGGCTAAATGTTGTCCGAATGCGTCATTTGAAAACAATATTTTTTCTTCCTGAACATAGGTTAACATATTATCAGGCCAGTGAACCATCGGGGTTAGTATGAACTCCAATGTTCTTTTTCCTAATGAAACAGTGTCACCTGTTTGTACAGTTTTAAAATTCCAGTCTTTTTTATAATGAAGTTTTAAACCTACATCACCTTTCGGACATGTTATTATTGTAGCATTGGGTGCTTTTTCCATTATTATTGGCAGAGCACCCGAATGATCCATTTCAACATGATTTGATACAACATAATCAATTTGGGAGGGGTCGATAATACTTGAAATCCGGGCTAACATCTCTTTTTCGAGCCCGGGTTTTACTGTATCAATTAATGTTATTTTTTCATCAATTATTAAATAGGCATTATATGTCGTCCCTCTCTGAGTCAGATATCCGTGAAAGTTTCTAACATTCCAGTCAATTCCTCCAACCCAATATATTCCTTCTACTATTTTTTTTGCTTTCATATTAAATTAATTACACTATCAAAATAAGGGCAATTATTTATAAATATTTTAATTTTTTTAATAAATATTTTATAATTTGAAATGCAAAAGTAATAAAAACCGGCCATGAAACCAGCCATAAAATTGAATTTAAATAAGTCATAATTTGCAATTTTTTTGTTAATATTTTTAATATTTATTTATATGGTAGAAATACAATGGAAATACAATTGTATTAAAATCGTTTCTCAATCGTATTTCCATTGTATTTCAATCGTCTAATAAGCCATATCATCGTCCATAATATCCTCTTTACTTACTTTTTTCTTATTTAACGATTTCCATGCATACCAAATATACAATAATACAAATGGAACCAAAAGAGTTACATAACTCATTACAGTCAAGGTGTATTTACTTGAGGAAGCATTCTGAATTGTCAGAGAACTTTGTAAATCATAGGTTGACGGATAGAAAGCTGTATTGTTATAACCTGCTAACAGAAAAACGGAAAAAACAGTTACTACTGTACCGATTCCGGCATACCAGATTGCTTTAGCCGATTTTTTGAAAACTCCAAGATAAATTCCAATCAATACTAAAACTACACCCAATAAAAATAGAATCAGAACCATAGGCATTTGAATGAGATTATGAAGATATTTATACTTCTCCATAAAAACTTCCTGATTTACAGGATCAACTGCGAAACCTTGTTTTGTTAACAATAAAGCAACAAAAGTCAGGAAGAAAACCAGAAATGCAATTGAACACAGTTTAAGTTGTTTTGCAATTCTATCAATAAGAACTTCATCGTCAACATTATTCAAAAAATACATTGAAGCCAGAACCCTTGATAATGTAAATATTGTCAAACCCAGACAAAGATTTGTAAGATTTAAGGCTGCTTCGAGGCCATGAGCCGGCCCTTCCCATCTTGAAATTGCTGAATCTTTAATGTTTGTCAGGTTTAATTTGTCAACAGAAAACTCAGAACCGGTAAAAAATGTTCCTACAGCAGCCCCGATAAGGATAGTTGCTAATAAACCATTAATAAACAGAAAGGTATTATATGTTTTTTCACCAAGAAAGTTTTTGGGTTTTGTTCGATATTCGTAAGAAACAGCCTGAATAATAAAGCTGAAAAGTATGATCATCCAAACCCAATAAGCTCCTCCGAAACTTGTTGAATAAAATAACGGGAATGAGGCAAAAAATGCACCTCCGAATGTTACTAAGGTTGTAAAAGTCAAATCCCACTTTCTTCCTATTGAATTAAATAAAATTTTTCTATCAGTGCTGTTTTTGGCTAATTGACTAACAAGGGTTTGTCCCCCCTGAACAAAGGTCATAAATACAAATAATGAGCCTAAGAGTGAAATAATTATCCACCAATATTGTTGTAATGCTAAATATGATAAATTTTCGAACATGATTAATTCCCTTCTTCTTTAGGTCCTAATTTAATTTGATGTAACAGAATTTTGATTTCGGCAATTAGAAGTATTGTAAACAAAACTGCAAAAAGCCAAAATGTAACTTGTACAGATGAAGTACTTAAATGTGATGTTGATGCCATAGTTGGAAGAAGATCCTGTATGGTCCAGGGTTGCCGGCCAACTTCAGCTACAACCCACCCGAGTTCGGAAGCAATATATGCCAAAGGGATCATCCATACTGTGAGTTTTAACATAAAACGCTTTGTTTCTAGTTTTTGTTTGATCGAATAAAATAAAATCAAAGCAAAAATAATAATGAATAAGAATCCCAGACCAACCATTATATGAAAACTATAAAAAGTTAAAGGAACATCCGGAATTGCGGCCTCCTTATTGGGTAGGTAACCATAACCAAAATCTTTATAATTTGCTCTGAAGCGTTTAAGGGCTTGCTGCTTTTTTATTGGAATGTCTGTCGTTTTATACTCTTTTAATGCAGAAATTGCCTTTCTCCCAACCAGGATTCTACTTTGAATTGAAGGAATCTTATGAACTTTATTTCCATTAACCAAATCATTAATACCAGGTACAAAAGCATTGGCATCCCTGAAAGCAAGAATCGAAGCCATTTTAGGAATTCTTAAAGCAAAAAGAAAATCATCTTTTTGATCATTGTATTTTTTTCCGGGCGTTAATAATCCCAGGGTAACCAAACCGGCACCTTCTTTTCCATCATATAAGCCTTCCATTGCTGCAAATTTCATTGGCTGGGTTTTTGCAACATCAGAAGCTGAACCATCACCTGAATAGGCAGTAAATAAAGAAGATAACAAGCCGAATACTGCAGCAATAAGAATACTTCTTTTGGCAAATTCCAAATGTCGGCCTTTTAGTATAAACCAGGCACTAATACCAATCACGAAAAATGAGGCTAAAACATAGCTGGATGTTATCGTATGCAAAAATTTATGAATAGCAGAAGGTGATAATATTACTTCCCAAAAATTCATCATTTCGTTTCTTGCCGTATCAGGATTGAATTGCATACCTACCGGATTCTGCATCCAGGCATTTGCTACTAAAATCCATAGAGCCGAGAGGTTTGAACCAATTGCAACAAACCAGGATGAAAGCATGTGGAATTTTTTACTAATTCTTTCCCAACCAAAAAACATAACTGCAATAAATGTTGATTCGATAAAGAAAGCTAAAATTCCTTCTACAGCAAGTGGAGCGCCAAAAATATCACCCACTATCCATGAATAATTTGACCAATTAGTCCCAAATTCAAATTCAAGGATTATCCCGGTTGCAACACCAATTGCAAAATTAATTCCGAATAGTTTCATCCAGAATTTTGTTGTGTTTTTCCACTTTAAACTACCTGTTCTAAAATACATTGTATGCATAAATGCCACAATGAAAGATAAACCAAGTGTAAGCGGAACAAAGATCCAATGATAGATTGCTGTAAGAGCAAACTGTGCCCTCGACCAATCAACCAAGGACATGTCAAAATTTTCCATACTTGTTAATTTTTAGTTAAACTTTCAATTACATAATCTCCCTTTTCTTTGTCGGAATCGAATTTCGAGTTCAGAAAATCAGGGAAGAAAAATATTTTTAATATTGCGAACATAATAAACAGTTTGATAGCAATAATTATCCATAATTTAATACCAAGCTTATCCAGACTCTTAAAACCGTCAACATAAAATCTGAATATTTTTTTTAATATCTTCATACTTTCTGCATATTTTCTTTAAGGATTAAAATAGTCCCTTAATAACACCTTCATTATCAATATCAATATTTTCTGCAGCAGGTTTCTGAGGCAAACCGGGCATTCTCATAATATTCCCTGTCATTGGTACAATAAATCCTGCTCCCGAAGAAAGTTCAATTTCCCTTATTTTTAGGGTAAAACCTCTTGGCCTCCCTCTTTTATGTGGATCGCCCGATAATGATTTTTGTGTTTTGGACATACATACAGCCAGGTTTCCGAGTCCCAAGCTTTTTATTTGTTCTAATTGATTTTTTGCATTTACAGTGTATTCAACATGTTCGGCTCCATATATTTTTTTGGCTATCAGATCAATTTTTTCTTCTAACTCAAATTCAGGTTTATATAATGTATTAAAACATGAAGGGCAACTTTTTGCGGCTTCTACTACCAGTTCGGCTAATTCTATGGCACCTTCACCTCCTTTTTCCCAAGCATCAACTACGGATGATTTTATTCCTAATTTATTGCAATGCTGAACTATGGTATCAATTTCTTCGTTTGAGTCGGATGTAAATTTATTTATTGCAACTATTGGATCAAATCCAAAAAACTGCATGTTTTCAATGTGTTTATCCAAATTTTCCAGTCCTTTTTTTAGAGTTTCTACATTGGGAATTTTCAGGTTCTTTAACTGAGCGCCTCCATGGTATTTCAAAGCTCTGACGGTTGCTACCACAACAGTTGCTCTTGGCATTAATCCGGCAGATTGACACTTAATATTAAAAAACTTTTCTGCTCCCAGATCTGTAGCAAAACCGGCTTCAGTTACTACGAAGTCTGACAATGATAACCCAACTTTTGTTGCAATTATTGAATTGGTACCTTGTGCGATATTTGCAAAAGGCCCTCCATGAATAATAGCCGGATTTCCTTCTAAGGTTTGAACAAGGTTTGGCCTGATTGCATCCTTCATCAAAGCAGTCATGGCTCCCTGTGCATTCAGATCACGTGCAAATACCGGTTTCTTATCATAAGTATAACCAATAAAAATATCACCCAATCTCTTTTTTAGATCTTGCAAATTTTCAGATAAACAAAGAATGGCCATTACTTCCGAAGCTGCAGTAATGTTAAAACCCGCTTCTCGCGGAACACCTTGCTTTACTCCGCCTAAACCACTTACAATACTTCTTAGGGAACGTTCATTCATATCCATAACACGCTTCCATTTGATTGTCCTTGGATCAATATTCAGGTTATGTTCTTTGTTATTTTGTATATTATTATCAATTAGAGCCGATAAAAGATTATTTGCTTTTTCAACTGCAGAAAGATCACCTGTAAAATGCAGATTAATATCTTCCATTGGAATAACCTGTGAGTTTCCTCCACCGGCAGCCCCTCCTTTAACACCAAATACAGGGCCTAAAGATGGTTCACGAAGAACAACAGTAGTTTTTTTACCTATTTTGTTCAGTCCTTGCGTTAGCCCAATTGAAATAGTTGTTTTGCCTTCACCTGCAGGTGTGGGAGTTATGGCAGTAACTAATACCAGTTTGCTTCTTTTTATTCTCTTTTCATCAATTACATTTAATGAAATTTTCGCTTTATATTTACCAAATAACTCAAGATCATCTTCTTGTAAATTCAAAATATTGGCTATATCAACTATTCGTTTTATTTCGGCGCTCTGAGATATTTCTATATCTGTTTTCATATGTTTATTAGTTTAAGTTAGTTAATAGTAGGATATTCAAATTGACGACCGGAAAGTTCCTTAATTTTTATTTTAATAATTTTTATATTATCAACAGATGGTTTTGAGAACCTGAAATCAATATCTGAATAATTTTTCATAAAAATTTTTAAAGCATCAATTTTTTCATTGTAATCGTCAACAATTTCAGCTTTTCCATAAGCAATCACGCTTCGATACTTCCACCTCCAGGAGCAGGCAACCTCTTTATCACGATAAAACAAATCGTGGTCAACATCAAATTCAACACAAACATTATTGTTTTTTTTCAGAATCTCCAGTTTTCCACCATAATTAGCTGTATGTAAGTATATGGTTTTGTTTTCGTAGCCAAAGTTAAAAGCTAACACATAAGGTTTATCTCCGTCAATCATCCCAACATGGCAAATCTTTGCTCTTTTAATAATTTTTTCCTGATCAGAGAAATCGTTAATATCTTTGATTGATCTGTCTCTTTTTTGCATAAAGGTTTGCTTTTATAAGCTCAATTATTTAAATATGGTTTTAGTTTCGTTATACCAAAATATAAAATCAAGATGCCCCAAAGGGATTGCAGTTTCGTTTGCGAATTCCTTCATTTGAGTTTCAATTTGAAAGTATTTTTTTTCAGGAATAGACTTTGGAATTTCATTAATTACATTGAACTTTTTCAAATTTTTCAAAATATGCCTATCCAAAATTGAAATATCTTCAACAAACCCTATATTTCGCAGAAAATGACTTGATTCCTTTAATCCATAACCTTTGATATTACTATTTAACCATTTTCTTTTTTCATAAACTGAGGCCAAATCAGATAAAATATTCCTAATTCCTTTTGAATTATTAAATATCTTTTCTCGTGCTTCGACCAAATAAGAGGCTTTATTATTTTTAAATCTCACTAAATTCAAATCATCAGCGATCGAACTTGTGCCGGCCTCAAATAGTTTTTTATTGTTGGTAAGTTTTATTATTGTTTTCCAGGCATTTTCAGCTTTCGATTGTGGGGTTAAAATACAAAAAGCAAGTTCCTGAAATAAGCTTTTTTCATCGGCTTCTTTCCAAACAGTTTTAAATTCATTAATCCTGGTAATAATTTCAGGTTTGATTTTTTTATAAGTGTAAAATAATTTCTCCACTTTAATCTTTTTTCTTAATTTGCTTATAAGTTACACTTGCTTACAGATTATATTTAAACGTGTTACAGGTTGCGAGTTTCGACCGGAGAATAATCAATTACTTATTTAGTAACTTAAAATCCCTCAAGCCGCAACCCGCAACACAAAACTCGAATTTCCTAATCTTCAATAAGTTCAAAATCTTCTTTACCAACTCCACATTCAGGGCAAACCCAGTCATCTGGAATATCTTCAAATTTAGTACCCGGTTCTATCCCGCCATCAGGATCACCAACTTCAGGATCATAAATCCAACCGCATACTTCACATTCATACTTTTTCATAATTTGTTTCCTTTCATTTATTTTTAATAATTTATTTTTGATTTTTATTACACTATTTTTCAAAAGCTTTTAAAATTTGACTTGTATGTTCTTTTGTCTTAACTGTTTTAAAAACTTTTTCAATTTTTCCTTCTTCATCAATTACAAAAGTTGTTCTGTGAACACCTTCTTTTGTTTTACCGAACATTTTTTTCTCACCCCAAACACCATAATCCTTTAATACTTTCTTATCAGTATCCGATATCAAATCGAAATTCAAGCTTTGTTTAGCAATAAATTTAAGATGAGAACTTTCGCTATCGGGACTTACTCCAAGTACTTCAAATCCTTTATCTTTTAATTGTTGAAAATTGTCTCTTAAATTACATGCTTCGGCTGTACAACCGGGAGTATTATCTTTCGGATAAAAATACAATATGAGTTTTTTCCCTTTGTAATCGTTAATACTAACTATATCACCGTTTTGGTTTTTTGCTTTTATATCAGGAGCATTATCTCCAATCTTTAAATGTGTCATAATATTAAATTTAAGATTTTGTGAAGTCTTTACATATTATTATATCCAAACATACGTTTTGCTTTTATGTTTTCAGAAATATACGGTGGAACCATTTTTTCCCATTCAGGATTCCCTTCATGAATGTATTTAAGAACTGTTTTTGAAAAAATGTCTAACTTTTCTTTATCAATATCCTTAATTTGAGACAATCTATTTGCTTCAAGCAAATATTGATATAGATGGCGGGTTTCATCTTCTATTATTAGATTTTCAGAAGTTAACAATTCATCGGTTCCCGTTTGTTGAGCAGGATATACGTACATTTTTACATTATACTTAAATAATTTTCCAATGCCTTCGATTACACCACCGCTTAAATTTCTATAGAAAGTTTTTTTAAACAGATCGCTTAAAGTTAGTGATGAGATAATAATACCCAATTTATAAATTTTATATATATCGAAGTATGAAACAAATTCATAATGATGTTTCAAATCAGAAACCATTACATTTATTCCCAATCCATTAATTAAATCCACACGATTTAAAAAATCTTTTTCATCATATTCCTGATCTCTAAGTAAATTGTCAATGCTAATCTCACAAAACAGCATTGTATTCTCTCCGCTATAATTATTATCTTTTTTAAATGTTTCAAAACCTTTATTAAGCATATCAAGAGACACATAGGTTATTGGACGAAAACTCCCCCGTAAAACCATGATATTCTTTTTATAAAAAATATCAGAAGGTGTCTTAACATTATGGCTGCTATCGAATACAGCTGCATTTGTCATTTTATTTTTAACCAGCTGAAGGCATAACAACCTGTTATCAATATAATTAAGTTCAGGACCTGACATCCTTATCATGTCAATCTCAAGGTTATCCCTTGAAGTAAAATCCATCAAAGAGCGCAGAAAACTATTTATATAATTATAATAATAAAATGCTGCATATATCAAATTAACACCAATGATACCTAATGTTCTTTGTTGTAGAATATTATCTTTTTCATACATCTTTACATGCATAAAAATCTCATTTGGCTCATGTCCGGGGTATAATTGAAATTTTATTCCTATCCAACCATGGCTTTCGTTGGTTTTTTGATAATTAATAGTAGAAACAGTATTGGCAAAAGCAAAAAAGCAGGTATTATCAGGTCGCCTATTTTTTAAAGAGGAAACTAATTGATTGTATTCAACTGTTAGCATTTTTTTTAATCTTTCCTCACTAACATATCTTTTGCTGTTTGTCTCACCGTAGAATGAATTACTCATTCCCATATCATAGGCTGAAATAGTTTTTGCCACTGTCCCTGATGACGCTCCTGCTTTAAAAAAATGATTTGCAACATCTTGTCCTGCACCTATTTCTGCAAAAGTCCCAAAAATACTCGGATCAAGATTTATTTTTAAAGCTTTTTGCTTTACACTACTTTTCGGATCTATGTTCATATTTTAATCAATGTTGTTAAACACCTATCACTTAAGCATATAAATTGAGTTTATAAATTACATATGCCAAATAATTAAATCAGGCTATTATTTGCAAAAAAAACAATATCTATAAATGCTAATCTGTTTTTATTCAACCTTTTATATCGTAAAAGCATCTTTTTGGAGAAAATATTTTTTCCTCCTTCTTTAGAACCTTAATAAGTTTATCAACTTCTTTTTTGTCTAATCCTGCAATTTCAGCTATTTCACCTGGACGCAAAGGTTTTCCTTCTTGTTTAAATGCGTTTAATATTTTATCTGTGCTTTCCATTTTTCAAAATCATTTAAAGTTCTTTAATAATTATTTGCTCTCATTTCAAAGTATCCTTGTGGATGAGCACATCCAGGGCATTTTTCAGGAGCTTTTTCTCCTTCATGTTCAAATCCGCACTTTCGACATTTCCATACCACTTTTTCATCTTTTTTAAATACTTTGGCCTCTTCAATATTCTTTAATAATTTCAAATATCTATCTTCGTGGGTTTTTTCAACTTTTGCAATCATTTTAAAAGCTGTAGCAATTTCTCTAAAACCTTCACTTTCTGCAATCTTTGAAAATTCCGGATAAAGCTCAGTCCATTCTTCGTTCTCGCCCATTGCGGCAGCTTTTAGGTTTTCATTCGTAGAACCAATTACTCCTGCCGGATATGCAGCCGTAATTTCCACATCACCACCTTCAAGAAATCTAAAAAAAGTTTTAGCATGTTGTTGTTCCTGATCAGCTGTTTCCATAAAAATTGCTGATATCTGTTCGAAACCTTCTTTTTTTGCTTGTTTCGCAAAAAATTCATATCTGTTTCTTGCCTGAGATTCACCGGCAAACGACTTTAATAAATTTTGCTCTGTTTGTGTACCTTTAATTGAATTCATAACTCAAAAATTTAAATATTGTTTTTATCTGAAAAGTATTTCATAAATTGCACTCTCTCGTAAGTTGAAGCTTTTTCGGATTTTTTTTGATTTAACATCCCACGAAAATCATCAAGTTTGGAATAATTGTTTTTATTCATCCAACTCTTTATTTCTTCTAATATAGTTGTTACATAGCCATCTCCATTCTTATAGATTGATGAGACCATTTGAACTGCATGAGCTCCGGCAAGAATTTGTTTAATAACACCTTTTCCATCGTGAATTCCTGTTGTAGCAACTAAAGGTAATTCAATTGTGTCACTCAATAAAGCAATCCATCGCAAAGAAGTAAATATGTCGTGAGGTGTACTTAATATACTTGATGATATAATCTCTTTTTTATTTATGTCAATATCAGGATTATAGAATCGATTAAATAAAACAAAGGCATCAATTTGTTGAGTCCAGCTGAGTTTTTGGATAAGATTTGCTAAACCTGCTGAGTAATAACTCATTTTTAGAGTAATAGGGATATTGATATTTTGTTTTACTTTTTCAATAATATCAAAATAAATTTTTTCATTTTCCGAACCACTTAATTCAAAATTTGAGGGCAGTAATGATATATTCAATTCAATTGCATCGGCTCCGGCATTTTCAATATTTTTAGCGAAACTAACCCACTCAATTGAGCTCACGCAATTAATACTTGGAATTATTGGAATATCAACTGATTTTTTTGCATCCTCTATTAACTTGAGATATGAGGTAAGATTTTTTTCCTTAGTATAAAATTTCACGTAATCCTCAAATTCAGGATAATTATCTTGGTCCTTGTTTGCAATATGATTAAACTCCATTAAAATTTGTTCCTCAAAGAGGGACTTAAGAACCACAGCTGCTGCACCATTTTTCTCAAGTTCCTGAATCCTTTTTACAGAATTTGTTAATCCTGAGCTTCCAATTATAATTGGATTCTTGAGGTCTAAGCCTAAAAATTTAACTGATAAATCCATACTATTTTACTTATATTAATTAATTATTTACTTATTTTCAATTGTTTCATCAACAAATGTTCTTTGTTTAAATTCTCTGTCGAGCATCAACAAACCGTATTTATTCCCTTCAAGCAAAATTAATTGCTGCAAAATTTCATCAACATTTGCTTCTTCTTCAACTTGCTCAGAAATATACCATTGTAACATATTATTAGTTGCATGATCTTTTTCCTCAATAGATGAATTTATAAGATTGTTAATTAAAGCAGTTACATGTTGTTCATGTTTTAATGTATCCTGAAAAACTTCAATTTCGTCCTTCCATTCTCTTTTTACTTCCTTTATTGGGGCTAAAATCACTCTTCCTCCTCTGTCATTCAAATAATTAAAAAATTTCAAAGCGTGTGAGATTTCCTCCTGATATTGAACCCTCATCCAATTTGCAAAACCCGGAAGATTTTTACTTACAAAGTAAGCTGACATTGATAAATAAAAATATGCCGACCAAAATTCCGCATTGATCTGTTCATTGATTTCTTTTTCGATTTTTTTACTAATCATTTTTGTTAAATTTTTACTGTTTATTATTCGCAATTCAAGATACAAGATAACGGATACAAGATACAAGATTCAGGACACATGATACAGGATATAGTATTATTTAGAACTTATATGTTTTTCAAATACAGATTGATGAAACTTATTCAACATACTACTCAATTTTTCATATTCACTTTTTAGAAAACGGAATTCATTTTCATTTGTGAATGAACCTGTCTCAAATAACATTTCAAGATGATAAATAGTCTCATCACATTCCGCCCAAGCAATAATTATTGATCGTAAAAAGTCACTCTTATAATTACGTTTAACGTATCCTTCAACAATGTTAGCTCCCACAGATTTTGATGATCTTCTAATTTGACTACCCTCCTCATATAATTCATATTTTGGTAGGTTCATTGACATCTTGTGAACTTTTATAGCTAAACTTTTTGCTAATTGATAAATTTGTAAATCTCTATAACTTTTCATTTTAACATGTCCTTATTTTATTTTACATCATGTATCTTGCATCCTGTATCTTGTATCCTGTATCTTGTATCCTGTATCTTGCATTATTTTACTTCAACTAAAACTTCTTCACTTTGCCATAAACCATGCTTTGTACAAAATGCATGAGCAATAAGATTCATATTTTTATTAGGAACAATGTAAAAATCTACTTCAAGATTTTCAGGTTGGTTTCCTAAAGCGCCTTCAATAAAATCAGCCTTTGCCAGCATTTTTTCACCATTCCACAATTGTACCCAGGCAATATAATGATCAGGATCATCTGGATGTTTATATTGATCACCAACTTTTACTTTTACTTTAAACTTTTCGCCTGCTTTCGCTTCATTTTCACAATGTACAAAAGCCGAATGCCTGTCAATATAATCTTTTTTTGCTTCTCTTTCAACTTGAGAGATATCTTCGTATTTATTTATTTTCATGATTTCTATTTTTTATAAGTTAATATGTCTATAATTTAACAATTCAGGATGCAAGATACGAAATATATAAAATTATTTCTAAATTTTATTGGATATTGATTCAATAAATACGTTTCTATTCTCCAGCATCCGGTATTTTGTATCCTGCATCTTGTATAAATCCTTTAATGATTACTTAAATAATCAGCAACTCCATCAGCCGATGGCTTCATTGCATCCTCACCTTCTTTCCAATTAGCAGGACAAACTTCGCCATACTTTTCAAAATGTTGGAGGGAATCAACCATTCTTATAGCCTCATCAACGCTTCTTCCAAGAGGCAGGTCATTTATTAACGAATGACGAACAACACCTTTTCTATCAATTAAAAACAAACCGCGGAATGCAACCGGAGCTCCTTCAAAAATTAATTTTCCATCATCATCATAATCGTATTCTCCTGCAAGAACTCCAAAACTTTCAGAAATTGTTTTATCAAGATCAGCAACAACCGGATATTTTACGCCTTTAATTCCACCGTTGTTTTGCTCGGTGTTCAACCATGCCCAATGCGAAAATTCAGAGTCGACTGAACATGCCACAACTTCTACATTTCGTTTTTTGAATTCTTCGATTTTTCGCTGAAAGGCTATCAATTCAGTCGGACATACAAAGGTGAAATCAAGTGGGTAAAAGAAAAATACTACTTCTTTTTTCCCGATAAATTGTTCTAATGAATAGTTATCAACCATATCGTTTCCATTGACAACTGCTTTTGCCTTAAATAAAGGCGCTTTTTTTCCTATTAATGTTTCCATTTTTTTTAATTTTTAGTGTTTATTAAATATTTACAAGTTTTACAAATTCCTTTTATATATAAATGCGTCTGAAGAAACTCAAAGTCTTCCAGATCATTAATTTCAAAATTCTTATTATCAAAGTGAAAATCAAATACTTTGTTACATTTTATACATTTAAAATGCCCATGAGTAGAAATATCAGCATCATAGCGTGTTTCATTATCCTCAATATTAATTATTTGAGTAATACCTTTTTCAACAAACTGTTTTAATGTATTGTAAACTGTTGTTTTTGATAAAGTAGGTATGTCATGAATTAATTCCTTATGGATCATTTCAACAGTAGGATGATTTTTGTTATTCAATAAATAAGAGAGTATTCTTATTCGCTGATAAGAAGGCTTTATGCCTGAGTCCGTTAAGTATTTTTCTATAGTTTTCATAATTGTTACTATTTCATTTTTGTAATAGTTGCAAATTTATAACAAAATTTTAATTTGTCAAGTGTTTTTTTAAAAAAAATTAAAATCTATTATATTAAGTTGAGTAACTGAATATTAAAAAAGATTAAATTTTCAAAATTTTACGTTGGATTTCATTTAAAAATTAATTTAAGCTTTTTTAACATGTTCAATTTTATTTAATTTTGTTAATTGCAGTAACAATTTAATTGCTTATTCGTCAATAAAGTGAAAAATTAAATCATTACATATGCTTAAAGAAAATACTCTTATCAGGTTTTGCATTATTATCTCCCTTTTTTATTTATTTGGAATTAATAATTCTTCGGCAAATCCATCAAACGATTCAGAAATGATAATTTCCGGTAAAGTTACCGATAATTATGGTGATCCACTTGCATTTGTGAACATCTATATCGATGGAACAACATCAGGTACAACTTCAAATTTTGAAGGGAATTTTCAAATGTCAGTCAATCTTATAAAAACGACCACTGTAATCTTTCAATACGTTGGATATAAAATTGTAAAGATCAAAGTAGAATTGGATAATAATCCTTCTCCACTAAAAGTAATAATGCAACCCGAACAAATTTTGCTTCAGGAATTTGTTGTGACAGCTGATGCAGAAGATCCGGCTTATCCGATTATCCGTGAAGCCATTAAAAGAAGGAAATATCATCTAAATAAAGTTCAATCGTATTCTACAAAGATGTATATGAAAAGCAATATAACTTTAGATGAAATTCCTGAGAAGTTTTTTCTGGTAAAAAAAGAAGATATGCCTGACTCTTCCGACCTGGGTTTAATATACCTCAGCGAATCGGTTAGTGATTATTATAGCCAAAAACCGGATAAACAGAAGGAGATTATGATTGCTTCAAAAGTATCGGGAACCAAAAATTCATATAGTTTTAATCGTGCAGATATTCTTTTAATAAGTTTCTATAAAAACCTGATACCGATTGGTTTTTCAGAAAGGTCATTTGTTTCACCAATTGCCGGAAATGCACTTTTTTACTATAAATACAAACTTATTGAATCATTTATCGATAATGATGAAATGATTTATAAAATTGAAGTCATCCCGAAACGAAAATCAGATAATGTTTTTAAAGGATATATTTATATTGTTGATAAAAAATGGAGTATCCACAGTCTTGATCTTTGCATTACGAAAGATTCACAAATTGAAATGACTGACAGCCTCCTTGTCAGACAGGTTTTTGTTCCTGTAAACGATTCAATTCGTATGCCTCTATCTCTACATTTAACAATGTATTTCAAAGCTTTTGGATTTAAAGCTTCAACAAATTTTATTGGTTTCTTTACCGATTATAAAGTTAATCAGAATTTTCCGGATAAATTTTTCAGTAATGAAGTATTCAAAGTTACTGAAGAAAGTAAAAATATGGATTCGGTTTATTGGAAAAATACCCGCCAGACCGTTCTTACTGAAAAAGAAATAATAAATTATCATGAGGGTGATTCCATTTTACTTGTACATGAATCTAAAGAATACCGCGACTCTGTGAACAAGGCAAACAATGAATTCAAACCTCTTCGGATTCTTTGGGGCGGGTATTCTTATTATAATTCATTTTCAAAAATAGGTTATGGTATTAATTCTCTGTCGAATGCATTTTTATCGTATAATACGGTTGAAGGTTTTAAAATTAATTTCAGGCCATATTTCAGAAAAAGCTTTGAGGATCGCAGATTCCTTGCTGTAAGTTCATTGTTGAAATACAGTTTTACAAATAATAATATTTATTATGGATTTTCAGGGTATTACAGATTTGATAATTTAAAAAGACGGTATGTTTATTTAAGAGGGGGTAAAAATAGTTTTCAATTTAATAACCAAAATCCAATTTCAGATTTTACAAATACTGTTTATACTGTTTTTCTTAAAGATAACTTCGCAAAATATTACCAAAAAGAATATATAAGCTCCGGTTTTGGCAGCGAAATATTTAATGGATTAAACTTTTCTATTTCTACCGAATACGCAAAACGCTCAGCATTGGTAAATAATTCCGATTTTACGGTTTTTAATTATCCTGATAAAGAATTCTCTTCAAATGATCCGCTTGATAAGACCAATTACAAACCGGCTTTTGAATCTAACAATGCATTTATTATTAATTTGGGATTTGAGATCAAATTCGGGCAAAAATATGCTACATATCCTGACTACAAACAAAACTATGGTACAAAATATCCTATTATTAAACTTAATTATAAGAAAGGAATCAACGCAATGGGCAGTGATGTGGATTTCGACCAATGGCAGATTGGTGTATTTGATAATTTTTCGCTTAATAATCTTGGGGTTTCAAAACTTTC